>JAKAPL010000052.1 GCA_021807105.1 Myxococcales bacterium | reverse complement strand
GTACCCGGTCCAGGACGACGTCCGGCTCGTCTGCCGGCTGAAGACCCATTCCGGCGCCCTGGACTGCCACGGCCTCTGCTGCGGCCTTCAATTAGCCAAGGTCGCCTGGCCGCCGAAAAGCGTGACAGGAAGAACAACGTGGTGAGGAGCCCCGGCTGGAGGCGGGGCGAGGTCGCCGACGCCGCGGGGACGCCTGGCGGCAAACGGGCGTGGAGCGAGCGTGAGTTGCCCGGGCGGCACGTCCAGGCGCTCGGCGGAGGGCGGAACGCCTTGCGGCGGGCAAGGAACAGCGCGGTGAGTGCGCCCCCAGGAAATTGGGCGGAGAGCGCTTGGGGCCGCGAAGACGAACGGTTGCACCGGCCGCGGCACCGGCCGCCGCCGCCGGAGCTCCGTCTCGTGCCGTGGGGCCTCCGTCTCGTGCCGTGGGGCCTCCGTCTCGTGCCGTGGGACCTCCGTCCGGCGCGGACGGAGCCCCGTCCCGCGGCGGCGGACCCTCGTCCGCGCTCGGGAGCGCTCCGTCCGCGGTGGACGAGGCTTCGTCCGGCGCGGACGGAGGCTCGTCCGGTCCCGACGGAAGCTTCAGCGGCTCGGACGGAGGCTTGGGGGCCATCGACGAAGGCCCCACGCCACCGGACGAGGGGCCGTCCGACGCGATCGGAGCCGCGGCGCCGCCGGACGGAAGCCCGGAGGCTGCGGACGGAAGCCCGGAGGCTGCGGACGGAGCCCCGGAGGCTGCGGACGGGGCCCTGGAGGCTGCGGACGGAGCCTTGGAGGCTGCGGACGGAGCCTTGGAGGCTGCGGACGGAGCCTTGGAGAACTCGGACGGGGCCGCGGAGCGCTCGGACGGTGGGCATGAACCTCCGGACCGATCCCGGCTAAGCCGCCCGTAAGAAGCGATCACCCCGTGTGAGGCGCGGCCGGCCGGCGAGATAAGGTGCATGCTCCAAAGCTTCGCTCCTCGCCCCAGAGCAGACGGAGCGAGGACCGGAACCGTACGATGGTTGTACGGTGAGGACCGCAGCGACCGGTGCATCCCCGAGCTTCACTCTTGGCCCCAGAAGTCGATGCGCCCTTGTCGACGGATCAGGGCCCGGGTCGCAATCTTGCGTTGGAGGTGGTAGCGTTCGAGGATGGTGGGCAGCGCTGCCTCGTTCCTGGGCGGCAGGATCCGCATGAGCGAGCGGGCAAAGCAACCCTGCGCGGCCGGGGCGTTCCTCCTCGCCGCCGCCCTTCTGCTGCCGGCCCTGCCGGCGATGGCCGACCCGCTCGACGTGGGCGAGCAGCTCTACCAGGCCATGGACTACGAGGCGGCTCGCGCCGCCCTGCTCCAGGCCGCCACCCTGCCGGACGCCCGCCGGCGGGCGGAGGCGTACGTCTACCTCGGCCTGATCGACACGATCGACGGCGACGACGCGGCCGCCCTGCGCGCCTTCCGCTCGGGGCTCGCGCTGGACCTCGACCTCGCGCTCCCGGCCGGGACCTCGCCCAAGGTGGCCGGCCTCTTCGACCGGGCGAGGGGCGAGGTCGCGAGGGCGTCCCCGCCCCCCCCGCGCGCCCCCCCTCCGGCCCCCGCGCCCGCCGCGCTCCCCCCGAGGCTCGCCGCGCCTGGGCCGGCGGCCGCCCCGGTCCCCGCGCAGGCGCTGGGAGAGTCCGGGACGCCGCCCGAGGTCGCCGCGGGCGGGCCCACCTCCCACGCGAACCGCTGGGTCGCCGGCGCCCTCCTGGTCCTCGGCCTCGCCGCGGCCGGGGCGGCGATCGATTACGGCGTGCAGGAGCAGTCGGCCGAGCGCGCCTTCGCCGCCGAGCACTGGCAGAACCAGGCGGCGCTGGACCGGACCCTCGCCATCGAGGACGCGACGATCGCGAACGTCCTCTACGTCACCGCCGCGGCCCTGGGCGCCACCTCCGCCGCCTTCTGGTTCGCGTTCTAAAGCGACGGCTCCCGAGAATGCTCGTAGCGCGCGAAGATTCAGCGAGGACTTTGGCGAAGACGAGGCGCGAGCGGCCGCGCCGCGTGATGAGCCCCCGGAGCAGACGCGCCGCCGCGCTCCTCCTGCCGCTCGCGGCCTGCGTCGCCGGCAGCCTCGACCTCTCCGGCAAGGGCTGTGACGTGAACCACCCGTGCGTGGACGGCTTCACCTGCGCCGGCGGACTCTGCCAGCCGTCCGGCGCCGCCCCGCTCGTGGACGCGGGCCCGCAGGAGGCCGGCCCCGCCTGCGGCTGCAGCCCCGGCCACCACTCCGTCCTCTTCTGCGATGGGACGAGCGCGCCCTGCCCGGCGCAGGCGCCCTGCGACCTCGGCTCCTGCCTCGCCGCTTGCGCCCCCGACGGCTCCTGCGCCCCCGGCGCGGTCTGCGACGAGGCGAGCGAGGCCTGCGTCCCCGCGCCGGAGTGCGGCCCGCCGCAGTGCGGCGGCGGGGAGATCTGCGTGGCGGCGGTCTGCGTGGCGCAACCGGGAGGAGGGGCGAGCCCGGCCTGCGGGGCCGCGGCGGACGGCGGGGTCGTCGAGCTCTCCGGGGTGATCGCCCTCTTCCCCTTCTCCGAGGCGGCCGATTCGCTGCTCGATGGCGGCACGGTGACCTTCTTCCCCGAGGGCGACGGCGGCGCCCTCCTGGTCCCGGTCGCGCCCCAGGGCGACCTCCCGGGCTTCTCGGCGAACCTCGCCCCCGGCTCGTGGACGGTCCTCGTGCAGGGCCCCGGCGTCGTCCCGACCTACTTCCCCGGCCTCTCGCTCTCGCCCTCCGTGGACGGCCGGGCCTCGCTGCTGCTCGACGCCGTGGTCCCGGAAGGCTTCGTCGCGTCGCTGCGCGGGCAGGCCGGCCCCCCACCCGATCCCGCCCACCTCGTCTGGGTGGGGCGCGCCGCCACGCTCGATCCGGACTGCCGGCTCGACGGCGGCTTCCTGGGCGGCTACACCGTGGGCCTCTCCCCCGCGCCGGGGTGGCTCGGCTACTACGCGCAGACCGACGCCGGGGCGAGCGTCGCGGCGTCGCCTTCGAGGAGCGATCCCGCGATGGGGGAGTTCGTCGCCCTGGACGCCCCCTGGGCGCCGACCCGCTACGTCCTCGCGATCGGCGCGGGGGACGGGAGCGCCATCCCATTGCTCTCAGGCACCTTCGTCCCCCCGCAAAACGACGGCGAGGGCGCGGCGGTGGCGCTCCTCTACCCGAACTTCACCCGGTAGGGCGCAAGCGCAGCCCTTGGCGCGGGCTCCGGAGTCAGTGTCCCGGATCGAGCGCCTGGTCGTTCGGATCGCTGCGCGCCAACCCGCAGGCGACCTTGGCGGCGTACGAATTGGTCGCGAGCATCCGGCAGTCGCAGGTCTGCAGCATCGCCGTGCAATGGTTGAGCGTCACCGGATCGATGACGGCCGTGCCGTTCGCGAGGGCGATGGCAGCCTGGCACGCCTGCTGCTGCTGCTGCGTCGCCGAGCACATGCAGATGTTGTTCGCGAGGTTGTAGCAGTCGTTGTTGCACGCGGAGGCGAAGAGGCCGAGCGCGGCGGCGACCCAGAGCGGCCGCCTCATGGCCTGCCCACGCCGTAGTACGTGAAGCCCCGCTCGCGCATCTTCGCCGGGTCGTACACGTTGCGGCCGTCGAAGACCACGGGCGACCGCATGATCTTCATGAGCCGGTCGAGGTCCGGCTGCCGGAAGTCGTTCCACTCCGTCACGAGGAAGAGGCCGTCCGCCCCCTCGGCCGCGTCGTAGGGCGTCGGAGAGAGCGTGATGCGGTTGCCGAAGATCCGCCGCGCGCTCTCCTGCGCCACCGGGTCGTGGGCCCGCACCCGCGCCCCCTTGCCGGTCAGCCCTTCGATGACCTCGATCGCCGGCGCCTCGCGCATGTCGTCGGTCCGCGGCTTGAACGCGAGGCCCCAGACGGCGAAGACCTTCCCCTCCAGCGACCCGTAGTGGCGGATCGCCTTCTGGACGAGCAGCTTCTTCTGCCGGTCGTTCACCCGGGCGACCGCGCGCAGGAGCTCCGCCTCCAGCCCGTGCTCGCGCATCTTGACGGCGAGCGCCTCCACGTCCTTCGGGAAGCAGCTCCCGCCGTAGCCGACGCCGGGGAAGAGGAACGAGAAGCCGATCCGCTTGTCGCTCCCCAGCCCCTTGCGCACGAGGTCCACGTCCGCGCCGGCCTTCTCGCAGAGCGCGGCCAGCTCGTTCACGAAGCTGATGCGCAGGGCGAGCATCGCGTTCGCCGCGTACTTGGTCAGCTCGGCGCTGCGCGGATCCATGAAGTAGATGGGGTGCTCGTTGCGCACGAACGGCCGGTAGAGCTCCTCCATGACCCCGCGCGCCCGCTCGGCGGAGGCGCCGATCACGATCCGATCGGGGCGCAGGAAGTCGTCGACCGCCGCGCCCTCCTTCAGGAACTCGGGGTTGCTCACCACGTCGAAGGGGACGCTCGTGACCTTGGCGATCTCGTCCCGGACGAGGTCGGCGGTGCCGACGGGCACGGTGCTCTTGTCCACGATGACCGTGTAGCCCCCGATCGCCTTGCCGATGGCCCTCGCCGCGCCGAGCACGTGGGCGAGGTCCGCGCCGCCGTTCTCGCCGGGAGGCGTGCCCACGGCGATGAAGACGACCTGGGCGTCGCGGACGGCGGCGGACAGATCGGTCGTGAACGAGAGCCGCCGCTCGCGCACGTTGCGGCTCATCAGCTCTTCGAGGCCCGGCTCGTAGAGGGGGATCTTCCCGGCGCAGAGCGAGGCGACCTTCTCCGGGTCGATGTCCACGCAACGGACCTCGTTGCCCCCGTCGGCAAAGCAGGTCCCGGCCACCAGCCCCACGTACCCGGTCCCGACGACGGCGATGCGCATGGTTTCGAGGGTCTACCGTGCCGGGCCGCGGGCAGGCAAGCGGGGCGTGAAGCCCCACCCGCGCGCGGGGACGAGCGCCGCCTTCGAGCCCCTCCCCATCCCGTCGCCCGGGGGCCCCGGGCCCGCTCTTTACCCCAGTGAGGTCGCCCGGGTAGAACGGGGACCGGCTCCCCGTGCCGAAGATCGCCTGCCTCAACGCCGACCTCGACGGCCTCGCCCATTACGCGGCCATCCACGGGCTCTCCCCGGCCGTGCTCGATCCCGCCGGGGCCGACGCGGTCGCGAGGCTCGCCCCCCTCCGGCTCTCCGAGCTGTTTGCCGCCGCCTCGATCTGCGGGACGTTCTTCGCCGTCGGCGAGGACGTCCCGGCGAGCTCCTCCGCGGCCGCTGCCCTGCGCCGCGCGGCCCTCGCCGGCCACGAGATCGGCAACCATACCCGCTCGCACCCCTACGATCTCGTCCGCCTCTCCCCGTCGCGGATTCAGGCGGAGGTCGAGGGCGGCGCCGCGGCGATCGCCGAGGCGACCGGCAAGCGCCCCGTGGGGTTTCGCGCGCCCGGCTACACGCTCTCGGCCACGGTCCTACGATCGGTCGTCGAGAGCGGCCACGCCTACGACTCGTCGGTCTTCCCCGCCCTGCCCTACTACCTCGGCAAGGCCGCGGTGATGGCCCTGCGCGGGCTGTCCGGCCGCCCCTCGCGGGCGATCCTCGACCGCCCGCGCGCCCTCCTCGCCCCGACGGGACCGTACCGTCCCGCGGCGGACGAGCCCTACGCGCGCGGGAGGCTCCCGCTCTGGGAGCTGCCGATCACCGTCGAGCCCTGGACCCGCTTCCCGTTCATCGGCACCTTCCTCACGACCCTCCCCTGGCCCGCGGTGGACGCCCTCTGGAAGAGGGTGCGCCACCTCCCGTTCCTCAACGTCGAGCTCCACGGGATCGACGTGATGGACGCCTCGGACGGCGCGGGCCCGGCGCTCGCGGCCGCGCAACGGGACCTCGCCCTGCCGGCCGGCCGGAAGATCGAGCGGCTCACCCTGCTCGCGAAGCGGCTCGCGAGCGAGTTCGAGGTCGTGACGCTCGGTCAGGCGGCCGCGCGATTCTCGGCCGCGGGCGTGCTATAGCTCTGCGCGGTGCCCCTCTCCGAACGCCTCGTCTCCGCGCTGCGCGGCTGGACTCTGTCGATGGAGCCGGAGGTGGGCGAGCGGCTGTCGCGGCTCGCCGCGGCGCAGAACGAGTTCGGCGTCGACCCCTTCGGCCTCAACCTCGACTTCACCGTGGCCGCGATCGCCCCGCTCGTCTGGCTCTACAAGCACTACTTCCGGGTCGAGGTCGAAGGGCTGGACCGCGTCCCCGAGGGCAGGCTCCTGCTTATCGCCAACCACTCGGGCCAGCTCCCGTTCGACGGGGCGATGATCGGCGTGGCCCTCTTCCTCCACACCGAGCCGCCCCGGGTCGTTCGTTCGATGGTCGAGAAGTGGGTGCCCGCGCTGCCCTTCGTCTCGACGATCTTCGCCCGCGCGGGGCAGGTCGTCGGCACGCCCGAGAACTGCCGGCGCCTGCTCGCCGCGGGCGAGACCATCCTCGTCTTCCCCGAGGGCGTGCGGGGCATCAGCAAGCTCTACCGCGATCGCTACCAGCTCCAGGAGTTCGGCCACGGCTTCATGCGGCTCGCCCTGGAGACGGACACGCCGATCGTGCCCGTCGCGGTCGTCGGGGCCGAGGAGCAGGCGCCCGCGTTCTTCAACGTGAAGCCGCTCGCGGACCTCTTCCGGATGCCGGCCTTCCCGATCACGCCGACGATCCTGCCGCTGCCGCTGCCCGCGAAGTACCACCTCCGGTTCGGCGAGCCGATGCGCTTCGTCGGACGCCCGGACGATGAGGAGGAGGACCTCGAGCGGAAGGTCAAGGCGGTCAAGGCGGAGCTGCAGGGGATGATCCACGCGGGCGTGCAGGCGCGCCGGCACGCATACTGGTGAGCCATGGGGAGAGGGAAAACGGCGAAGACGGGGGGAGAGGCGGCCGGGAGGAGCGAGGCGGCGGCGGGGGAGGTCCGTGACGGGGTCGCGATCACCGGCGTCTCGGGCAACCTCGGGCGCTCGCTCGCGAAGCTGCTCCACGGGCAGGAGCGGCTCGTGGGCATCGACCGGCGGCCGTTCCGCGGCAAGCCCAAGGATCTCGAGATGCACGAGGTCGACATCCGCCGCAACAAGGCCGAGAACGCCTTCCGCAAGGGGAGGCTCAAGGCGCTCATCCACATGGGCATCATGCACGACCCGCGGATGAGCGCCGAGGACCACCACAGCTTCAACGTCGTCGGCACCACTCGCGTCCTCGACTACTGCGTACGGTACGGGGTGAAGAAGGTCGTCGTCCTCTCGTCGGCCAACGTCTACGGTCCCTCCCCCGACAACTCGAACTTCCTCACCGAGGACAGCCCGCTGATGGCGTCGCAGCGCTTCTCCGACGTGCGCGACCTGATCGCCGTGGACATGTACGCGCAGTCGTTCTTCTACCGCCATCCGGAGATCGAGACGGTCGTCCTGCGGCCCGTCCACATCGTCGGGCCGCACATCAAGAACGCGCCGTCGAACTACCTCCGGCTCCCGCGGCCGTGGATGCTGCTCGGCTTCGACCCGATGATCCAGCTCATCCACGTCGAGGATGTCTGCCTCGCGCTCGCCGCGGCCCTGACCCCGGGCGTGCGGGGCGTCTACAACGTCGTCGGCCCCGGCGAGGTCCCGCTGTCGACCGCCCTGCGCGAGCTCTCCCATCCGCCGGTCCTCGTCCCGCACTTCCTCGCGCGGCCGCTCTTGCGCCAGCTCTACGCCTTCCACATCGCGGGCTTCCCGCCCCCCGAGCTGGACCACTTGCAGTGGGGCTGCACCGTCGACGGCAGCCGCTTCGTGCAGGACGCGGGCTTCGCGCCCCGCCGCACGCTCAAGGAGACGCTCCACAGCGTCCTCGCCGAGTGAGGCCGCGAGCCCGCGCGGGAGGGAGCGGCGAACCGCCGCGCGATCGCCAGGGTGCCGGCCGCCGGTCGCGTTCGAGGAGATGGGAGGTTGGTCGCTGATGGCGGTCCCCGAGAAGGTCGTGCCCGAGACTCCCGTCCCCGACCCCGAGCGTGAGTGGCTCCTGCACGTCTTCCAGGGTGACGTCCCCCAGCTCACCTTCCGCGCGGTCGCCACCGGGCTCGTGCTCGGCGCGTTCATGGCCTTCAGCAACCTGTACGTCGGCCTGAAGACCGGCTGGGGGCTCGGCGTCGCGATCACCGCCTGCATCCTCGCCTTCTCGATGTTCCGCGGCGGGCGGAAGATTGGCCTCTTCCGCAGCGAGCCGACCCTCCTGGAGATCAACTGCCTCCAATCGACCGCGTCGGCCGCCGGCTACTCGACCGCCGCGACGCTCGTCTCGGCCTTCTCCGCCTACCTCATGATCGTCGGCCACCACGTGCCCATGGGCGCGACCATGGCCCTCGTCTTTTTCCTCGCGATGCTCGGCGTCTTCGTGGCCGTGCCGATGAAGCGCAACATGATCAACCAGGAGCAGCTCCCGTTCCCGTCGGGGACGGCCGCGGCCGAGACGCTGAAGTCGCTCTACGCCCGCGGCGGCGAGGCGTCGTCCAAGGCGAAGGGGCTCTTCGCGGCGATGGGGGCCGGCGCGCTGCTCGCCTGGCTTCGCGACGGGATGCAGGCGGTCTCGGCGAAGCTCGCCGCGGCCCACTCCGCGTGGGCGAGCCTCGCGAGCGTGATCGCCCTGCCGAACTTCCTCCACGTCCCCCGCGCCCTCGTCCCCCGCGCGCTCTATCGGAGGCTCGATCCGATCTTCAGCCACGCCGGCTACACGTTCTCGATCGAGCTGTCGACCATCCTCGTCGCCGCGGGCGCGATCATGGGTTTTCGGACGGCCTGGTCCATGCTCGTCGGATGCGTGATCGACTATGGCGTGCTGGTGCCGTGGCTCCACCACCTGCCCGACGGCCACCCGGTGATCGCGACCCTCGGCTACCGGTCGATCGTCTCCTGGAGCGTCTGGCCCGGGGTCGCCATGATGACCACCGCGTCGCTGCTCGCCTTCGGGCTCCAAGGCAGGCGGCTCGGGCGCGCCTTCTCCGGCCTCGCGAGCGTCTTCCAGCGCCGGCGCGCGGGGGAGGCCGAGGACCCGCTCGCCCGCATCGAGCTCCCCGCGTCCTACTTCGTGGCCGGCGTCCTCATCGCGGGCGCGGGCTGCGTCGTCGTGACCTCACGGACCTTCGGCATCTCGCCGTGGCTCGCCTCGCTCGGCGTGCTCATCAGCTTCGTCCTCGCCATCGTCGCCTGCCGGGTCACCGGCGAGACCGACGTGACTCCCATCGGCCCGCTCGGCAAGGTCACCCAGCTCGTCTACGGGATCCTCATCCCGCAGAACATGATCGCGAACCTCATGACCGCGAACATCACCGCCTCGGTGGCCTCCTCGTCGGCGGATCTCCTCACCGACTTGAAATCCGGCTACCTCCTCGGCGCGAACCCGCGCCAGCAGTTCTGGGCGCAGTTCTCCGGCGTCTTCGCCGGCGCGGCCGTGACCGTCCCCGCGTTCTACTATCTGGTCCCCAACCCGTCGGTCCTCGGCGGCGACAAGTTCCCCGCCCCCGCCGCCCAGGTCTGGAAGGCGGTCGCCGAGCTGCTCGCGGCGGGCGTCCGTTCGCTCCACTCGACCGCGATCTGGGCCATCGTCATCGGCGCCTTGCTCGGCGTCGCGCTCACCCTGATCGAGAGGGCGTTGCCCGAAAAACGCGCCTGGATTCCCTCGGCGAACGGCATCGGCCTCGCCTTCATCATGCCGGGCTGGAACTCGATCTCCTTCTTCCTCGGCGGCCTCGCCGCGTTCCTCTTGGAGCGCAAGAACCCGAAGGCCGCGGAGAAGCACGTCATCCCCGTCGCCGCGGGCCTCATCGCCGGCGAGTCGATCCTCGGCGTCGCGATCGCCCTGCTCTCGGTCGCGGGCGTCCTGTAAGCCCGTCTTATTCACGGTCCGGCTGCTGCGGCGTCCGATCCCGCGCCTCCCGAAGGGGGGGCTTGCCACCCCTACGACGACATGGGGGGAGGTGCTTTACGCGACGCCTCGCTACGCCGTATCGGGAATCAGACGGGCTTAGCTCCCCCCGCCCCTGCCGTCGAGCGGGTGACCGAGCCAGGCTTGCAGCGCGCGCCGCTCGGGCTCGCCGGCTGCCTCCGATCGCTCGATCCAGAAGGTATCGATCGGCCGCTCTCCCATCACGACGTGCGTGCGGCGCAGCTCGTCGCGGCGCAAGTAGGTCAGCTCGACGCGCGTGCCCGCGGGCTGACCTTCGAGCCGCGACAGCCACCCCTCGCCCGAGAGCCGCAGCCCGTCCGCTGCGATCAGCTCGTCGTCGGGGCAGAGGCCGGCCGCCTCGGCGGGGCCGCCGGAGAGGACATGCGCGAGGGTCGTCCGCTCTGGCTTGCCCACGACGCCGAGCCAGGAGGCGCCCTCGCCGCGGTCACGCATCTTGCCGCCGCCCCGGTCGGAGACCGACTCGCGCGGGCGGCTCCTCGCGACGAGGCCGACCGCGGAGAGGTCGGCGTACGTCGGATCGCCGCTGCCCGCGACGGCGAGCTCGAAGAGAGGGAGCGGCCCGCGGGCGAGCGCCTCGGCCTCCTCGCGGACGGCGCCCTCGGGGACGCCGCGGCCCGCGGCGCCGTACTTCTCCCAGAGCAGCCGCATCAGATCGTCGAGGCTCGTGCCGCGGCGGCGCAGCGTGAGGTCCAGGTCGAGCGCGAGGAGCGAGCCCTTCAGGTAGTACGAGACGGTGCTGTTCGGCGTGTTCTCGTCGGGGCGGTAGTGCTTGACCCAGGCGAGCAGGCTCGCCTCCTCGGCGGAGAGGAGCTTGCGGCCGGGCGTGCGCGCGAGCTGCGTCATCCGCTCCCCCCACAGCTCGAGGAACCGGGCGGGCGTGATCACGCCGGCTCGCACGGGGAGCAGCAGCTCGTAGTAAGAGGTGACGCCCTCGAAGAACCAGAGCAGGCGCGTCAGGTTCTCGGTCCGGAAGCGGTATGGGATCAGCGCGGCGGGACGGAGGCGCTTCACGTTCCAGGCGTGGAACAGCTCGTGCGCGGCGAGGACGAGGAAGTCCTGGCGTGCGCGGTCGGGGCGAAAACCCGTGCGTGGATAGAGGAGCGTGCAGCCGTTCTCGTGCTCCAGGCCGCCGCGGCCATGATCGGCGAGGAGGGTGAGGAAGAGGTAGCGGCGGTAAGGAAGGCCGCCGAAGAGCACGGACGCCTGCTCGACGATCCTCCCGAGGTCGGCGGCGAGGCCGGGGAGTTCCTCGTTGCCGTGGCCCCAGACGGTGAGCGCGTGCGGTACGCCCGCGGCCGTGAACTCGACCGTCCGGTCGTCCGGGGAGAGATGGACCGGGCCGTCGCAGAGCGCGTCGTAGTCGGGCGCGGCAAAGCCGTCGCCGTCCGCGGCCAGCGGGCTCGCCATCTTCCAGCCCGCGGGGGCCGATACGACCAGCCGCGCGGGCTCCGGGAGGAGCGGGTCGGCGGTCAGGTAGACCGCGGCCCCGTTCCAGAAGGCGTGGGTCTCGTCGACGTGGGCGGCTCGGACCGAGAGGTCGAAGCCGTAGACGTCGTAGCGCAGGGTGAGCGGCCCCCCCCCGCGCGAGACGCGCCAAGCGTCTTTCTCGATGCGGGTCACGGGGGCCGGACGCCCATCCGCCTCGGCGGAGACGGACTGCACGTGACGCGCGAACTCGCGGATGAGGTAGCTGCCCGGCGTCCACGCCGGCATCCAGAAGACCGCGGGCCCGCTGGGAAGCCCGGAGGCCGTCAGCTCGACGTGCAGCAGGTGCGTGCGGGGATCGGGGATGGAGACCCGGTACTCGATCATCGGCGCGACTATATCAGCCTTTGGCGCATCAGCCTTCGACGACATCAGCCTTCGGCGCGGCTTGACGGGGGCGGCCCCAGACGATAGTTCTATGAACGGACGGGTCGTTCAACGGTAAGGACGTCCGACTTAAACCCGGACAATATGGGTTCGAATCCCATCCCGTCTATCCTCGTCTTCGACACCTCGACGCTCCAGGGCGCCTATCGGGGCGGCGTGCTCGATGCGCTGCGCGCGTCAGGCGCCGGCGTCTTGTTGCCGAAGGCGGTGGGCGAGGAGACCCGTGCCTATCACGCGCGCCCGGGGGCCGCAGGCCGCGTCCCCGACCTCGACGCGTATCCGTGGATCGCCTCGGTCGAGGTGACCGACGACGAGCTTCGGGCGGCCGGGGCGGTGCTCGTCGGCTCCCATCGGGAGACGCGGCGGTTCCGGATCGATGGGCGCCTGATCGAACGGCCCGATCTGGAAGCCGTCCTCCTGGCCGCCGCGCGGAAGGCCGCGCTGGTGATCGAGGACGACGTGCCGAGGCGGCTCGCCCGCGAACGGGGGATCGATGTCCTCGGGGTCGCCGCGCTCCTGGAACGGCTCCACGCGACGGGCGACCTTTGCGACCCGCGGGGGGCCGCGCGGAAGATCCTCGCCACCGGCTACCACCAGGAGGACCTCTTGCTCCTCGCCCATCCTTATGATCACCGCGAGATCGAGGCGCGCTGGCAACGCGTCTGGGCGCAGCGGCGCGTCTTCGAGGCGGGGCGAAAGCCCGGGTCCGAGAAGTTCTACGTCCTGGAGATGTTCCCGTACCCGTCGGGCGCGATGCACATGGGGCACGCGCGCGTGTACGCGATCGGCGACGTGATCGCCCGCGTCGCGCGGATGCAGGGCCGGGACGTGCTCCACCCGATGGGCTATGACGCCCTCGGCCTGCCGGCCGAGAACGCTGCGATCAAGGAGGGCGTGCATCCGGCGATCCGAACGAAGGAGAACATCGCGTCCTTCGGGGCGGAGATGCGATCGATGGGCTTCTCGTTCGACTGGAGCCGCGAGTTCGCCACCTCCGACCCCGCCTACTACCGGTGGAACCAGTGGTTCTTCGTCAAGATGTTCGAGCGCGGGCTCATCTACCGGCGGCAGGGATGGGTGAACTGGTGTCCGACCTGCGCGACGGTCCTCGCGAACGAGCAGGTCGAGGACGGCGCCTGCTGGCGCGGCCATCCGGGGGTCGTCCGCAAGCAGATCGGCGAGTGGGCGTTCCGGATCACGCGCTACGCGGATGAGCTGCTGCGCGACCTCGACAAACTTGGAGGCTGGCCCGAGCGCGTCACGGCCATGCAGAGGAACTGGATCGGCCGCAGCGAAGGGGCGGAGATCGAGTTCCCGGTCGTCGGCTCACGCGAAAAGATCCGCGTCTTCACGACGCGGCTCGACACCATCTTCGGCTGCACCTACGTCGTCGTCGCCCCCGAACATCCGTTGGCGGCGCGAATCGCGGCACCCGGCGAGCGGGCGGCGCTCGCCGAGTTCGCGGCGCGACTCGGTCGGCAGAGCGAGGTGGACCGGACGGCGGGGACAGCGGTCAAGGAAGGGATCGACACCGGCGCGCGCGCGGTGAACCCGTTCACCGGTGAGGAGGTGCCGGTCTGGGCCGCGAACTTCGTCCTCGCCGAGTACGGAACGGGCGCGGTGATGAGCGTACCGGCGCACGACCAGCGGGACTTCGAGTTCGCGAAGAAGTACGGGCTGCCGATCCGCGTCGTCGTCCAGCCCGCCGAGGGCGCGCCGATCGCGGCTCGCGCACTGGAGGGGGCCTTCACCGAGGACGGCTTGCTCGTCGCGAGCGGCGAGGCGACGGGGCTCTCGTCCAAGCGGGCCCGCGAGGCGCTCGCCAAGAGGGCCGAGGCGGAGGGCTCCGGCAGGGCCGTCGTGACCTGGCACCTGCGCGACTGGGGCTTCTCGCGCCAGCGTTACTGGGGGACGCCGATCCCCATCATCTGGTGCGAGCGGTGCGGCGAGGCGGGGGAGCCCGCCGCCGTTCCCGTTCCGGTCGGCGAGCTGCCGGTGCTCCTGCCCGCCGAGGCGCCGATCACCGGGACCGGAGAACCGCCGCTCGCCAAGGTCCCGGAGTTCGTCGAGACCCGCTGCCCGCGCTGCGGCGGGCCGGCGAAGCGCGATCCCGAGACGATGGACACATTCGTCGACTCGTCGTGGTACTTCGCGCGCTACCTGTCGCCGCACGCGGACGACCTGCCGTTCGCGCGCGCGGCCGCGGACCGCTGGCTGCCCATCGACGTGTACGTCGGCGGCCCCGAGCACGCGGTCCTCCACCTGCTCTACTTCCGCTTCTGGACGAAGGTCATGGCGGATCTGGGCCTCTGCTCGGCGCGCGAGCCGGCGGTGCGGCTCGTGACGCAGGGCATCGTCCTCGGGCCCGACGGCGAAAAGATGTCGAAGTCCCGGGGCAACGTCGTCTCGCCGCGCCGCTACGTCGAGAAATACGGGGCGGACACGACGCGCCTCTTCGTCCTCTTCGCGGGGCCGGTCGAGCACGACTTCGCCTGGAACGACGCGCAGGTCGAGGGGCTCCACCGCTTCCTCGCGCGGGTGTGGCGGCTCGCGGGGGGCTGGTGCGAGGTGGCCCGCGAGGCGGGCGCGCCCGAGCCGAGCTCGACCGGCCGCGCGCTCGCCCTGCGCCGGATCGCGCACCGGACGCTGAAGCGCGTCACCGAGGACGTGGCGCGGCTCCACTTCAACACCGCCATCGCCGCGCTCATGGAGCACGTGAACGCGCTCTCTGAGCTCGCCGGCGAGGGGGCCGAGCCGATCCGCGAGCGCGCCGAGCGCGCCGCGCTCGCGGAGGCGGTCGAGGTCCTCGCGATCGGCCTCTCGCCCTTCGCCCCCCACTTCGCCGAGGAGGTCTGGGCAGCGCTCGGCCACCGGGATCGCTGCCTGCAGGAGATCGCCTGGCCGGCGTTCGACCCGGCGCTCCTCGCGGAAGAGACGCGGCGGTACGCCGTGCAGGTCGGGGGGAAGCTCCGGGGCGAGGTGACGGTCGCCGCGGACGCGGGCCAGCGCGAGGTGGAGGAGGCGGCCCGCGCCGACGCGCGGATCGCCGCCCACTTCGCGGGCAAGACGATCCGCAAGGTCGTCTTCGTACCGAAGCGCCTGGTGAATTTCGTTGTGGGCTAGGAGGCTCGCGTGAAATGGCTGCCTGCTGCGAAAGCCGATCCCTTCGCTGCGACGGGCGGCCTCGTCCTTCGCTGCAAAACGTACTGCAAAGAGTACGTTTCCGCGGTTCACTCCTCGGGCGCCCGTCTCGCCTTAGGTCTCGGTTTTCTCGCGACGGCACCCATTTCACATGAGCCTCCTAGGGAGGGTCATCGCGGCCCCTCCGCCCCCCTGCGGTGGAGGGGCCGGGCGAGGGGTCCTCGGTTCCCGCCGCTGCTCGCGGCGGCGGCCGCGCTCCTCGCCTGGGCCTGTGGCTATCGATTCAGCGCCGCGGGAGGGCCGCTGCCCGGCGGCGTCCGGTCGATTGACGTGCCCGTGCTCAAGAACAGGACGACGGAGCCCGACCTGCCGGCCTGGCTCACGGGCGATCTACGGCGCGAGATCGTCCGCGCGGGCCACGGGGGCGGGGAAGAGAGCGACGCGCGGCTCTCGGGCGTCATCGAATCGGTCGGCGGGATGCCGCTCGTGCTCAAGGCCGGTCCGATCGTCCCCGGTGGCTCGGCGGCCCCGGGGCAGCCGCTCGTCCCGTGGAACCCGGGCCTCTACCAGGTCTCGGCCACCGTGACCGTCCAGCTCTGGCGCGGGGGCGAGCTGCTCGCCCAGCTCGATCACGTGACGGAGACGGACTCCTACCTGCCGGCGGATGACCTCGCGACGAACGAGGCGAATCGGCGGCTGGCGCTGCGCAGGCTCTCGCGAACGCTCGCCCGGGAGATCGTCGAGCGGCTGGCCGAAGCAGCCGTTCCATCCAAGAAGCCGCTGGCAAAGGCAGCGCCGTCGCTGGACGCGGGGACGGCGCAGCGGCCGGAGACCCCTCGCCCCAGCGCTGACGAGGCCCCACCCAGCCCCCTCCCCTGAACCCGCCCGATTCACGGTCCGGCGACGGCCCCCGCGCTACTCCCCCGCAGGAGCCGGGCGCGGCGCCGGGGCGACCGCGGGGGCCGGACCGAACGGACCGCCCGACCCGTGCGGCGTCCCGAGGGCGGTCGTATCGGGGTAGCCGAGGAGGCCAATCTCCGCCTCGTCGAGCCCGGCCACCTCGACCTCTTCCGGCACGCGGTTGCCCACGAGCCGTTCGACGAGCGCGAAGCCCCCCCAAGCCGCCGGCACGACCCAGAGGATGAGCGCGAGGAGGCCGATGCAAGAGGCGAGGAGCTGGCCGGCGTCGCCATAGCAGAGACCACGTACGCCGCCCGCGACCCCATTGAGCCCATCCCCGTACGAGCCGTCCGCGAGCAGGCCGACGGCGAGGATGCCGAGCGCGCCGCAGGCGCCATGGACGCCGATGGCCCCCACGGGGTCATCGATCTGGAAGGCGCGCTCGACGCGCAGGTTCACCCACGTGGCGAGGACGCCAGCACTCAGGCCGATGAGGACGGCGGCGGGGGCGGCCACGTACGCGCACGGGGCCGTGATCGCGACGAGGCCGCCCAGGAGACCATTGCCCATCAGGGTCACGTCCGGCTTGCCGAGCTTCTTCCAGACATAGAGGGTCGCGGAGAGCGCGCCGGCCGCGGACGCGAGCATGGTGTTCGCGAGCACCGCCGCCAGCCGCAGGTCGGTCGCGGCGAGGGTCGAACCGCCGTTGAAGCCGAACCAGCCGAAGGCGAGGATGATCGTGCCGAGGACGGCCATCGGGATGTTGTGGCCCGGCATCGGGACCGGCCGGCCGTCCTTGCGGAAGCGGCCCCGGCGAGCGCCGACGTACACGGCGCCCACGAGCGCCATGAGCCCACCCGCCATGTGGACGACCGAGCTGCCGGCGAAGTCGACGTGGCCGTGGCCGAGTCCAAAGTCGGCGCCGAGGGAGGCGAGCCAGCCGCCTCCCCACGTCCAGTTCGCGTAGACCGGGTAGATGACCGCGCAGACGAGCACCGAGAAGAGGCTGAAGGCGGAGAAGCGCCAGCGTTCGGCGAGCGCGCCCGTGGGGATGGTCGCGGCCGTGTCCATGAAGACCATCTGGAAGAGGAAGACGGCGAGGGTCGCGGCGTCGTTGGCCGGTCCGGCGAGGAAGAAGCCACGGGCGCCGAAGAGGCCGAAGCTCTTGCCGAAAACGTGGAGTACGACCTCGTGATCGAGCGCGCCGCCGCCGCCGAGGGTGGCGAACGGCCCCGCGCCGCCCATCTGGAGCGCGAAGCCGATCGCCCAGTAACAGAGGACGCCGATGGCGTAGACAAAGAGGTTCATCGCCATGGTGTGCGCGACGTTCTTCGCCCGCGTGAGGCCGGTCTCGACGAGCGCGAAGCCCGCCTGCATGAACATCACCAGGAAAGCCCCGAGCAACATCCAGGCGAAGTTCAGGGCGACGCGGTCGTGGCCGACCGCCTGGGCCAGCTCGGACACCGTCGGCTGCCCGGGGCGGGCCGAGGGGACATCCGCCGCGCCGCCCGTGTGCAGTCCGACGGGATCGGACGCGGCGCGCGCCGGAAGGGCGGGCGCCGTGGAGAGCAGCAGGGTCAGGAGGAGGAGCGGCGCCCGGCGGCGCGAGCGTGGCACGGAGAGGACGATAGCCACGCCGCCCGGCCGCGGTCAATGGCGAGCCCGAAGCGTGTCGAGCCCGGGGCGCCTTGCGCCGCCTCGCGAGGGCGTGCTATCGAAGGCGCTCGAGGTCTTCCCATGCGCGCTGCCGTCGTTGCCGCTCTCGCCTGCCTCTGGGCCGCCGCTCCCGCGCGGGCCCAGGACTTGATGGCCCTGCTCAAGAAGGGGCCCCTCGTGCTCGTCCAGAACGACGCCCACGGTAAGTTCGACCGGGCTACCGCGATCATCGACGTGAAGGCCCCCCCCGACGCCGTCTGGGACGTCGTGACGAACTTCTCGAACTACCGCTACTTCATGCCGAAGGTCGTCAAGAGCGAGGTGCACGTCGACGGGCCGAACCAAGAGGACGTGGCCTACGAGATCGACGTACCGATCTCCAACGAGAGCTACGTCTTCCACTACGTCCTCGATCCGCAGAAGCGCACCGCGCATGGCCAGTGGCTCAAGGGGGACATCGAGGGCAGCTTCTGCGACTGGCGAATCGTCCCGGTCCAGGGCGGCACGCTGATCTATTACACGACAGCCTCGCGGAACTACTCGTCGCTCGCCCAGAAGCTCGAGGACAGCCAGCAGACCATCACGGTCGGGATCAACGTCGCGGCCGCCCTCGCCACGGTCCGGGCCATCAAGCACCGGACCGAAGGATTATCCTCCGTGGCCAACCCGTAGCCAGCCGCCGACCACGTCGGCAAGGAGCGCGTCATGGTCGAAGCCACCGTCGAACCGCTGCACAACGGCCACGCGAAGCCGGCTGCTCCCACCGTGATCCGCAACCTCGAGCCCGCGACCGGCGCGCCGTTGCCCGAGGTCCCGGTCACCTCGCCCGAGGACGTCGTGGCCGCGGTGGGACGGGCCCGCGAGGCGCAGAAGGGGTGGGCGGCCCTCGGCTTCGCGGAGCGCCGGCGGCGCCTGCTCGCCTTCAAGGACCTCCTGCTCGAACGGGCGGACGAGGTCGCCGATCTCGTCCACCGGGAGAACGGCAAGCCGCGGTTCGAGGCCACCCTCCACGACATCGTGCCGGTGGCGATGCTGACCACCTATTACGCCCGCAAGGCGCGCGGCATCCTGCGCGACCGGCGGATCGGCGCGCCGCTCTTCCCGCACAAGCGCTTCTACGTCCGCTACGAGCCGCGGGGCGTGATCGGCGTCATCTCGCCGTGGAACTTCCCGTTCTCGCTCCCGGTGGGAGAGATCGTGACCGCGCTGGCCGCCGGCAACGGCGTCGTGGTGAAGCCGAGCGAGTTCACTCCGCTCACCGCCCTGAAGGCGAAGGAGCTGCTCGACGCCGCGGGGGTCCCGGCCGACCTCGTGGCCGTCGTTCCCGGCTTCGGAGCGACCGGGGCCGCGCTCCTCGCGGCGGGCGTGGACATGGTCGCCTTCACCGGCTCGGTCGCGACCGGACGGAAGATCGCGGCCGCCTGCGGCGAGCGGCTCATCCCCTGCACGCTGGAGCTGGGCGGCAAGGACCCGGCCGTGGTCCTCGGCGACGCCGACCTCGAGCGGGCGGCGCGAACGGTGGTCTTCGGCGCCTTCGCGAACTCGGGGCAGATCTGCGCGAGCGTGGAGCGGGTCTACGTCGACCGGAGGATCCTCGATCCCTTCACGAGGCGCGTGGTCGAGCTGACCCGGTCCCTGCGCCAGGGCGACGACAGCGGGGGCGAGGTGGACGTGGGCGCCATGACCACGCCGGCGCAGCTCGAGATCGTGCGCCGGCACGTCGCCGACGCGGTCGCCGGCGGGGCGACGGTGCTCGCCGGCGGCAACGCGCGGACGGAGAAGGGGCGCTTCTTCGAGCCGACCGTCCTCTCCGGCGTCGACGCCCGGATGGCGGTCCTGCACGACGAGACCTTCGGACCCGTCCTGCCCATCGTTCCCTTCGACGACGAGGACGAGGCGGTTCGCCTGGCCAACGGCACGGCCTATGGGCTGAACGCCTACGTCTTCTCGAAGGATCGCCGCCACGCCGAGGAGGTCGCGAACCGGCTCACCGCCGGGACGGTCATGGTGAACGACGTGCTCTTCACGCACGGCGTTCCGGAGATGCCCTGGGGCGGGGTGAGGGACTCGGGCATCGGGCGGACGCACGGCGCCCAGGCGCTGCGCGAGGTCTGCTGGATGCGCCACGTCGCCACGGAGCGGGTCGCGTGGAGCGCCCCGTGGCTCTATCCGTACCGCCGTTCGGTCCAACAGACCCTCGTCCGGGCGGTCCGGGCGGTCCTGCGGCTGGTCGCCTGATCTCCGGACTCCGAGAATCCCGTGCCGCGCGAAGATTCAGAGACGCTCCTACGAAGGCGAGGTGGGGTGGGGGATGCGGGCGGAGCCAGACTCCCCCCGCCGTCGTGAGCCTTCTCGGCGGCTACGTCGTCCCACGGGGGAGCGAGAACCTCCCGCGTTGGGACGGCCGTCGCGGCCGGTACGAGGTCTGGTATCTCACCCTCAACGCCCCGGGGGCGGCCTTCTGGCTGCGCTACACGCTCGACGCTCCGCGCGCCGGCGCTCCGCACGCGGAGCTGTGGGGTCACTTCTTCGACGACCGCGCGCCCGAACGGAGCTTCGGCTTGCGGCGGCGGGTCGGAGCGGACGCCTTCGCGCTCCGCGGGCCGTCGATCCTGCGCATCGGCGACGCCGAGCTCGCGGAGGGGCGCGCGCGGGGCGCGCTCGACGGCCATCGCCACGCGCTCTCCTGGGACCTCGCCTTCGAGCCCTCGCCGGCCGCGGTCTTCATCGCGCCGCGGTGGCTCCGCCCCGCCCTCGATCGGCGCGCCACCAACTGGTGCGTCCCCAACCCCGACCTCCGATTCCGGGGACGGATCGAGGCGGACGGCGCCGTCTTCGACCTGCAAGGGGCGCCGGGCCAGCAGGCCCACCTGTTCGGCGCCCGCCACGCCGAGCGCTGGTCGTGGGTCCACTGCAACGCCTTCGCCGGCGACCGCCGCGCCGTCGTCGAGGGCGTCGCCGCCACGGTCCGGCTCGGCCCGGCGTCGCGCACCGTGACCGCCGTCTACGTCCGCCACGGCGGGCGGGACTACGTCGGACAGGCGATGCCCGGAGCGCTCCACGCGACGAGCGACCGTGCGTTCCCCGAGTGGGGGTTCACCGCACGGGCAGGCGACGCCGTCCTGTACGGCCGCGCGCGCGCCGACCCGGCGAGGATGCTCCAGGTCGAGTACGCGGATCCCGACGGGACGCCGAGCTTCTGCTGCAACAGCGAGCTGGGTGATCTGACGCTGGAGATCCGGCGGGGCGAGACCATCGAGCTGCTCTCGGCCCGGGGGACGGCTCACGTCGAGTTCGGGGATCGCGCCCGGCGGCCGGACGTGCCCCTCTGCCCGGGCCCTTGAAGGAGAACGCATGGACACCCCTCCCCCCACGTCGCCTTCGGCGCCCCGGCTCGGCGCCGTCCCACCCGCCCGCCGCCGCGGGCTCCTGCCTGCCTGGGGACGGCGACTCGTCGAGGCCCTCGCGGACACCGCGATCCCACCCGGGCGCCGCGTGCAGAAGCGCGCCGGCCCGGTGGCCGTCGAGGGGATCGACGAGCTGCTCGGCGAGCTGCCGTGGCTCCTGCGCTGGGCTCTGCTCGCGGGCCTCTTCCTGTTCGAGTGGTCGGCCCTGTTCCTCGCCGGCAGGCGCTTCTCCCGCCTCCCCCCCAACGAGCGTCTCGCCGTGCTCGACCGCTGGCACCACGGAACGGCGACCGTACGCGTCGCCCTGCGCGGCCTGCTCACCCCCCTCAAGCTCACCTACTTCGCCGACGACGAGGTCGCGGCCGCGCTCGGCTACACGCCGAAGCCGTTCGCACACAAGGCGGCGGCGCTCGACTCCCTCCCCGCGGGCGATGTCCGGATCGGCCGGGAGAGGGTTCAGGCCGAGGAGATCGCCTGCGACGTCGCGGTCGTCGGCTCAGGCGCGGGCGGAGCGGTCGTCGCCAAGGAGCTGGCCGAACGCGGCCGGCGCGTCGTGCTCGTCGAGGAGGGGCAGTACTGGACGAGACCGCAGTTCTCGCGCCGCCCGTTCCAGATGCAGCGCCGGATGTACCGCGACCTCGGCTTCACGGTCGCGCTGGGCCGCCCCGGGATCCCGATTCCGTTGGGGATGACGGTGGGGGGGACGACGACGATCAACTCGGGGACCTGCTTCCGCGTCCCCGAGCACACGCTCGCCCACTGGCGGGACGACTTCGGCCTCGCCGAGTTCACCGCCCCGGCGCTCGCGCCTTACTACGACCGGGTCGAAGCGATCCTGCGCGTCCAGCCCGTCCCGGGAGAGGTATGGGGCCATACCTCGCGCCTCGTCCAGCGCGGCGCCGAGGCGCTCGGGCTGCACGCCGAGCCGCTGCGCCGCAACGCCGACGGCTGCCGCGGTTCGGGCGTCTGCTGCTTCGGCTGCCCCGAGGACGCGAAGCGATCGATGAACGTCTCCTACGTCCCCGCGGCGCTCGCGGCGGGGACGACGCTCTACACCGAGACCACGGCGCGGGAGGTCCTCTTCGACGGCGGGCGCGCGGCGGGGCTCTCGTGCACGATGGGGCCGGACCGCGTTCCCTTGCGAATCCGCGCCGGCGCCGTCGTCGTCGCCGCCGGCTCGATCTACACGCCGCTCTTCCTGGGCCGCCAGGGCATCGGCCGCCGCTCAGGCCAGCTCGGCCGCAACCTCTCGATCCACCCGGCGGCCAAGGCGATGGCGCTCTTCGACGAGCCGGTCCTCCCGTTCGACGGCGTACCTCAAGGCGCGTTCATCCACGACCTCGCAGACCAGGGGATCATGTTCGAGGGGGCCTCGCTCACCCCGGACTTCACCTCGATCGGCTTCCCCTTTTACGGCGAGAAGCTCACCCGGGCGATGGACCGCTACGAGAACCTCGCCACCTTCGGCCTCATGGTCGAGGACGAGAGCCAGGGGCAGGTGCGGCGCGGCCTCGACGGCCGCCCGCTGATGGTCTACCGCCTCGGTCCTGGCGAGATCGAGAAGCTGCGCAAGGGGATCGAGATCCTCTGCCGGATCTTCTTCCGCGCGGGCGCGAAGACCGTCTTCTCGCCCATCGCCGGTCTGCCCGAGCTCAACGACGAAGCCGAGCTGACCCCGATCGCCACGATGCCGCTCGTCCCCGAGGACATCGAGCTGAGCGCCTTCCACCCCCTGGGCACCTGCCGGCTCGCGAGGTCTCCGGACCACGGCGTCATCGATCCGGACCTCGAGTCTTGGGAGGCGGACCGCCTCTTCGTGGTCGACGGCTCCGTCTTCCCCTCGTCGCTGGGCGTGAACCCGCAGCTCACGATCATGGCCTTCGCGACCCGCGCCGCCGAGCGGATCGACCGGCGGCTCACGGGCGCTCCCCGCCGCTTCGCGGCGTAAGCGCGTCCCACGGCTCCCTTCGGGGCCTCGACATGCCCCGGCCGGACAGCCCGCTCCTCGAACGAGCACTCCTGTCAACTCCGTTTACGACTGGAGCACGAAGGGGGCGACTGGTGCGCGGACGTGCCAGAGGGGCCGCCCTCCTCTCCGGATCGCCCTCGTGATTTCGCGGGGAAAGCAGCCAAGCGTCCTGGCATCCGTCGTGCTAGGGTTCCGGGCATGCCCCCGAGGGATACCATGGACCACCGCCGTCCGATGATCTGGGCCACGCCGATCCTCTTCCTTGCCGCCTGCACCGCCGGGTCGGGCGCCCCGCCGTCGACCTTGCCGGCCAGTCCGCTCGATCAGAGCTTTCAGGCCGCCGGCGCGAAGTATCAGGTCCCGCCCGACCTCCTGAAGGCCATCTCGTACCTGGAGACCCGCTGGCACCAGATGCCGGGCGTCGTCTCGCTCGACCAGGGATACGGCCTGATGCACCTGCGCCTGACCGGCAGCGCGATGCCCACCTTGACGCGGGCCGCGACCCTGACCGGCCTCTCCCAACAGGCGCTGGAGAACGACGCCGACGCCAACATCCAGGGCGGCGCGGCGGTCCTGTCGCAGCTCTACCAGGAGACCTCGGGCGTCGCCCACCCCGGCGATTCGTCCTGGCAGAAGCTCGAATCCTGGTTCGACGCCGTCTCCCGGTACGGCGGCGGCGAGGAGAACCCCGCGGCCGGCCGGCGGTACGCGCAGGCCGTCTTCGAGCTGCTCATGTCCGGCGCGACCGCGATGGATTCGGAGACCGCCCAGATCTCCCTCGCGCCTCACGCGCTGCTCCTGCCCCCGGGCGACCTCGTCGCCGAGGACCAGGCGTACGCGACCCCCGACTATCCGTCGGCCCGCTGGATCGCCGCCTCCTCGGGCAATTACACCAGCGCGAATCGACCCAACGACGAGGCCATCCGCTACCTCATCATCCACGACACCGAGGGCAGCTACGAGAGCGCCATCTCCTGGTTCCAGAACCCGGCCTCCCAGGTCTCCGCCCACTACGTCGTCCGCTCCTCCGACGGCCAGATCACCCAGATGGTCCAGGACAAAGACATCGCCTGGCACGCCGGCTGCTGGTGGATGAACCAGCACTCGCTCGGGATCGAGCACGAGGGCTACATGAGTCAGGCGGGCTGGTACACCGACCGGATGTATCGGTCGTCGGCCTCCCTCGCGCGCTGGCTCGTCGACCGCTATGGCATCCCCATCGACCGGCAGCACATCATCGGCCACTCCGAGCTCTACGACATCGTGGATTACACCGGGACGCGGGAGTGCGCCTGGGTCCCCTCCTGGGAGCGCCACCACGATCCGGGTCCGAACTGGAACTGGGACGTCTACATGGCCTACATCCAGGGCTCGACGCCGCCTCCCCAGAACAGCGGCGGGGGCGGCCAGTGCCCCGACGGCGACGGCCTCTACTGCGGCGGCGACGGCGTCGGGGGAAGCCACGACACGCTCTATCGCTGCCACGGTGGCGAGCTCACCGCCGTGCAGAGTTGCGCGAACGGCTGCGAGGACATGCCGGCGGGCGTCGCCGATCGCTGCCGGCCGGTCCCCCAGCCGCGGCCCTGCCCGGACGGCGACGGCGCGTACTGCGGGGGCGACGGCGTCGCCGGCGACCACGACACCTTGTACGAATGTCGTTCCGGGCTGCTTTCGGTCATCCGGCAGTGCCCGTCCGGCTGCGAGTTTATGCCGGTGAACCAGCCCGACCGCTGCCGCCCGACCGCCTGCCCGTACGGCGACGGCCTCTACTGCGGCGGCGACGGCGTCTCCGGCGATCACGACACCCTGTACGAGTGCGCGGGCGGCGATCTGCGGGTGAAGGAGGCCTGCACGAACGGCTGCGAGTCCATGCCCGCGGGCGTCGCCGACCGCTGCCGGCCCGTTCCGCAGCCGTCCCCCTGCCCCGACGGCGATGGCCTCTACTGTGGCGGCGACGGCGTCGCCGGCGACCGCGACACCCTATACCGCTGTGAGAGCGGCCGCCTCTCCGTCGTCGAGACCTGCGGCGCCGGCTGCCGCGCCATGCCCCGGGGGGTGGCCGACGAATGCGCCTCGACCTGCCCCGACGGCGACGGCCTCTACTGCGGCGGCGACGGCGTCTCCGGCGCCAGCAACACCCTCTACCAGTGTTCCGGCGGGCGCCTGACCGCCGTCCAGGTCTGCCAGAGCGGCTGCGAGCACGAGCCGGCGAACGTCCCCGACCGTTGCGCGGCGGGCGGCGGCAACGCGTGCCCGCAGGGCGACGGCCTCTACTGCGGCGGCGACGGCGTCTCCGGCGACCCGAACACGCTCTACGGTTGTCGCAACGGCATCCTGACCGTCCTGCAGCACTGCGACTCCGGCTGCCAGCACGAGCCCCCGGGCGTCCCCGACCAGTGCGGGTCGTCGGGCACGAGCGGCGGCACCAGTGGAGGAACCAGCGGCGGCACGAGCGGCGGCACGAGCGGGACTTCGGGTGGAGTCGGCAACCCGGCCGGTTCTCCCAAGGCGAAGGGGCTCTGGATCTGGTACTTCGACTACACCGGCCTCTCGGCCTCCCAGGTCGCCGAAAAGGCGCAGGCCGACGGCGTCGGCTTCGTGCTCATCAAGAGCGGGCAGGATGGCGATTTCTGGTCCAGCCGTTACAACACCTCGGTCGTCTCGGAGTTCACCTCGCGCGGCATGAAGGTCTATGCCTGGCCGTACGTGACCCCGCAGGGCGTCGCCAGCGGCGCGATCCAGGCGGCGGTCGACGCGGCACGGGTCCCCGGGACCACCGGCGTCGTGCTCGACGTCGAGTCGGAGTTCGAGGGCAACTACGCCGGTCAGGCGCAGCAGCTCTGCCAGGGCATCCGGGCGGGCGCCTCCGGCGTCTCCCTCGGCTACACCTCGTTCGGCTGGATCGGCTACCACGGGAGCTTCCCGTTCGCGACCTTCGACAAGTACTGCAGCGATGGTTTCTACCCCCAGATTTACTGGGAGGACCGCGGCGTCTCTTGGAACTACGGCTGGTCGCAGGCCATCAACATGATCATGACCTCCGGCCTCCACGCGCGGATCTGGCCGATCCAGTCCAACGACACCGGCGATCCGAACACCACGAACTTGAACGAGTTCTTCACCATCGCGGGTCCGTACTCCTCCCTCTGGGAGTTCCCCGGCACGAGCTGGCCCAACTACAGCGCCCAGGTCGCCCAGCTCGCCCAGCTCGATTGGAAGAACTAGCCGGTCCGTGGGCCTGAAGCCGGCCGGGACGTGCGCGCCGGCTCCAGCCCGATCGGTGATACGACTTCCGAGGACGAGATAGCGAGGGAATGGCGTGCGGCGGTGGAGGCTTTCCTACGCACCGCCCGCGCCAAGGGAGCGGACCGCGGCTCCATCGCCCGCCACCGGAGGGCGTCGTGGGCGGTCGGGCTGCGCGAGCCGGCGCCCATCCTGGCGACCTACATGGCCCGCCGGCCGCCCGCCTTCGTGCGCAACCTCGCCGGCCCGCCCATCTCCCTCGACGATCTCGAGATCCTCGCCAGCGCGCCATCGCTCGCCGGGAAGGCGATACGCGACGATCGTCGCCTCGCCACCCGGGCCGTGGGCACGGTCGCGCAGGGCCTCGATCGCCGGCGCTTCCCATGGTTCGCCCAGGACCGTGAACCGACCGTCGAGGAGCGGGAGCGCGCGGTCCTGGCGTCGGCGGTCCTGCTCGCGAGCCGCCGCGTCGAGACCGAACGGCGCAACGTGAGCAAGTCGGCGCAAGAGCAGACCGTCCGCGAGGCGCTCCGGCTGCACGGGCTCCAGGAGACGTACCCGATTGCGCACGTCGAGACGCTCGCCGAGGCACCGGGCCCCGGGAAGTTCTGTATGGAGAGCACGCTCGGCACCCGGAAGGCCGACGTCCTGGTCGGGCTGTGGGACAGGCGCGTCCTGCCGATCGAGTGCAAGGTCTCCAACTCCGCGACCAATTCGATCAAGCGCCTCAACAACGACGCCGCGGTCAAGGCAGAGACCTGGCGCGCGGACTTCGGCAAGGCTCAGGTCGTCCCTGCGGCGGTCCTCTCCGGTGTCTACAAGCTCCGTAACCTCGAAGATGCTCAGGACCGCGGTCTCACGCTCTTCTGGGCACACGGTCTTCACGAGCTGATCGCTTTCATCGACGCGACCCATGCGTCGCCACGCTCGTAATCCCACTGCGGTCTCCGCGTCGACCGCCAGGCTCGGGCGCACGGCCTCGGCTTCATCCGCCACGGAGTCCGGCATCACCGGGATGGATCCCAACTCTTCCCGGATGGAAGCCAGCCTCGGGCGCACGGCCTCGGCTTCATCCTCCACGGAGTCCGGCATCGCCGGGATGGATCCCAACTCTTCCGGGATGGAAGCCAGCCTCGGGCGGACGGCCTCGGCTTCATCCGCCACGGAAGCCGGGGCAGGGCCTAGGCAGCCGGGTCATCCCCGCTGCAACGCAGGTTCATCCGCCTGCAACGCAGGTTCATCCGCCTGCAACGCAGGTTCATCCGCCTGCAACGCAGAGTCATCCGCCTGGAGGAGAAGATCATGCGGCTGCAAACGCGTTTCATCCTGCTGGAGAGGCGATTCAGTCGCCCGGCATCGCGTTTCATGCCGCATGAACCCGCCTTCATCCCGCTTGGGGAACAGCTCATGGCCGATGACATCGATCTCATCCGCCATGAATCCGGTTGCATGCGCCTTCCCTCGGCCTTCCTGCGGCACGAGCTGGTCTTCCAGCCGGATGAACGTGCCGATCAGACGCATGACCTCGGCGATCAGCCGGATGAACGTGCCGATCAGACGCATGACCTCGGCGATCAGCCGGATGAGCGGGCCGATCAGACGCATGACCTCGGCGATCAGCCGGATGAACGTGCCGATCAGACGCATGACCTCGGCGATCAGCCGGATGAGCGGGCCGATCAGACGCGTGACCTTGGCGATCAGCCGGATGAACGGGCCGATCAGGCCCAGGACCTCGGCGAACAGCCGGATGAAATCCCGATCCGGGAACAGGTGCGGACGGTTCTCCCCCGACCGGGCCCGCCCCGGACCCGGTCGTCGTGACTCGCGGGGGCTGCCCATCCGAGCCACCCTCCCTACCCTGGCCGAGAGCAGATAAGGAATGGATCCTGGGCGATTTTCGCCTTGACGCCCAACCAAAAAGGGCTATGGTCGCGGACCATGTGGGGTATCGTCGGGGTGATGTTGCTCGCGACGGCCGGCGGAGGGCGTGGCCGGCCCAAGGTGTCGGCTCTCACGTGCTTGGGACCCCCGCTTCTCAGATGCATTCCCCCCCCGGGTCCACGCGTGATGTTGGGTTAGGTTCTGCCTGAAGAAGGGCGAACTGTCCATCCGCCGCCGGGGCTGTGG
>JAKAPL010000111.1 GCA_021807105.1 Myxococcales bacterium | reverse complement strand
CCACAGCCCCGGCGGCGGATGGACAGTTCGCCCTTCTTCAGGCAGAACCTAACCCAACATCACGCGTGGACCCGGGGGGGGAATGCATCTGAGAAGCGGGGGTCCCAAGCACGTGAGAGCCGACAGACAAATCGTCGATCACGCGGTCTCTTTGGTCGGTTGCAAGTTCTCATCGGCCGATCACGCGGTCTCCTCGGTCGAGTGCAAGCTCTCATTTGTCGATTGCAAGTTCTCATCGGTCGATCGCGCGGTCTCTTTGGTCGATCACGTGGTCTCTTTGGTCGATTGCAAGGTCTCATTTGTCGAGTGCAAAGTCTCCTCGGCCGAGTGCAAGGTCTCCTCGGCCGAGTGCAAGGTCTACTTGGCCGAGTGCAAGGTCTACTTGGCCGAGTGCAAGGTCTCTTCGGTCGAGTGCACGGTCTCTTTGGTCGATCGCGCCGTCTCTTCGGTCGATCGCGCGGTCTCCTCGGGCGAGTGCAAGGTCTACTTGGTCGAGTGCGCGGTCTACTTGGTCGAGTGCGCGGTCTACTTGGTCGATCGCGCGGTCTCCTCGGTCGATCGCGCGGTCTCCTCGGTCGAGTGCAAGGTCTCTTTGGTCGAGTGCGCGGTCTCCTTGGTCGATCACGCGGTCTCTTCGGTCGATCGCGCCGTCTCCTTGGTCGAGTGCAAGGTCTCTTTGGTCGATTGCACGGTCTCCTCGGTCGAGTGCGCCCCCTGATCGGTCGTTTGTCGCCTCTCCTCGGGCGAATGAGCCGCCCCATGGATCGACCGCGCGCCCTCCTCGACCGATCCTCCCACCTCCGCCGATCTCCGTCCCCGACGACACCCCCGCGACCGCCCCTCGAGACCCGTGGGTGTCCAGAACTTGGACGATCGTCCGCAAGTGCGCGGTCAAACCGGCAGTGATGGAGCGAAGGGAAGAGGCCTACGGTGATCGGGTCGGGTCGCGGGCGGAGGCCGGCGGGACCCCGGCGCTCCCAGGAGAAGCTCCTGCGCCGGGCTGTTGCGCCGTTGGCACGGCTCGCGCGGTTCTTTCCAGATCCATCAGCCGGGCATCGGGCCCGGGGCGGCGGCCGACGGGCTCGCTGTAAGAAGGAAGGAGGTGCGAGATGACCCTCGTCACCCCGTTCGCGCAGAAGCCGCCGCCGATCGTGACGGCGCTGGGGAAGTACTTCCCGGCGACATCCACGATCGTCCTCCTCCTCCTAGGCAAGACCTACACGGGCAAACAGCTCGCGCAGGCCTTCTAGGCCGGAGATCCGTTTCGAGCTCGAATCCCATGACGAACACCCTTCCGGGCGAGCCGCTGCCGCTTCCTCTCGCCACCTCATTCGGCGTTGCTGGTTCAGGGGCCTTGGTTCTTGCGGGTCGCCCGTCGGTCGTCGTAAGGTCGGCGGCGTCGTACGAGGTCCCCATCGTCTAGAGGCCCAGGACGCTGGCCTTTCAAGCCGGCAACAGGGGTTCGAATCCCCTTGGGGACGCCAGCTATTCCCGCCGTCGTTTCAGTGGACTGCGAGAAGCCCGCCGCACCCGACGCGGCGCCCTCCGTCGCGGCGAAGGGTTCGGCTTTCGCAGCAGGCAGCCATTTCACACCAGCCTCCTATGTTCGCTCCGCCTCCCGCCCGACCTCGCGCCGGACCGCAATCGGTCTCCTCCGCCGCTGGCCGCCGCGGTGACCGGCCCAGCCGGGCTCGGACTTCCGCGGACGGCACGACAGGACTGTCGTGCTCGAGCATCGACAGACCGGCTGATGACCACGTCCTTTCGGTTGTTTGTGGCACGGCATTGCTCTTGCAATCCTTGCTCGACGTGTAGTTGCGGACGAGCCCAACCCCGGAGGAGGCCTCGATGAAAGCGATGCGTCTGGAGAGGATTGCCGCCGTGGCGATCGTCCTCGGCGGCTGTGGCAGCGCGATGGGGCCCAACGCGTCGCTCTTGGGGGCGGACGTGGCCAGCGGGGGCGGAGGGATGTCCCCCGACGCGGGCGCCGAGGCATTGCCTTGCACCACGAACGCACAATGTCCTTCGGGCCTCGCCTGCCAGTCGAGCCAGTGCGTCTCCCCCGCCGATGGTCTGCCGCCCGAGCAGCAGCAACCCATCTCCGGTCCCCCGCCGGCGGCCACGCCGCACTTCGTCTTCGCGCTCGATCCGGCGGGCGGCCAGGCCGTGAGGGTCGACGCCCAGACGCTCGCGATCGAATCGATCCCGCTCGGCGGCAACCCGGCCGAGATCGCCGCCTTCACGAACGCAGACCGCGTGATCGTCCTGAACACGGGGAGCGACGAGCTGCACCTGCTCGACGCGACGCAGCCGGGGCCCACGGCTCGCACGGACATCCCGCTCGACCGGCGGCAGGATCACCTGCGCCTCGCCCCGGACGGGAGCTGGGCGGCGGCCTTCACCGATCCGAACAACGTGCCGGACCAGGGCGCGGAGGGCATCGTGACGGTCGTTCGCCTCGCCGCGCCGGGCTCGGCGCCGGCCGGCGTTCCCTTCGATCGCGCGGCCGGCTTCCGGGTGAGCGACGTCTTCTTCCGGACCGCGGGCGGCGTCACGAAGGGCGCGATCGCCGTGGCCCTGGATTCGGTTTCGTTCATCGACCTGTCGAACCCGAAGCCCCCGGGCCTTCCGCCGCGACAGGCGCTGCCCGCCTCGGCGAGCGCGGATCTCGCGTCGCGCGCGGTGGTCGCAACGCCCGACGGCGCCTTCGTCCTCGTCCGCAGCTTCACCGCGAACGATCTGACGATCATCGACGTCGACTCGCAGACGGTCTCCACCCTCGCCCTCCCCGACATCGCCACCGACCTGGAGATCGAGCCCGGCGGAACGGCCGCGGTCGCGGTCCTGCGCGCCACCGCGCAGGTCGAGCTCCTCCGCATCCCGCAGGATCTCCGCCCGAGCGGGGCCCCGCAGCTCCTCTCGCTCGGCGGCTTCAACGCGGGCCAGATCGCGCTCTCCCCCGTCTCCGGGCCGATGACGGGTGGCCCGTTCGGCCTGCTCTTCACCAACGCCTCCCCGACGATGGAGATCGCCCGGCTCGACATCGCGGGCGGGACGGTCACGCCGTACCCCGACGCGCTCCAGAAGCTCGTCCAGGGGGCCGGCATCTCTCCGGACGGCCGGTCGGCGGTCATCGTCCACCGGCCCGATCCCAACCCCGCCACCACGGACCCGTACGCCCGGCAGGTGGCCCTCGACCAGGGCTACTCGATGTTCGATCTCGCCACGGCGGTCGCGCAGCTCAAGCGCACCGGTGACGTCGCGGTGCAGGGCTTCGCCTTCGCCCCGGCGGGAGGAGCGGCGGCCGTGGCGCTTCGCGACGACGCCGCCCAGCAGTACGGCGTCGACATCCTCGACCTGCGCACGCTGGTCGCGACGAGTCTCGGCCTCGCCTCGCCCCCCGAGTTCGTGGGGGCGATCCCGCAAGCGTCCGGCGCGCAGGCGGCGCCGCTCGTCTGGGTCACGCAGGTCGCCCCCGGCGGCCGGATCAGCTTCGTCGACCTCGACAGCCAGTCGATCCAGACGGTCACCGGTTTCGAGCTGAACTCCCGGATCCAGAACTGAGGTCACCCATGGTCCACGCCTACCGGGAAACGACGAGCCCCGCGAGGGGCGCCCGGATTCTCCCGCACCCGCCATCCCACCTCGTCTTCGCCGGAGCCCTCCCTGAAGCTTCCGGCGGCGCGGGCATTCCCGGAAGCCGGCGGCCGGAGGGAAGGAGGGCAGGGACGGGACCGACCGCGGTCGTTCCAGCTTCCCCGCCTCCCCGGGAGCCCAGCTCCCGGCGTCGCGATCGATGGCTCGCCACCCTCGCCCTCCTCCCCCTCCTCGCCTGCGGCTCGCGCGGCGGCGACTACGCCGCGCCGTTAGACTCGGAGGGTCCGTTCGCCGGCGCCGGCGAGGTCGTCGCGCTCAACACGACCGACGGCGCCCTGCTCGCCGTCGACCCCGCGGCCGAGGCGGTGCGCGCGCTCCCCGTCGCTCCGGGCGGCCGCCACCTGACCCTCACGCCCGATGGCCTCACGGCGCTCGTCGTCACCGGGAACACGCTGGCGGCCCCGGCGCTCGCGGCGTTGAGCCTCTCCCCCGACTCCCTCGGCACGGAGGTGGACACCCCGCTGCCGGCCAATCCCGACGTCGTCCATGTGGGGCCGGACGGCCGCTTCGTCCTCCTGACGGTCGATCCCTCCGAGACGCAGGCAGGCCCGGGCCAGGCGGTCGTCAACCCCAACCAGGCGGTGATCGTCGACCGCGCCGCGGGGACGGCGGCCGCGGTCGCCCTCGGCACCGACAGCCCGGCGCCGCGCGCGGTGGTCTTCGCCGAGCCGGGCCAGGGAGGCACGCAGCTCTGCGCGGTCCTCTTCGACAAGGCCATCGCGATCCTCGACCTCGGCGCGCCCACGAACGTGGTCCGCGTCCCGGTGCGCATCCAGGGCGGGCCCGACGTGACGCCGCTGATGGCCCTCTTCTCATCGTTCGTCTCCGGACAGGGCTACCTGTACGTGATGGCCGCCCAGACCGACGACGTGATCGCGATCGCGCTCTCCACGACCGGCGGGCTGGCCGCCTCGATCAACTTCCTCGCCGGGGGGCAGGGCCTGACCGACATCGCGCTGCCGTCCGGCCCTCCGCCGCCCGCCACCGTGCTCGCGCTGTACGGCCAGAAGGCGCTGCAGCTCGACGCGACGGGACGGGTGGACCTCACGGTGAGCGCGACGCTCGCGGCCCCGGCGACGCAGCTCGCCCCCGCCGCCGCGAACCTGCTCTACGCGTTCTCGACGGAGGGCGGCGATGAGCTGTCCGTCTGGGACCCGGCCCATGGCCAGGCCGCCGGCGCCACGCTCGATGGTCCGGTCCAGGCGCTCGTGGTCTCGCCCGCCGGCGACTTCGCGGTGGCCGCGATCGCCTCGTCGCCGCCGGAGCTGGCGGTCCTTTCGGCGGCGCTCGGCGCCGGAGGACCGGCGTTGTCGGTCAGCCCGCTCGTCGTCGCCGGGCCGCCGGTGGGGATGGAGTTCGACGCGGCGGGCGACTGCTACTTCGCGCAGGCCGGGACGCCGTTCGTCACCCGGGTGGACCCGCGCTCGCTCGCGACCCAGTCGGTGACCCTCGATTCGGACGCGACCGGCCTGTTGCTCCTGCCGGCGGCCGCGATCGCGCTCCAATCCTCGCCTTTCGGCCAGCTCACCGTGGTCCCGACCGGCTCCTTCGATCGGGCCGATTCGCGCGTCTTCCCCGATTACCTGCTCACCCGGGAGGTGTCCCTTGTCAGCGGCCCGTGACCCGCGCGTCGCCCGCGCTCTCGCCCTGGGCGTGGCCCTGCTCGCCGCCGCCCGCGCCGCGGCGCTGCCTCCCGTCGACGTGGAGGTCGGCTATTCGGATCAGGTGCTGGCCGCCCGCAACTACGATCTGGTCTCGGAGCAGGACCACCTCTCGGGGCTGGCGTTCTCCGCCGCGGTCCGGCCCCTCGCCCGCTGGCCCCTCTGGTGGCTCGAGCTGGACGACATCTACGCGGGCAGCTCCGACCTCCTCCACCAGCAAGGCTCGGCTTCGCTGACGCTCCACGACCTGGGGCTCTCGCTGCTCTATCGCCGGCCGATCGCGGGCCTCCTGACCGCCTTCGGCCGCGCCGGACCGCGGCTCGCCGTGGGCGACCTGTCGCTGCTCGACGCGAGCGGCACGACGCTCGCGGGGGAGTGGCAGGCGCGGCCCGGGGTGGGGGGCGGCGCGGGCCTCGAGCTGCGGTTCTCGACGGACTCGAAGGGTCCCTCGGGCGAGCCGCTCGCCTTCGGGCTCCGGCTGGAGGTCGGCTACGCCTGGTTCCCGGACTTCCAGTTCAACGGGCTGACCGTGCCGCCGCCGGCGGGGCACCCGACCCCGCCGCCCATCCCTTCCAACAGCGTCGCGCTCGGCCCGCTCGCGGCGGCGAACCTGAACGTCGGCCTGAACGCCTTCGCGCGATTCTGACGGCGGATTCACGGCCGGCGTCGCGAGGCGTTCGACCGCGCGGCCGAGCGGGGCAAGCGAGCGGGACGACCGCCGGGGCAGTCAGGCGGGCTGGGCCCGCGGCCGAGGCGCTAGGAGGCTGGGGTTAAATGGCTGCCTACTGCGAAAGCCGATCCCTTCGCTGCGACGGGCGGCCTCGTCGCTTCGCTGCAAAACGTGCTGCAAAGAGTACGTTTGACGCTCTTCACTCCTCGGGCGCCCGTCTCGCCTTAGCCCGTCTTATTCACGGTCCGGCTGCTGCGGCGTCCGATCCCGCGCCTCCCGAAGGGGGGGCTTGCCACCCCTACAACGACATGGGGGGGTGTGCTCGCTCCTTCCTCCTGCGGCGTGCTTCAGCACG
>JAKAPL010000051.1 GCA_021807105.1 Myxococcales bacterium | reverse complement strand
CACCTCGTGCGGCGGAGGGCGCAGACTACCGGGACCGGCTTATGGTGAGCAAAGCCAGTCCGAGCCGAACGAGATCAACCACCTACGCCGCCTGCTCCACATATGACGGCTCGCACCATAAGTTCTGTTATGGAGAACTCTCCATAACAGAACGGCTTCGCGTTCTGGGGCCTGAGCAAGCCCGTGCGCCGGCACCGCGACCCCATGGCGGCTCTCGACCTCGCGTGGGAGCGCTACCGGGAACGGGCGAAGGGCATCCTGGGGGGAGAGCTCAGCGACGACCTCCGGCAACAGATCCGGGAGGCGCTCGCGAAGCAGTCGAAGGAGATCGCCGCGATCGCGTAGGCGCAGCGGAACGGCTCGCTGATCCACGAAGGCCCGCCGGTGCTGCGCGTCGGCGGGCCTTCGTCTCGGTGTACTGCGACCGGCGGGGAGTACCGGATCGACATCGATCGGCTGCCGAGGGCCCAAGGCGCGCGATGCTGCGTCTCCCGGGCGACATCGATCTGGAGATGCCCGGCAGTGGCGGTCCCGCGAGCACGGATAACGGTCGGCGGGGTGAACCGCGCACGCCGCTGCCGTTCACGCACGCGTGCCCGCTGATGCCCGGACCTCTTCACGAGGGCCTCATTGCCGTTCTCGTGTCTGGAAGGGTGATAGGATCCCACTCGTCGGCGCACCGCTCACGTACCGTATCAGCCCGGTCGAATTCGACCGCCGGGGTCCAGCGAGCCACTGCGGAAGAGCATGTTAGCCTCGCTTCACATCGGGCGCCGGCACGGCGCGCGGGATGATGGAGGAGATTGATGTCACGTGACGCGCAGCAGACTCCGTACGCGGAGATTCTCCTCCTCGCCCGGGCGGGAGCGTCGGTCATCCAAGTGACGACCCACGAGTGGGAGCGGGTCCAGGGACTCGCCGTGTCGCTAGGGCAGACGCTCAACCTGCCCACGGAGGTGTGGAGTCGCGCCCGCGGTCTCTACCGGCTGGAGGATGGGTCGGTTCGCGAGGATGGCTTGAACCGGCCGCTCGCGTTGCTGACATGGCTCGCAGACCGTGAGGACAAAGCGCTCGTGGTGATGGAGGACTTCCATCCGTACATCGCCGGGGACCGGGGAGCCGACGAGGAGATCCGCCGGCTGCGGGAACTTGCCCGTCCCGGACGGAAACCGCGCCCGCTACTCCTGCTATCCACGCCCGTGCCGGGGCTCCCGATCGAACTGCGCAAGGAGATCCCCGAGGTCGAGCTGCCGCTCCCCGGTCCAGAGGACCTGGAACAGGTGTGCCGCCGCGTCGGCGAGCGGCTCGGCAAGAAGGCCCAGCCGGTGCCGGCGCTTCTCGACGCCGCCCGGGGGCTCACGGTCATGGAGGCGGACCTCGCCTTTGGGCAAGCGGCGGTTGAACTCGGGCGCCTGGACGGCAGCGCGGTCGGGCTCGTGGCGCGGGAGAAGAAGCGGGTCATCCGCCAGAGCGAGGTGCTCGAGTACCACGATCCCGACCGGAACATGGACGAGGTCGGCGGACTTGAGCGACTCAAGGAGTGGCTCGACCAGCGCGGTCGGGCCTACGGCCCGGGGGCGCAGGACTACGGGCTCGACGCGCCGAAGGGCGTCCTGCTTCTCGGCGTGCAGGGGTGCGGCAAGAGCCTCGTCGCCAAGTCGATCGCCAGCGCCTGGCAGTTCCCGCTCCTGCGCTTCGACGTAGGCAAGGTGTACGGCAGCCTCGTCGGCCAGTCGGAGGCGTCGATGCGCGGGGCGCTGAAGGTCGCGGAGGCGCTCGCGCCGTGCGTCCTGTGGATCGACGAGATCGAGAAGGGGCTCTCCGGTCTCGGCAGCTCCGGCCAGACGGATGGCGGGACCTCCGCCCGGGTGGTTGGGTCGCTGCTCACCTGGATGCAGGAGCGCTCGGCCCCGGTGTTCGTGGTGGCGACGGCCAATCGGGTCGACCAGCTCCCGCCGGAGCTCCTGCGCAAGGGGCGCTTCGACGAGATCTTCTTCGTCGACCTCCCCTCGCGGCGCGCGCGGGAGGACATCCTCGCCATCCACCTGAAGCGGAAGAAGCGCGAGCCGAAGGGGTTCGACCTCGCCCGGCTCGCCGCCGCGTCGGTCGGCTACTCGGGCGCCGAGCTCGAGGAGGCGGTGCGGGAGGGGCTCTTCCGGGCCTTTGCCGAGGGGGTCGAGGTGAAGGACGGCCACATTGAGGCGGCGCTCAAGGATACCTATCCACTCTCGCGGACGATGCGCGAAGAGATTGAGGCCCTGCGCAAGTGGGCAAAGGTCCGGGCCCGGGCGGCGGCGGCCGACGATGGCGAGCCGCTGCCGGAGACGGACAAGTCGACCCCGCGTCTCAAGCAGGAGTCGTGGAACAACCCCTTCGTCCCGGCCGGCAAGTAACCGATGGCGGCGAGCGACCTCTTCTACCTGGCCTTGGAGCCCGAGCAGCGTGCCTTCGCGGTGCGCCAGCAGGTCGAGTCGGCGTTCCGGCCCTATCGGGTGTTCCTCGAACAGGCGCTCAAGGGGGCCGAGGAGCGGCAGGCGACGGCGGTCGTCCGCTGGTGCCCGGCCAATGCCCGGCGCTTCCGGCTCCAGGCGACGACGACCGACGTCGTCCTCGAGCGCGATGCCGGCTGGGTCGTCGAGGGCCTCCCGCCCGAGGAGTCGCTCGACCTCGACGAGGAGTTCTACCGACCGTCCGACCGGCGCTACTTCCGACCGGAGCGGCTCGCGCGGTCCGACGGGCAGGTGCGGGTCGCGTTCGGGGACGATGGCCCGGAGCCGGGTGATCGGCTGAAGTGGAAGGGGCTCTCGGTCACCCTCGTGGCGGACGGCGGGGAGGAGCCGCCCGAGTCGCTCGTCGTCAGGGGGCACCGGGAGCCGGTGCACGCGGTCCGCTCGGAAGAGGACGAGGAGGGGGAGCTCCGGGTGCGGGTCGATGGCCTCCACCGGGAGGGCGACGTCGTTGGGCCCACGGGCTGGCGCGTGCGGTCCGTCCAGCCGACCGAGCCGGCCGGGAACCGGGTCGTCGACGAGACGGAAAGTTGCTTCGATCTCCTCGACGGAGGCTTTGTCGCCTCGAATCGGAGCCAGCCGGTCGGCCGGGTGCGGGATGCCCGAGGGATCCCGTTCGACTGCGTCGATGCGGAGGCCGGCCGCCGGCAGGGCAAGGGCAACTGGATCCGGCTCGAGCTCGACGAGGAACAGGACCGGGACAGCGGCGTCGACCCCCGGATGGCGTTCTTCGATTCGGAGGAGAACGAGATCTGGGCGATCTCGCGCGAGGACACTTCTCGCAATCGCATCGGAAAACCCAGGGGCCCGGCCCGAATCCTCAAGGTGAGGGATCGCGACCGGGAGCGCTTCGAGCTTCTCGTCGAGCGTCTGCCGCCGGAGGACCAGGAGCTGCTCTGCCTGCCTCTCGACACCTGGCAACTGAAGATACGGCAAGCGGTCGTGTACCGGATTCAGGAAGCGCCCCTCGAACACCACCGCCCGCTGATGCGGCTGTTCGAATCGCCCGACAAGGTCTACCTCCCGTTCCCGGCCGCGGCCCCGGAGCCGGAGTGGCGGGTGCTGAGTTCGGTCGACCGCGACGGCACCGAGCAGCAGCGCAGCTTCGTCAAGAAGGCGCTCGCGACCCCGGACTTCGCGGTGCTGGAGGGCCCGCCCGGGTCAGGCAAGACGACGGCCATCTGCGAGCTCGTCCTGCAGTGCATCGCCCGCGGTCAGCGGGTCATGCTCTGCGCCACCACGAACTACGCCATCGACAACGTGCTCGAGCGGCTCGCCGACGAGGAGAAATACCCGGAGGTGTTCGCTCTCCGCATCGGCCGGGCCGAGCGCATCGACGAGAAGCTGGAGCGGTTCCGGTACGAGGCGCGGGTCGAAGCGCTCGAGCAGCGTCTTCGGGCCGGCAAGCCCCTCCCCGCCGACGTGGACGTCGCCGCGGCGGCCAGCAAGCTGGTTCTCGATGCCGCCAACCTGGTCTGCGGCACGACGATCGGCATCCTCGCCCACCCTTGGCTGAAGGTGCCCGCCGGGGAGCTGCGACAACATCTGCGTCTCGGGCAGCCGCTGTTCGACGTCCTCATCGTCGACGAGGCGAGTAAGACGACGGTCCCGGAGTTCCTGGTCCCCGCGGCGCTCGCCGGGCGCTGGATCATCGTCGGCGACAAGCGGCAGCTCTCGCCTTTCGCCGACCGGGCCGAGCTGGTCGCGAACCTCGCCCAGGCTCAGCTCGACGAATCGGGCGGCGGCACGAGCCTGACACCGAAGCGGATTCCCGATGCGCTCCAGCGGGCCTGCCATTTCCTCTTCGAGCTTGGCCGGCTGGACGAGTGCGGCGCCCGCTGGCTGGTGGTCGAGCCCGATTCCGTCATCGACGCGCTCTGGAGGGAGGCGACCACCCCGCCGCCGATGCCGGTGGAGCCCTCCTCGGCTCCGCGCCCCGCCTCCCCGCTCCGGCGCGGCCCCCAGGGGCTCGTCGTCCGCATCGTCGATCGGGCGGACGGCCGGCGGGACGGGACGCGGTTCCGCCAGGTGGAGGTCGCCGATCTAGAGCAGGGCGATCCCCGGGCCCTCGCGGTGCCCGCCGCGAGCGTAGTGCTCGTTCCCTCGCATCTCTTTCAGCAGGTCTGGCGCCATCTGCCACCAGAGGCATGCCTCGTCCGCAGGCTCGATAACCTCCCCAAGCCGTTCGAGTTCCGCCATGCCGCGCTCCGCCAGGGGCCGATCGCGCGGTCGCCGCGCGGCGCCCATGGCAAGCTCTCCGAACTACCGGCGCTCGAGGCCCACGCGGTGAGGAGGCTTTCGGAGACGAGCTGGGCCGGAGAACTCGCCTGGCGGCTCATCCGCCGGCACGAGCTGAGGAGTCGGCCGGGCAAGGACGACCATCTCGGGCGCGAGATCGCGCAGCTCGAGCCGGCGACGGTTCGCCTCGGTCAAGCCATCGAGTCGGTCCAGCAGATTGCGCTCCCGAGCATCATCGAGAGCCTGCAGGAGGGCGTGCGCAGCTCGCTCGAGCGACGCAGCAGTCTGCTCGGGACGGGATTCGAATCGAACGACGCCTCCGAGCGGATGAAGCAAGCGTGGAAGATGCGGTTCGAGCCGCTGACGTACCAGCACCGGATGCATCCGGATATAGCGGCTTTCCCACGCGAGCGGTTCTACGAGGGCACCCGGCTGGCGGACGCCAACACCATCTCGCTCCGGGACGAGGGGCTCGGCTGGGTGCCGGCCTGGACCGAACCTCCTCCGGGGCGTTCCTGCTGGCTCGACGTCGAGGGGCGGGAGGAGCGCGGTCGCAACCTGCAGGAGGTCGAGGCCATCCGGGTGAAGCTGCGCGAGTTTCTCGCCTGGGCTGCGCACCATCCGCCGAACCGCCCGGACGAGCCGCGCTGGCAGGTGGCGGTGCTCAGCTTCTACCTCGGACAGCAAGAGGCGCTCGCAGAGATGCTGCGGGACGAGACGCGCAGCGACAAGCGCCTGCGGTTCGAACGGCCAAACGTGGACCTCGTCTGCGGCACGGTCGACCGGTTCCAGGGGCGCGAGGCCGACCTCGTCTTTCTGAGCTTTCGCAACACCGGGCGCAAGGGCTTTCTCGACAGCGTCAATCGCTTGAACGTCGGCATCACGCGGGCGCGACAGCAACTCGTGCTCGTGGGCAATCGGCGGTATTGGCAATCCGATCGACACGGGGTGGAAGAGCTCACCGCCCTCGGAGGCCAGCCGAGCTGGCAGGTGAGCGTGGTCGGTGGGCGGGGAGGTCGACGTTGAGCGTGTTCATCGAGCTGCGGCGGAATGTGCGCCTTCAGCGGTGGAAGGTGGTCGGGGAGCTCGCCACCCTCGAGAAGCGGCCCGAGCTGCAGCTGCTGCTCGCTAAGGTTCGCGAGCACGGGCTCTTGAGGCCCGAGGTGGTGGACGCGCTCCTTCCGGGACTCGGCAGCGGTGGCGCCCGGGGACTCGGCGACCATCTCCGCCGGCTCGGGCTGATCGATCGGGAAGGCGCGCTCACCCGACATGGGCTCGACGCCGCCAAGTCCGGCCTCGTTCCGGTCCTCGAATCGGGACTCTACGAGTTGGTCCTCGCCCACGATCCGGTCTTCGGGTCCCGGATCTTCAACGTCGTCCGACTGGAGGCCGGGGCGGCCGCCGGACGGGCCCAGACGACCAAGGAGCTCGCCTCGCTCCCCGTCGACGAGCCGTTCGGGTCGTGGGCCAGCGACGAGGAGTGGGTGCTACGCCGGCTCGTCGCGCCGGCGGGGGAGGCGGCCAAGGGCGCCTTCATCGACGAGCGCCAGGTCCAGCTCTCGCTCCGCATCGAGCCCGGTCATCCGGGGAGCTCGGAGTGGTGGCTCTCCGGCCGCTACGGATCGGCGGAAGGCGAGCGCGCGATTCCCCCCCGGAAGGAGGCGGGCCCGGCGGTGGACGGATGGGCGCTTTTCGAGAGCTGGTTCGGCGTTTCCTCCTCGCGCGACCGCTGGGACGCGCAGCGTCGGGCCCTCCGGGTGCCGTTCGACCTGGAGCGGCTCGACGAGGACGCCCGAGCCCGGTTCGAGACGACCCTCTCGCTCCGGGAAGTGGAAGTGCCCGGGTGCGGCCGCTTTGCCGAGTGCACCATCGTCCGGATGCCGCTGGCGCCTCTCGATGCGGTCGAGGCGCAGAAGTGGGCCAACTGGCGGCTGCTCGACGAGGCGGCCCAGGAGTCGACCGGGTATCTCTCGCGGTCCGACCTGCACCATCGGCTCTACGACTTGGTCGCCGAAACGCCGCTCGAGGAACACGAGCCGGCTCTGCCGTCGCACGAGGAGCTCGTCCGCTCAGCGGCCGGTAACGCCTCTCTCACGTGGCGTCTTCAGGCGGCGGTCGACCTCTCGCCGCAGACAGTGCCGGACGTCTGGCTCGCGCCGGTGCCGGTGAAGCGGCCGCCGCGCGCCAAGCGCGGGGCGACGACCGCGGCGCTGACGATTCTTCCCGACGAGCGTCGGTCGATGGCGGAGCTCGTGCGGGCGCTCAACCTCGTCGAGGCGAAGAAGTGCCTCATCTACGACAAGCACATCGACCGGCGCTCGCTGCCGGTGCTGCGCGCGCTGGTGGAGGCGATCCGGGCGGGGTCTCTCCAGAGGCGGGTCGGAATCGTGACGCGGGTGGCCGACGACGCCGAAGGCAAGGCGCTGCGGCAGGAGCTGCGTCAGCTCGTCGGCTCCGAGCCGCTCGACATCCGTTCCCTGGCTCATGGCCCCTTGCTTCACGGCCGGTACATCCTCTTCGGTGACGGCCGGGCGCGGGTGGAGACCCTGCAGGCGACCCACAGCCTCGTCCACGCGAGACCGGAACGGGGCGTTCGGTTCGAGTCGATCGGGGTGGAGACGCCGCTCATCTGGAACGACGTGACCTTCACGCTGCAGCCGGAGCCGCCCGCCGTGCTGCGGTTCGCCTGGGAGAAGCTGTCGTGACGCGCACCGGAAAAATCGGGCCGGTCGAACGGGAACGGATCGAGTCGCGCCTCGACGAGACGCTGCCGCCCTGCTGGATCCGCCGGGAAGGCGCTCCCCTGCCGGCCATCTTCGAGCCCGCGGAGAAGCTCACGCCCCAGGTCCTCGCCGAGGTGGTGGGCGACGGCGAGTTCGTCTGCGTCGCGCTCTCGTCGCGATCTTCGGCGCTGGGTCGTCAGCTCCTCGCCGGATGCCTGGAGCGGGCCCGGCGGACCTACCTCCACGCGCCTTCGTTCGGCGCCTCGGACGAGGAGAAGAAACAGCTTCGCTCGAAGCACCTCCTCGTCCGGACCGGTGGCGGGCTCGATTGCGACCTCGTCGTCGGCGAGCGGGGCAAGCACGCCCTGCTCGTGTTGCATGCGCCGGGCAGCCTCGACGTCGGCTGGATGCGGCTGTCCGGGGAGGCTTCGGCGGCCGCGTTCCAGCTCTTCCTGCAAGCATTCTGGAGTGCGCCGAATGAGGCTCTTGGCGGGACTTCGTTCAAGCCCTCGCTCGACGCTCCGTGCGAAGTACCCGCTGCCCCGGAGGAGCATCTCGTTCAAGGGAAGCAGCCGTCCTGGGCCAACCGGGCGACGCTCGCGGTGGCCTATGGCGCCGACGACCTCGAGGCGCTCGGCGTGACGAAGACCGACTGTCTGCTCACGCCGGCGATGCCCTCCTTCGCGTTCGTCCGGACGGTCGAGGCCCGCGCCGAGAAGGTGCGCGCGGACGACGGCCTCCGGCTGCCTCCGCTCGTCCACGGCGAGGAGGGGCTCCGGCTGCTCGTCGGTCGGGGAGAGCAGGGGCTACCACTGGTGCTAGAGCTTCCCAGCGTGACCGCCGGCCTCGATCACGCGCTGCAAGAGCTGCCCGGCGCGGCGCGGATCCGATACGAAAAGGCCGTGAAGGTCGGCGAAGCCGACGGAGACGTCCTGCTGGAGAACTCGTCCTTCCGATCTCCGTCGGACGAGGTCGTGGTGGACGCCGGAGCCGTGCGCGTCGGCTCGTTCGAGGAGATCGAGACGGCCGGACCCGTCCACCTCCCGGCGGCCGATCCGCTGTCTCGTCAGGTGCGCTGGCACTGGCGCGTGCTGCCGCCGGCGCCTCCGGCCAATGCGACGGAAGCGAAGCTCGTCGGAGCCTGGCGGGCCTTCGACGCCTGGGTCGAAGCTCGGGGCCGGCAGATCGAGCGGGATCTGACCGAGTTCGAATCCGACCGCGGCATCCTCGAGAAGAGCTTCGACGGCTTCCGCTCGTTCTTCCTCGGCGCGAACCGAACGGCGACCGCGCTCCGCCAAAGCCTCGCGGACGCGCTCCGAGAGAAGCCGTCGGCGAAAGGAGGCGCCGGGGCCCATCAGCTTCGCGAGGAGCTCGACCGAATTGCCCGCGAGACGCAGCGACTCGGGGAGGAGAAGGCCCGGACGCGGCGGGAGGAACAGGAGCGGTTGCAGCACGAGACGCACGAAAAGCGGGTGGGCGAGGCGCGAGCCGCAATCGAACCGGAGCTGCGGTGCAAAGCAGCTCTGGAGGGCGAAATCACCGCTCTTCGCGAGCAGATGGCCGAATCCGAGAAGGCCAAAGACGATTCGCCCGATGCGAAGGTGGCGGCCAAGAAACTGCGCAGCGATCTGCACCAGCTCGAGCAGAAGCTCTCGGCCGTCCAGCGTCGCATCGACGACCTCGAGCGCCAGGCCAGCGCGGAGTTCGTGTTCGAGGAGGAGCCTCGCGCCACACTGCCGAAGAAGAAGTCGGGGCCTGCGTTCGTACCGACGCCGGCCGCATCGGCGCCGCCCGTTCCCGACGAGGACCTGCCGTCGGTCGGATCGTTGATCGAGGTCGGATCGGAGCGCATGCTCGCCATCGCAACCTGGGAGGAGGTGGCCAACGGGCAGAGGGAAGCGAAGCGGCTCACTGCGCGGCTGGTCGGCCCGGTGGAGGAGAAATGAAGGAAACGACGATCGTGGTGGACATCACCGAAGACGGCGCTCTCTCGCTCGAAGCGAGCGGCTTTGAAGGGGACGCGTGCCTGAAGCAGCTCGAGTCGCTCCTCGAGGGGCTCGCCTCGGCAGCGCAGACGGTGACGCGAAAGGCCGCCGAGCCGCCGCAGCAGACCATCCGCCGGCAGCAGCATCTCGGGGGGAAGAAGTGAGCGCCTACATCACCGTCGCCACGCCGATGATCGATCGGGACCTCCTGCTTCAGGCACTCGCCGACGTCGGGTTCGGAGAAGGACGGATAGTGGTGAGCGACGAGCCGCTTCCTCTTGTCGGATACGAAGGAAGCCAGCGGGCTCAGGTGGCGAACGTCATCGTGCGTCGCCAGTACCTTTCTGCAGCGTCGAATGACCTGGGATTCATCAGCACCCCCACCGGGTACCGACTGATCGTCAGCGACTACGATCGCCCGCGCTTCGGCGCCACCTGGCTTGTCCAGGTCTCCGAACGCTACCGGGCACGAGAGGCGGAGCGCGATGCGCGCTTGCGCGCTGAAGAACTCGAACGTGAGCGCGAGAGAAAGCGGCAGCTCGTCGAGGCACAGCGGTCGGCGATCGAGGCCAAGGCGAAGAGGCTCGGGTACTCGGTGACGGTGGAACGGAATCAGGAGAAGGTGCGGCTCGTACTCGTGCGAAGGACCTACTGAATGAGCGGGCGCTTCATCAACATCGCGCGCTGGATCTCGCGAAGCCGGGCGAACGGTCCTGGCGAGCGGTTCGTGCTCTGGGTGCAAGGCTGCGGACTCGCCTGCGAAGGGTGCTGGAATCCGGATACCTGGTCGTTCGCACCACGACAGCTTCTTACGCCCGATCAGTTACTGCGCGAGGTTGATCGCGCCGGAGGCATCGAAGGGATCACGCTCTCCGGCGGCGAGCCGTTCACGCAGGCGGAAGCACTCGTACCGTTCGTCGAGTCAGTTCGCTCGCGCGGGCTCTCGGTGTTGGTGTTCACCGGGTTTGAGCGAGCGGAGCTGCGCTCGCGCGTCGCCTCTCGACTACTCGCGCTCACCGACGTTCTTGTGGCCGGCCGATATGACCACACTCAGGTAGCGAAGGGACTGCGTCTCCTCGGTTCCCAGAACCAGCGGATCCACTTCTTGTCGGGACGGTACGGGCCCGAGGACCTCGATGACGTCGCCCGGTGCGAAGCGCACATCGCCCCGGATGGAGTCGTAACTTGGACAGGCTTCCCTGGGGAGTTCGTCAACGAGTGACGTTCACTTGCCGGTCCTTGCTGGACCTCCTGCCGAGCGGGCGAGGCGAAGCCGAAGATGGGGTAGCGTTTCTCGGCCCTCGGCGGGCCCGTCTCGCAACCTACCGTTGTCTCGGGCGTTCTGGGCTGAGAACGGGTTGAATCTTTGCGCCCGACCAGAGAACTTGGTTCGCGCAGCGGACCGAATGGGGAGCCATTCATGGGCCACGCGAACCCGCGGGCCTGGTTGTTTGACAGGAGCCCCGATCGGAGAGAACCGATCGGGGCTCCGCATGTTCCGCGTGTCCTGCAAGGGTTTGCGCCGATCGTGGCCGCCGCCCCGGCGCTTGACGTGGCGATTCGGCCGCCCCCGGAGAGCGCGGGTGACGCCGCCTGGACTGCCCGATGCGCTCTCCGGAGGGCCCGAACAGGCGGAGAGCGGGCGGAGAGAAAGGCCGGCCGTTTAACGCTCCGGCCCCATTGTTTAACAGCCGCCCCGGCCGGCCGAAGCCCGTTTGACACGCAACCGCCCGCACGGCCTCGGGAATCGGCCGAATCGAGTGATCCGGAGAGCGCGAATAGGGTCCAACGACGAGGCCGACAACTCTTTACTCGCCCACGTCAACGTCAAACCCACGAAGACCGGTGCGTCGTTCACCTGGGAGGGAGCCTGGGAGTACGACCAGATGAGCGGCACCGGGAGCGTGAGGCTCGGCAAGGACGGTCTTGGCTGACAGCCCCGATACTAAGAGTGGAAAAATCCGTGCCGCCGACTCGCCAAGCCGAAGACTTCACAGCCTCAAAGTCGCGAGAGACCGTGCGCGGCAGAATCCGTTTTCGTTCCCGAGCAACGCTCCCGAGGCCCCGTGCCGGATAAGGTTCTGAGCCTCGGGAGAGCGCCTTGGGATCGGGGGTCAACCCCGGTCGGCCTTGCCGGGGTCCCGCGATTCTGGCGGTGTTGCTGCTGCCCTCTGCCGCTCGGGGTGCTGCCGGTGTTGCCCTGCGTGGCAGGGGCGGCCGCGGCCCGGGAGGAGCTGCCTAGCGCTGATCTCGTCTGGACGGGCTCTCGTCCCCCCCGCGGGATGCGAGGCGCGGCGACGAGGCGTACTCACTGGAGTGCCCCTACCACTCTCCGCCTCCCTGCGGAACAGCGGGCCGCGTGCTCCCCCTCACCGCGCCCGGGAGCGCTCATCTGGATCCGGTCGGAACGCGGATCCCATGGCGGGCGAGGTCCGCGAGCATCGCCGCCGCGCCGGCGGCGTCGCCGAGCTTCGAGTCGGTCACGTACAGCTCCGCCATGGCCTGGACGAGATCGGGGTCGAGCCGCAAGGCGCGCGCCAGCTCGGTCGCGGCGGCCTTGAAGTCGCCCTGGGCCCGGCGGACGATGCCCAGGTTCAGGTGGGCGAGGGCCAGATCCGGGTCGAGGGACAACTCCGCGGCGAGCTGCTGCTCGGCGGCCGCGTAGTCGTGCCGCCGGATCGCGAGCACCGCGAGGTTGTTGTGGGCGAGCAGGTGGCCGGGATCGAGCTCGAGCGCCCTGCGGAAGGCCCACTCCGCCCGCGCCGCGTCGCCCGCGGACCCCCAGGCGTTGCCGGCGGTCATGTAAGAGAAGGGCAGGTTCGGGGCCGTTCGGACGACGCCCTCCCCGACGGCGAGGGCGTCGCGGTAGTCGCCCGCGTAGGCGATGCTCCGCGCGCCGAGGAGGAGCACCGCCGTGACGCCGAGGCCGGCGACGGCGGGCGAGGGGAGCGCTTGGCTGCGGAGCCACTCGGCGAGGACGAGGAGCAGGCACGCGAGCGGGACGTAGAGCCGGCCTTCGAGGAGGAGCCCGGTCGGTGACAGCCACGTGGGCGCGAGGAAGAGGAAGAAGCCGCCGAGCCCCAGGAGCGGGACCGCGCGCCGCTCGCTTCGCCAGAGGGCGGCGGCGACGACCGCGGCCGTGACGACGCCGGGCCAGATCTGGCCGTCCCGGGGGTTCGCGAGCGCGGAGAGCCTCCAAGGGAGCATGACCTTGCCGAGCATCATGAGGAGGCCCGCGAGGCTGCCGCCCGAGGCGAACGGCTCCGGGCCCGCGGCCACCCGCGCGAGCGGCACGTGGCTGCGCCAGGACCACCAGACGGCGAGCACGGCGCCCCAGCCGAGCCCTACCGGAATGTCGTCCCGCAGCCGCGGCCGGCCGGACGGGCCCACGCCCCCCCGGGGAGCCGAGGGGACCCAGGCGATCCAGCCTCCGAGGAAGAGCGGGATCGCGACGGCCGTCTCCTTGGTGAGCAGCGCCGCGAGCAGGCAGGCGAGGTGGATCCAGAGCAGGCTCAGGGCCCGGCGCGCGCGGAAGGCGATCAGGCTGAGCCAGGCGCCGAAGAAGAAGCAGGCGAAGAGGGTGTCGTTGCGCCCGGGGATGAACGCGACGGCGGCGACCGAGATCGGATGGACCGCGAAGACGGAGGCCACGGCCAGCGCGACCGTGGGCGAGAAGCCGAGGCAAGACAGCAGCGTCAGGAAGAGGCCGCAGGCCAACAGATGGAGAAGGAGGTTCGTCCGGTGGAACGGCGCGGGGGAGAGCGGCTCACGCGCATCCAGCATGAACGAGAGGACCACCAACGGCCGGAAGTAGTTCGAGCGTCCCTTGTCGTAGGCCTGATTGAAGAGCTTGGGCGCGTCGCCGAGTTGGGTCAGCTCGTGGGCGCGTTCGATGACGAGCCGATCGTCGTCGAGGTGGGCGAAGTCGAAGGCGAGGCACCTCGCGTGAACCGCGGCGGCGAGCGCGAGGACGATGAGGAGCGCCTGGGCGAAGGTCATCCGCCGCGTCGGGTGGGCGATCATCGGAGGTCACCCGCGGGTCGGGGATGAGCCTCGCCCTCGTGCGAGGCCTGAGGTTCGGGCCGACATCCGCGGCACAGGCGACGCGGAGTCTACCCGAGGAGCCGCGACCGAGGGAACCAGGCGCGGGTGGCGATCGCGGGAGGCAGGACGCCGCACGCGCGTGGGTACGAAAGCCGCCGGCCTGGATTCAACCGGTTAGCGTCTTAGGAAGCGGGATGGCTCCAGTCACCTTTCGGTTGACATTCCCGTCCAGCAAGTGTTTGTAGAAGCTCTCTTCCGGAGGTTTCTCCATGCCGAACGCCCTCGTCGTCGACGCCGTCCGCACCGCCCGTGGGAAGAAGAAGGGTTCCCTCGCCGGCACGCACCCGATGGACCTCGCCGCCCATGTCCTCTGGTCGGCCGTCCGCCGCAGCCACGTGGACCCCAAGGAGGTCCAGGACGTGGTGCTCGGCTGCGTCGCCCAGGTGGGCGAGCAGGGGCTGAACATCGGCCGCGGCGCGGTCCTCGCCGCGGGCTGGCCGATCGAGGTGCCCGGCGCGACCGTCAACCGCTTCTGCGGCTCGGGTCTCCAGGCGGTCAACTTCGTGGCCCAGGCGATCATGGCCGGCCAGATGGACCTCGCCATCGGGGGCGGCGTCGAGAACATGACCCGCGTCCCGATGGGGTCGGACGCGAACGGGCCGGGGGACGGGCCCGCGAGCAAGCAGATGATGGATCGCTGGCCGGATCTCGTGCCGCAGGGGCTCTCGGCGGAGATGATCGCCGAGAAGTGGAAGCTCTCGCGACGCGACCTCGACGAATTCGCCGCGCAGAGCCAGCGGAAGGCGGGCGCGGCCATCGCAGAGGGGAAGTTCAAGGCGGAGATCGCGCCGATCGAGGTTACGCTGCCCGACGGGGCCAAGAAGGTCTTCGACACCGATGAGCACTGCCGGCCGGCGACCACGGCCGATGTCCTCGCGACGCTCAAGCCCTCCTTCAAGGAGGACGGCGTCATCCACGCGGGCAACTCGAGCGGCATCGTCGACGGCGCAGCGGCGGTTCTCGTCGCGAGCGAGTCGAAAGCGAAGGCGCTGGGCCTGGCGCCGCGGGCGAAGATCGTCTCGATGGCCATCGCCGGCAGCGATCCCGTGCTGATGCTCACGGGACCGATCCCCGCGGTGAAGAGCGCGCTCGGGAAGGCCGGCCTCACCGTCTCGGACATCGATCTCTGGGAGATCAACGAGGCGTTCGCGCCGGTGCCGATCGTGGTCTCGCGCGAGCTGGGCATCCCGATGGAGAAGGTGAACGTCCTCGGAGGCGCGATCGCCCTCGGCCACCCGCTCGGGGCGACCGGGGCGATGCTGCTCGCGACCGCCCTGGGCGAGCTCGAGCGGCGCCGCCAGCGTCGCGCCTGCATCACGCTCTGCATTGGTTACGGTATGGGCATCGCGACCATCCTCGACCGCAAGGTCGACTGAAGGCGGCGATGAACCGGTTCGTCGTCGTCCTCGCGGCTGCCCTCGCGGCGCCGGCCCTGGCCCAGCAAGCCACCTCGCCGCAGACCCAGGCGGCGCTCGAACAGGCCCGGCAGCTCGAGCAGTCGGGGGACGCGGCTGGGGCGGAGGCGGCCTATCGGCAGCTCATCCAGACGGACCCGGCGAGCGCGGTCGCCCACAACAAGCTCGGCATGCTGCTCTACAAGCAGCGCCGGGCCGGCGAGGCGATCGAGCAGTTCCAGGTGGCGACGCAGGACGACCCGACCTACGCGCTCGCCTGGTTCAACCTGGGCTTCGCCGCCCGCAAGAACAACCGGTGCGCCGAGGCGATCCCGGCGTACCAGCGTTACACGCAGCTCGCGCCGAACGACCCGGACGGCCTGTGGGGACTCGCCGAGTGCTACCGGACTCTCGGGCAGGTCCCGGATGCTTGCGCGCAGTACGCGGCTTACGCGCGGCTGGAGACGAGGCCGAGCGAGAAGCGGTATATAGACCAAGCGAACGGTTGGATCGGGCAGCGCTGTGGGGGAGCCCCGGCGGCGGCTCCCCCGTCGGCGGAGGCCCCGGCGCCCGCGCCGGCCCTCGCGGCCGTCCCGGCGCCGTCGCCCGCGAGCCCGGCTGCCGCGGACATCGCGAAGGGCGACGCGTTCCTCGCCCAGAACGACCTGAAAGACGGGCTCTACGCCTACCAGGACGCGGTCCGGGCCGCTCCGAACGACGCGATCGCCCACTTCAAGGTCGGCGTCGCGTACGCGCGGCTCGGCTACTATCCACAGGCGATCGACGAGTGGAACCGGGTCCTCGCCATCGATCCGACGAACCAGGGAGCCAAGGAGAACATCCGGAAAGCGGAGGCCCGGATGGGCGCCGCAGCTCCCGCGCCCGCCGTGGTGCCGGCCCCCACCCCGGCCTCGCCCGCCCCGGCGCCGATGGACCCCGTCCAGGCCCAGGCGCTCGCGGCGAAGGAGTACGGCCAGGCGGTTGGCCTCATCAAGGCGGGCCGCTATCAGGAAGCGACGGCCGCGCTGGGCCGGGCCATAACGGCCCGCCCCGACTTCGCGGTTGCTTACGTCGCCCGAGGCAGCGCGGAGGTTGGACTCGGACGGTTCCACGACGCGGTCCAGGACTACCTGAAGGGCCTCTCGCTCAATGGAAACCAGGCGGCTCCCCTCTTCGGCCTCGGTGAGGCCTACCGGGGCATGGGGGACCGGTCGCGCGCCGCGCAGTACTACCAGGAGTGCGCGAACAGCACCGCGCCGGACGCCGCCGCCCTGCGTGACCTGGCGCGCAAGCAGTACTCGGATCTGTTGACGCAGCCTTGACCCGGTTTCCTCGAAGATGAGCCCGCCCCCCGCGGCGTCCGAACGTGCGGCTGCGGAGGGCGGGATCGCCCTCCCGACGGCGTCGGGGTCCCAATCTCCCCTGCGCCTCGCCGGTCGCCGCTCCGCCTGCCCTCCTCGAACGCTTCGCCGCCCAGTCCCATGAGTAACCCAGGTTAACGCGGGGACCCGTCTCCCCGTGTCGAAAACCCCCGCGGGCCGAGAGAGCCCGCGGCCGCGCCCGGCCGCCGCCGGGAGGGAGGCCGCATGTCGCCCGACTTCGCCACCGTCCTCATCGATCCACCGACCGCCTTCGCGGTGGCCGCGCTGTTCGTCCTCCTCGCAGCGCCGATGGTCCGGAGGGCGGGCCGCGCCGGCTGGTACGGGGTCGTCGGTCCGGCCTTCGCCGCCTGGATGGCCGGCGTCTTCGGTTTCATGTTCTTCCGCTATCCGGACTGGATGTTCTGCTACCTCATCGAGGCCCGCAAGGCGCCGCTCGGATGGCTCTTCCCGATCTTCGTCCTCGCGATGGTGGGCAGCGGCGCCGCGGGCGCGCTCCTCGCCGCGCGGGCGGTCCTCGATCGGAAGAACGGCCGGGCCGTCGCCCTCGTCCTGCTCGGCCTCGCGACCTGGGGCGTCCTGTTCGCCCTGACGAGCGATCAGTACCTGCATCTGGGCTCGACGCTCGAGTACCGGCAGGGGATTGCCCGGCCGATCACCGCGGACGCATCGTTCCAGACCGCCGCCTCCCTCGCCGGCATCCTCGCCGTCGTCCCGGGGCTGGGCCTCGGGCTCATCCTCATCTTCGAGGCCTGGCGGACGCGGCGCGCGGCGGCGATCCTCCCCGCGGGCGGCCCGGAGGCGCTCCCCGACCTCGGCGGGGGTCCACCCCTCGGCGGAGCCTCGCCGCTCGACGGGAATCCGCTCCCGCCCGTGCCGACGACCCGGCCCGAGCAGATCCCCGCCGTGCTCGCCGCGGCCCGCGCGGCCGGCGTGGTCTGGGCGGCTTTCCCCGCCGAGGCGCGCGCCTCGGCGCTCGCCCGCGTCCGCGAGCGCTTCCTCGCCGCCGCCGACGACGCCGCGGCGCTCTCCTCGCGCGAGACGGGGAAACCGGCCGCCGAGGCGTACACCGCCGAGATCGTCCCGAACGCCGACCTCTTCGCCTACTGGGCCCGCGAGGCGCCGCGCCTGCTCCAGCCGACGCCCGTGGCCCTGAACCCGCTGCTCTACCCGGGCAAGCGGAGCGAGATCCAGCGCGTGCCGCGCGGAGTCGTGGGTCTCATCAGCCCGTGGAACTATCCGCTCTCCATCCCCCTGCGGGCGCTCCTGCCCGCGCTCGCCTCCGGCAACGCGGTGGTCTTCAAGCCGAGCGAGCTGACCCCGCGCTGCGGCGCCTTCCTCGCCTCGCTCTTTGCTCCGGAGCTGCCGCCGGGCGTCCTCCAGGTCGTGCAGGGCGGGGGGGATGTGGGCGCGGCGCTCGTCTCGGCGCTGCCCGACCTCGTGTCCTTCACCGGCAGCACGGCGACGGGACGGCGCATCGCCGAGCTGGCCGCCAAGGGGCCGGTGCCGCTCTCCCTGGAGCTCGGCGGCAAGGACGCGGCGATCGTGCTCGAGGACGCCGACCTCGACCGGACGGTCGCCGGCGTCACCTGGGGCGCGTTCACCAACGCCGGCCAGAATTGCTGCTCGATCCAACGGGTCTTCGTCGTTGAAACGATCGCCGATCGGTTCCTCGCCGCCCTCGCGCGGCGGGCCCGGGAGGTCACGACCTCGGGGCCGTCCCCGCAGCTCGGCCCCGTCGTGAACGAGCGGCAGTTGTCCGCGGTGATGAAGCAGGTGGAGGAGGCGCGCGCCGCGGGGGCCGAGCCGCTCGCGGGCGGCGACCCTACCGGCTTGCGGCTGCCGGCGACCGTCCTCCTCGTCGACCACGCCAGGAACGGCGCGCTCTCGCTGCTGCGCGACGAGACGTTCGGGCCGGTCGTCGCGGTCGAGATCGTCGCGGACGAGGCGGAGGCGATCGCGCGGGCGAACGACACGCCCTTCGGCCTCGCGGCGAGCGTCTGGACCCACGATCTCGCTCGCGGCGAGCGGATCGCGCGGCGCCTCTCCGTCGGTACGGTGACGGTGAACAACGTGGCCTTCACCCCGGCGCTGCCGATGGCCCCCTGGTCGGGCACGGGCGCGTCGGGCTACGGGGTCACGAACTCGCCCTTGTCGCTGGAGGCGTTCACCCGGCCCCGCTACGTGCTCGTCGACGGCAGCAGGAAACCCGAGCTCTGGTGGTACCCTTACGATCAGAACCTGCTCGCGATCGTCAAGGGCCTCGCCGGTCTCCAGTCCCGCACCCGCCGCTCGCTCGGCCTCCTCCTCGCGACGGGAAAGGCGTTTCTCGCCCGCGGCGCGGCGCAGGGGAAGAAGGCGGCGTGAGCAAAGAGCCGTGCCCGGCCCCGCGAAGCTCGGGAGAGCTCCCGGCGCGCGCTCCAAGACCGCGCGCGAGCCGCTGCCGATCGACGACCTCGGGGACGGCGCGTGCGGCGCCCAAGGTCCAGCGATGCTCCCGTGAAGACGGGGGGCGGTGGGAGGGGTGGAGAGGCGAATCATGATCTTCCCTCCTCTCCCGCCCGCGGCGGCCGACGACGCGGTGGCCCTGCTGCGCGCGCTTCTCCGGATCGACACCACGAACCCGCCCGGTCCGGGCGGCGGCGAGGGTCCGGCGGCCGAGTTGTGCGCGGCGGCCTTGCGCGAGGTCGGGATCGAAGCCGAGATCCTCGAGGCCGCAGAGGGACGCGGCAACGTCGTCGCGCGGCTGCCCGGCGCCGGGGCCGAGCCGCCGCTCCTGTTGTGCGCGCACCTCGACGTGGTCCCGGCGGGCGAGGGCTGGACGCGCGGGCCGTTTGCCGCCGAGGAGGCGGGCGGCTTCCTGTACGGCCGCGGCGCCCTGGACATGAAGAACTTCGCCGCGCAGGCGGTCGCCAGCTTGCGCGCGATGAAGAAGCTCGAGGTCACGCCGCGCCGCGACGTGGTCTTCGCGGGGGTCGCGGACGAGGAAGAGGGCTGCGGGCTCGGCTCGGAGTTCCTCGTGGATCGGTACCCCGAGAAGGTCCGCGCCGCGGCCGCCTGGGGCGAGATCGGCGGCTTCACCCTCCACCTCGCCGGCCGCCGTTTCGTGCCGATCCAGGTCGCGGAGAAGGGGCTCTGTTGGGTCCGCCTGCGCGCGCGGGGCGAGATGGGCCACGGTTCGATCGCGCCGCCCGACAACGCGGTCGTCCGGATCGGCCGCGCCGTCGCCGCCGTCGGCTCGGCCCAGCTCCCGCCGCACCGCTCCCCCCCGGTCGAGCAATTCCTGCGCGCGCTCACCCGCGGCGCCGGCGGCCCGGCCCGGGCGGCGGGGTGGATCGGGGCGACGCCGGGCCTCTTGCGCCTCCTCCTCTCGCTGGCGCCCGACGGCGGCGTCCGGCGGACGATGCTCGCGCTCCTGTCGAACACGGCGACGCCGACCGAGCTGCGCGGGAGCGGCAAGCGCAACGTGGTGCCCGCCGAGGCCTCCCTGGGAATCGACGGGCGGCTCCTCCCTGGCCAGACGCGCGAGAGCTTCGTCGCCGAGCTAAGAGAGATCGTGGGCGAGGGGATCGAGATCGAGGTCGAGCGATTCCGTCCGCCGACGGTGACGCCGCTCCCCCACCCGATGTTCGACCTGCTCGCGGGTGCGGTGCGCGCGGTGGATCCGGAGGCGATTCCGATCCCGTACGTGATCCCCGGCTTCACCGACGCCGGGTCGTGGTCGCGCCTCGGCGCCGCCTGCTTCGGCTTCACGCCGGTCGTCCTGCCGAAGGGTCTCGACTTCGCCCGCCTCTACCATGGCGTGGACGAGCGCATCCCCATCGCCGGCTTCCGCCAGGGGCTCGCGATGCTCTGGGAGGCCCTCGCCCGCGCGGCCGGGCCGCTCCGCACGGGTCACTAGGAGGCTCTTGTGAAATGGGTGCCGTCGCGAGAGCGCCGAGACCTAAGCCCGTCTGATTCACGGTACGGCGTAGCGAGCCGTTCGAGACCGCAGCCGAGAAGGGCAAGCGAGCGCGACGACCGACGAGGCGTCGCGTAAAGCACCTCCCCCCAAGTCGTTTGGAGGGTGGCAAGCCCCCCCTTCGGGAGGCGCGGGATCGGACGCCGCAGCAGCCGGACCGTGAATAAGACGGGTTCAGGAGCATTTGCCGCGGGGAACGCGGATCCGACCCCTGAACGGTCACGGTCCTGGCACTCGCCGCCTACGCCGGGCCGGGCCAACCGGGAGATCCCTCGCGAGGACGCCGGGCGTGCCAGACCGCCTCCGCGTGCGCACCCTCAACGTCCACGATGCCCAGCAACGGCCGGCAGGGGCGGGACGCCCTCGGGCTCCCTCCGGGCATCCAAGCCTGCTTGTTCGACGTGGACGGCGTCCTCACCGAGACCGCCCGCCTCCACACCGAAGCCTGGCAGCGCGTCTTCGACGATCTCCTCCGGGCCCGCGCCGATCGGACCGGCGATCGCTTCGTCCCCTTCGACCCCGCGGCCGACATGGACGCCTATGTCGACGGCAAGCCCCGCGAGGACGGCGTCCGCTCCTTCCTCGCCTCTAGGGGGATCGACCTCCCCGAGGGCCGGGACGATGATCCCGCCTCGGCCTGGACGGTGAGCGCGATCGCCCGGCGCAAGGACGAGATCGTGCTCGCGCTCTTCCACGAGCGGGGGGTGCGGGCGTTCCCGGGCTCCCGGCGCTACCTCGAGGCGGTCCATCGCGCCGGCCTCTCCACCGCGGCGGTCTCGTCGAGCCGCAACTGCGCGGAGGTCCTGGAGGCGGCGGGACTCTCCGCCGGGCTCGATGCGCGCGTCGACGGGGTGATCGCGGCCGAGGAACGGCTGGCGGGCAAGCCCGCCCCGGACGTCTACCTCGCCGCGGCCCGCGCCGTCGGCATCCCGCCCGCGCGGGCCGCCGTCTTCGAGGACGCCGAGGCGGGCGTCGAGGCCGGGCGGGCCGGTGACTTCGCCTTCGTCGTCGGGGTCGATCGGAGGGGACGTCCGGAGAGGCTGCGCGCGGCCGGCGCGCACCTCGTGGTCGCCGACCTCGCCGAGCTCTTGGGGGACCCGTGATCGCCCACCCTTGCTTCCGGGTCGAGCCCTGGGCGCTGCACGAGACCAACCTCCATCTGGACCTCCTCGCCCAGACCGAGTCCCTCTTCGCCCTCGCGAACGGCCACCTCGGCTTGCGCGGCAACCTCGACGAGGGGGAGCCGCACGGCCTCCCCGGCAGCTACCTCGACGGCGTCTACGAGCTGCGTCCCGTCCGGTACGCCGAGCCGCAGTACGGATCCCCCGAAGCCGGCCAGACGCTCGTCAACGTGACCGACGGTAAGATCGTTCGGCTGCTCGTCGACGACGAGCCCTTCGATGTCCGTTACGGCGAGCTGCTCTCCCACGATCGGCTGCTCGACCTGCGCGCCGGGACCCTGACGCGTACGGTGCAGTGGCGCTCGCCGGCGCGGCGGACCGTGCGCGTCGTCTCCACCCGGCTCGTCTCGTTCACCCAGCGAGCGATCGCGGCCGTCGTCTACGAGGTCGAGCCGCTCGACGGCCCCGCGGACGTCGTCGTCCAGTCGGAGCTGGTCGCCAACGAGCCGCTGCCCGCCGCCTCGGGCGATCCGCGCGCCGGGGGAGCCGCCGGCGCGTCGTTCGTGGGCGAAGGCCACTGGACCCAGGGCGCGAGGGCCGTCCTCGTCCATCGGACGCGACAGAGCGGGCTGCGGGTCGCCGCGGCGATGGACCATGAGGTCGCGGGGACGCCGAGGATGTGGACCTCGGCGGAGGCGTCGGAGGACTCCGCGCGCTTCATGGTGACCGACGTGCTCGCGCCGGGCCAGAAGCTGCGGCTCGTGAAGTTCCTCGCCTATGGCTGGTCCGAGACGCGCAGCGTCCCGGCGCTCGACGACCAGGTGGTGGCCGCCCTGGAGGCCGCGCGCGGGTCGGGCTGGGACGGCCTTCGAGCCGAGCAGCGCGCCTACCTCGACGACTTCTGGTCGCGGGCCGACGTCGAGCTGCGCGGCGATCCCGAGCTCCAGCAGGCGATCCGGTTCGCGCTCTTCCACGTGCTCCAGGCGGCCGCGCGGGCGGAGCAGCGGGGCATTCCCGCGAAGGGGTTGACCGGGACCGGCTACGACGGCCACTCGTTCTGGGACACCGAGACCTTCATCCTCCCCGTGCTGACCTACACCGTGCCCGAGGCGGCCGCGGACGCCCTCGCCTGGCGCCGCTCCATCCTGGGCGCGGCCGAGCAGCGGGCCCGGGAGTTCGGGCTCGCGGGGGCGGCGTTCCCGTGGCGGACGATCCACGGCGAGGAGTGCTCGGGCTACTGGCCGGCCGGGACCGCCGCGTTCCACGTCAACGCCGACATCGCCGACGCGGTGATCCGCTTCGTCGACGTGACCGGGGACCGGGAGTTCGAGCGGACCGTGGGGCTCGACATCCTCGTCGCGACGGCGCGGCTCTGGCGCTCCCTCGGCCACCACGACCTCCAGGGCCACTTCCGCATCGACGGCGTGACCGGCCCGGACGAGTACAGCGCGATCGCCGACAACAACGTCTACACGAACCTCATGGCGCGCCGTAACCTCGTCGAGGCCGCCGCAGCCTGCGAGCGCCACCAGGAGCGGGCGCGGGCGCTCGGGGTCACGCCGGAGGAGATGGCCGGCTGGCGGGCCGCCGGCGAGCGGATGTTCCTCCCTTTCGACGCGCGGCTCGGCGTCCACCCGCAGGCGGAGGGCTTCACCGACCACGAGGCCTGGGACTTCGCCTCGACCCGCCCCGACCAGTATCCGCTCATGTTCCACTTCCCTTACTTCGATCTGTACCGCAAGCAGGTCGTCAAACAGCCGGATCTCGTGCTCGCCATGCAGCTCTGCCCGGACGAGTTCACGCCGGAGCAGAAGGCCCGGAACTTCGACTACTACGAGCGGATCACCGTGCGGGACTCCTCCCTCGCCGCCTGCACCGAGGCCGTGCTCGCGGCGGAGGTCGGCGAGCCGCGGCTCGCGCTCGACTATGCGGCCGAGGCGGCCCTCATGGATCTCGAAGACCTCGAGCGCAACGCCCGGGACGGCCTGCACATCGCCTCCCTCGCGGGCGCCTGGATCGCCCTCGTCAACGGCTTCGGCGGCTTGCGCGACCACGGCCGCACGCTCTCGTTCGCGCCGCGCCTCCCCGAGGGGATCGCCTCCCTGACGTTCTCCATCCTCCACCGCGGGGTCTGCCTGAAGGTCGAGGTGAACGAGCGGGCGGCCATCTATCGGGTGACGCGCGGCTCGGGTGAGGTCCGGGTGCTCCATCACGGCGAGCCGATCGTCCTGTCGGGCGCCGCGCCCGTCGAGCGCGCCATCCCCGACCTGCCCACGCGCCCCCCATCGGTCCAGCCGCCCGGCCGCGCGCCCGCGCGCCGCTCGCCGGGCTCGACGCGGGAGTGACCTGGCCGTCCGCGTGCCTGCCCGGCCGCGCGCGCCGCCGGCGCCTCGCGCGGCCAGGCAGGGATCACCGCCCGCAGAGTGGGATCGCGGCGAGCGCCTGCTCCAACTCGCCGCTCGCGGGGGAGGGCGACTGCGCGCAGGCGTCGCTGGCCGCGGGGAGGATCCGGTAGGCGTCGTCGGCGCTGCGCAGCCTGCCGCCCGCGATCGCCGTCCGAGGCGTGTCGTGGAGCCTGCGCGCGAGCGGGGGCGGCACGCGGCAGCTCCCTCTCCACGAGGCGAGGGGGCCGAAGGCGCTCGCGCCGGATGCGCGGAAGGCGACGATCCGCTCGTCGGGACTCCCCGGGTACGGGACCGCGGTGAATCCTCCCGGGTACAGCTCGACCTTCGTGCCGGCCGTGACGGCGCCGCGCGGGTGCTGGTCGTTGGGGAAGACGAGCAGCGCCTGGTCGTCGCCGAAGAGATCGAAGACGAGCGCGCGGCCATCCGCGTCGGAGGCCAGGTAGACCTGCGAGGAGGCGCCGGGGCAGAGGCCGCCGCCGGGGGCCGGCGTGTCGATCGCGACGCAGAAGCCGCCGCACGTGAGGACGCTCGTGCCCGGGTCGCGGCGCGTGCCGAGCGGATGGGCCGGGAACGCCTCGCTCGGCAGCTCGGTGACGAGCGTCTCGGTGAGCAGCGGCCCGCGCGGCCGGGCCGGATCGCGGAAGGCGAGGTCGCAGTCCACCTCCGCCGTGTCGCGATCGAGGGAAGAGTGCGCGAAGGCGACCGCCGTCCAGAGGCCATCGAGACCCGGCGGCAGCCTCCCGCCGCCCCAGCCGGAGGGCATCGCCACGACGGCGAACTCCGGCGCGTGCTCGAGGCCGAGCATCAGGTGCTGCGCCACCCATTGCCCGTTCGTTCCGCCTGGCGTCCCGTCGACGGTGACCTTGCCCACCGCCACGCGCAGCGGCCGGCCGCGGCGCAGGGGCGAGCCCCTCTTCCGGCCCAGCCCCGCGAACGCCCGGGCGAGGGATTGATCGAAGGCGGCGATCTCGGCGGCGATCTTCCGCCCTCGCTCCACCTGGTCCTTCTGGACGCCCACGGTCGCGCAGCGCCGACTCCCGTCCGGGCTTCGCCCCGTCAGCAGCGTCAGGACCTTCCCCCGCAGCGCGTCGGCCTCGATCCCCGGCTTGCCCGAGAACGAATCCAGGAGCCGGCTCGTCGCGACCCGCTCGGCCGTCGCCAGGTCCGCGGCGGCGTCCGCGGTCGCGGGAGCGCTGCCGAGCGCGGTGAAGTAGACCCCCTTCACGTACCGGCACGAGTCCGGGACGTCGGTCGTGCAATCGAGCGGGCAGGGAAGGAGGTTGCCTGCGCGGGCCACCGCCGGCCTTCCGGCAATCGTCGCGGCCACGAGGGCGGCAAGTGCGATCGTCGTCCTCAACGTCGCTCCGGTTCCGACCGGTGGAAGAGCCGCAAAACTCCTTAGCAGCCGTGGGCTCGACCTGTCCAGTCCGGGTCCACTGGAGCGGTCGAAGTTTTTCACGGAGAGGCTCCCGAGGGGCCCGCTCGCGGTCTGCTGGCGGGCGAATCCGGGGGGCGGTCCTCGCCTCCTCGCCCGCTTCTTCCGCTCCCACCGCGGCGAGGCTCGGTGACGCAGCCGGTCGTTCACGCCCTATCAGGAATCGCCATGGATGGAAGTCTGTAACCCCGTCTTATTCACGGTACGGCGTAGCGAGGCGTTCGAGACCGCGAGCCGAGAAGGGCAAGCGAGAGCGACGACCGACGAGGCGTCGCGTAAAGCACCTCCCCACGAAGTCGTTTGGAGGGTGGCAAGCCCCCCGCGAGGAGGTACGGAGCGAGCACACCCCCCATGTCGTTGTAGGGGTGGCAAGTCCCCCCTTCGGCAGGCGCGGGATCGGACGCCGCAGCAGCCGGACCGTGAATAAGACGGGCTTAGTCTTGCTTGCCATGGGGTGTTTGTCCTTTCGTCTCTGCACCGCGGGGAGGTCCCGCGGCGGCGGGTTGGTTGGGACCGCCCGGCCCATGGTTCTCCGAGAACGCATCACCGCTGCCAGCCGCAAGTCCGCGAAATCACGAGGGCGAGCGCGAGGGTGGGGTAGGCGGGTTTCGTACGCCCGTCTCGATCGTGGACGAAGAACCCCGCGGGGGGTTCCCGGAGCGCCCCCACGGCGCCCCTCGGCGCGGGTGATCGCGATTCCCCCACGGGTGATCGCGATTCCCCCGCGAGCGATCGCGATTCCCCCTCGGGTGATCGCGATTCCCCCGCGGGTGATCGCGATTACCCGGCGGGTGATCGCGATTACCCGGCGGGTGATCGCGATCACCCGACGAGCGATCGCGATCACCCGGCGGGTGATCGCGATTCCCCGGCGAGCGACCGCGATTCCCCGGCGAGCGAGTGTGCCCGCTCGACGAGATATCGCTCCCGCTCCCCAAGGCCCGAACCCAGGAATGGGCTCTTTCTGCTTTCCTCATCAACAAAGGCAGTTCGACCCGCAGCGCCCGAAGCACGGGACGGTGAAGAGGGCCGACGACCCGTGGTGGCGCGAGAACTGGCCGCCGCTGCACTTCTGCTGCCGCAGCGACGTGATGGCGCTCACGGCGGACGAAGCCAAGGGCTACGGCGGCGAGACGGCGGGCGCCGCGGGCCCGGCGTCGCAGGGCGGCTTCGGCCGGACGCCGGCGCTGGGCGACTGGGCCGGTGCCTGGGCAAAGAGCCTCATTGCGGAGAGGGGCTCGAAGTGGGCACCCCTTCGGGGGTTGCCGGCGCCTCGCGATCTCGGAGATCTGCCCTCGCATCCGACGGGACCGCTCTTGCCGCGCGAAGTTGCGGTGGGACCGGAAGCATTCGAGAGGGCGCGACGCCAGGCGTGGGGCGGCGACAACATCATCGTCCGGGACCCGACCGGCAGCCGGGTGATCCTCTCGGCCGAACTGCTACGCCCGCACGTCGGAGTTGCCGGCGACGGCCGAGAGCGGTTCCTGGGTCTGGCCCTCGACATCGTCCGGGAGCCGGACGAGATCTGGCTCGTACCGGGAAGGCGAACGGCCCATGGGCCTATCGAGCTGCGGAAGCGCTACCTGAAGCGGTACGTCGACGAGCGCGGAAGGAACATCTGGCTGGTGGGCGTCTGGCGAAAGGGTGGCTGGAGCGCGGTGACGCTGGTCGAGGCCGAGGATCCCAAGGCCATCGAGCGCCAGCGGCGTGGATACCGGCTCTGGCCAAAAAGATGAGAGCCGCCAGAGGCAGGGCGGCTCTCGTGGCCCGAACGGGAACCTGGAACCCGGGGCGCCCACTCGGCCGCCGGGAACCCAGGCCCGGCCGAGCGGATTGTGCGTCACCTCGAAGGAGATCATGACCCCGTCACCGGACATCGTCAAGCTCTCGCTCGAGGTGCCGCTCGCCGGCGCCGAGAAGAAGCCGCCGACCGAGTTCCGGATCTTCCCCTTCGGCAAGGTCGCGACCTCGAAGGGAACGTTCTCCTTCGACGAGGACGACGCTGCCGGGCTCCTCGAAGCGTTCCTCTCGCAGGGCAACGAGCTGATGATCGACTACGACCACCTCGCGGTCGATCCCATCCTGCCGGGGCAGGCCAAGGCCGCGGGTTGGTTCGTGCCGCAGATCCGTGACGATGGCCTCTGGGCGACCGACGTGAAGTGGACGCCCGAGGCGGCGCGGATGCTCGCCTCCTCGGAGTACGGCTACTTCTCGCCGGCGTTCGACTACGACAAGCGGGGCCATATCCAGCAGCTCGCCAACGTGGCGCTCACGAACCTGCCGGCCACGAAGCAGATGAGGCCGCTCGTCGCGGCCTCCGCGGTGGCTTTTCGCGCGGCGCCCGTGGTCGACGGGACCCGGGACGGCTCCGCGGCCGAGGGACGGCTCGGGCACTGGGCCGGCGGTCCGGAGCAGGAAAAGGTCGATTGGGCGAAGTAGCGCGAGGGCTTCGCCTGGTACGACCCGCGCAACGCGGACGACTTCGGCGGCTACAAGCTGCCCCACCACGACGTCGAGAACGGGCGCCTCGTGACGAGCAGGCGGGGCGTCAGGGCGGCCGCGGGGGCGCCGACATCGACGATGCGAGCGCCGTGAAGGCGCGCCTCGAGAAGCACTACCACGAGTGGGGCGCGAAGGCGCCCTGGGAGCACGAGGAGACCTCGATGATGAAGACCCTGTCGGAGAAGCTCAAGAAGCTGTCGAAGGAGAAGCTCGCCAAGGAGAAGGCCGCGCGCGAGATGCGCTCGCTCATGACCCTCGCCGGCGTCTCGTCCACCGCGGCGCTGCAGGGCACCCTGCTCGCGTGGAAGAACAGCCACGATCAGTTCGAGACCCTCTCCAAGCGCGTCGCGCGGTCTATCCCCGCGCGGGCGGGGGAACCTTCGACGCCCAGGGTGGTGGAGTGCACGAAGGCTGTGTCGAGGGCGTTCATGAAGTCCTGACCGTCTCTCGGGTAAAATGTCCGAAATTTCCCGCGGCTTGACCCGGCAATCCCGGTCAGCTCGTGCATGCTTGCGAAACCACCGGGATCGGCGGTGGCGACTGCCACCTGTCGGCTCTCACGTGCTTGGGACCCCCGCTTCTCAGATGCATTCCCCCCCCGGGTCCACGCGTGATGTTGGGTTAGGTTCTGCCTGAAGAAGGGCGAACTGTCCATCCGCCGCCGGGGCTGTGGG
>JAKAPL010000050.1 GCA_021807105.1 Myxococcales bacterium | reverse complement strand
CAGGGTGACGCCCCCCAGGGCGTCCAGGGCGGCGCACCCAGGGCGGAGCTGTCGCCGAAGCTGAAGGCGTTCGGGTCGTCGTCGCCGAAGGGGTCGTCGTCGAAGTAGTCGTCGGGGTTCTGCCCGCGCCGCCCCCGGGAGGAGGCGCGGCGGGCGGAGCCCTCCCGCCTCGTTCGCGCCCATTGCGCCAGGGCGGCCGCCCGGGCATCGGCGCTGCCCGGGGAGACGCCCGCGCTCGCCGCTCCGGCGTACGGGCGGTGGTCGTAGGGCCACCATCCGCCCGACACCCACGGGGCGATGATCCATTTCCAGCCCCCCAGGGCGAGGTAGACGTACGTGTGGGGGAGGCCGGAGGCCGGATAGTCCACGTACTCGCGGCCGCGAGGCGCCCAGAGCCATCCCAGCAGATCGGTATAGACCCACTGCCCGACCGGGGGGATGCTCGCCCGTGCGGCGTGCGCCGCCGCCTTCTCGCTCCAGTCGGGCCCGTGCTCGGGCGGGGCCGGCAGCGCGGCCGGCGGCGGCGCTGGATCGTGCTTCGGCGGGTCCGGGATGCCGTCGCCGGGAGCCTTCGTCGTCGGGGAATCGTCGGGAAGCTCCCGGTCGTAGAGCTGTGCCCGAGCGCCCGCGGAACAGAGGGCGCAGAGCGCGATGATTCCCCCGCTCGCGGTTCTCCGGATCACGGTTGCTCCGACGATGAACGGAGGCTGGTATTCTACGCCCCGCGGCTGGCGCCGTCGCTCCCGGCGCGGTAGGTTCGATCCCCGGATGGCCGAGACGTTCCCCGTTCAAATCGGCGAATACCGGCTGGTCGGCCGCCTGGCCACGGGCGGAATGGCCGAGGTCTATCGCGCCGAACCCCTGGCCGGCGGCCCACCCCTCGTGCTGAAGCGGCTGCGGCAGCAGTTTCGTGATCATCCGGGCTTCGTCGCCCGATTCATCGGTGAGGCCAAGCTCTGCGTCAAGCTGCGCCACCCGAACATCGTCCAGACCCACAAGCTCTTCCGGAAGGGCCCCGACCTCTTCATGGTCCAGGAATGGATCGACGGCGTGTCGCTCCACGGCCTGCTCAACGCGCGCCGCGCGATCGGGATCCCGCTGCCCCTCCCCGCGGTGCTGCGGGTGATGACCGGCCTGCTCGGCGCGCTGGACTACGTCCACCGCTCCCGGCTCGGCGACACCGCGGTGACGGTGATCCACCGGGACGTGACCCCCGGTAACGTCCTGATCGACCGGGCCGGCGTCGCGAAGCTGACCGACTTCGGGGTGGCCGAGGCCTCCCTCCACCCCGGGCCGCCCAGCGAGGAAGGGGCGCTCGCTGGCACTCCGGCCTACATGTCCCCCGAGCAGATCGTCGGGGGCCCGATCGATCCCCGGTCCGACATCTTCTCCGCCGGCAGCGTCCTGTATGAGTGCCTCGCCGGCCGGCCGGCCTTCCTCGGCGCGGCCGCCTACGAGATCCTGCTCCGCGTCAAGGAGGCGCGCGTGGAGTCGCTCGACGGCGCGATCGCGGAGCCGCTGCGGACCCTCGTCGGGCGGGCCATGGCCCGAACCCCCGACGGCCGGTTTTCGAGCGCCGCGGACTTCCATCGGGCCCTGCTCGAGGCGGCGCGCGTCCTCGGAATCGTTCCGAGCGGCGAGGCGCTCGCCAAGGCCGTCGCCGAGGCGCTCGTGGACGAGCCGACGCAGGGGTGATCGACCCCTCCGGCCTGGCGGGGAAAAGAGATCGCCCGCCGCGGGCGAACCGGCCTACCCGAACAGCTTCTTCGCGAGCGCGGTCGCCTTCTCCTGGACCTCGGGATCGTCGGCCGTCAGCTCCAGGCTCGCGAGCCGCTGGCGCAGGCTCGCGGGCGGCTTGCCGAGCTTACCCTCGTCGGCGAGCGCGCCCAGGCGGCCGATCGCCCGGAGGACCACGGCGGGCTTCGGGTGATCGAGGGAGCGGTCGAGCAGGTACGGATCGTCGGGGAACTCGTGCTCGGCGAGGAGGGCCTCGATGGCCTCGGCGAAGGCGCGGGGATCGTCGGCCTCCCGGATCCGCTTGAGCGCCGCGTCGCGGGCCTTGCCCTTGCCCGTGGGGTCGAGCCGCTCGCGCAGCGCGTCGGAGAGCTCGCCCCCCGAGAACACCCGATCGAGGTTCGCCTTGTAGCGGCTGTAGGCGGTGGTCTTCTCGAACCGCTCCCGCTCTCGGTCGGCCGACGTGCGGCTCCGTCCGCTGCGGTCGCGGGACCGATCGATCTCCCGCCAGCTCCTGCGGGGCTTCTCGCCGTCCTCGGATTTCGGCATCTCCTCACTCCTCCATGGAACCGTTCACGGGACCCGTCCGCGTTCCCCGCGGAGAACCTCGTGGGGAAGCCCGGCGCCCAGGGACAGAGGCAACGAGCCCTGCACCCTGCCTCCCGTATGGGCATCGCCGTCTCGACGCGGCGAGCGGTTATGCTCCTGTGAGCCTGTGAATCAATCCCCTCCCGTCGCCAGACCGCCGATCCGGTCCCATCTGCTTCTGGGGCCCCATCGAAGATGGGGATCCGTCAACTGCGGCATACTCCAGTGAGTATGCCTCGTTGCCGCGTCTCGCATCTGCCTAGCATCTAAAGGACCGCCTCGACGGCCTGGCTCGGTCCGGGGATTAATTCACAAGCTCTTTGTCAGCCCGGGCGGCGGAATGTCAAGAGGCACCAACCCGCCTCGATCTCCGGCGGCGCGGCGTGCAGGCCCGCGAACGCCTTCGCGACCGCCGGTCCCTGGTCATGAAGCAAGCCGGAGAGCAAGAGCGTTCCTCCGGCCGCGAGCCGTCCGGAGAGCCGCGGGGCTAGATCGATGAGCGTGTTCGCCAGGATATTGGCCACGACGATCTGAAACGGCCCGTCCGGCTCCTCTCCGGCGGGGACCAGCTCGATCGCGGCGCCGACGCCGTTGCGCTCGGCCCCCTCGCGCGCGACCCGGAGCGCCACCGGATCCACGTCGCTTCCGGCGACGCGCCCGGCTCCTCCGAGGGCCGCGGCGATCGCGAGGATCCCGGACCCCGTGCCCACGTCGAGCACGCTCGCGCCCGGCTCCCGGGCGAGCAGCGTCCCGAGCGCGCGCAGGCAGAGCGCGGTGGTCGCGTGCGAGCCGGTCCCGAACGCGAGCCCAGGCTCGAGGACAATCGGGATTCGCCCCGGCGGCGCCTTCGAATCCCACGGCGGCGCGACGTGGAAGCGGCCGATCGAAAGCGGGTGGAAGTGGCGTTTCCAGCTCTCCGCCCAGACCTCGTCCTCGACCGGCTCGACGCGCAGAGCGGCCGAGAGCCGCGCCGCGAGCGCCTCGCCCGCGCGCGCGGCCTCCGCCTCCCCGGAGAACCAGGCGCGCAGCTCGGCGCGGCCGGATGCGACCGCCGCCGCGCCCGGCGGCGGCAGCCCGCTCCCGTCGCGAATCTCGACGCCGGAGGCGCCCCAGAGGTGCAGCAGACCCGCCGCGGCCTCCACCTCTCCGGCCGCGACCTGCGCGACGAGACAGCGGGACAACGGGCTACGCTCGCCCCGGACCAACGATCGCGACCACCTCGCCGCGCGGGTCGAGGAAGCGGCCGGCGGCCGCCCGGACGGCCTCGCTGGTCACGGCCTCGATCCGCTCGGCATAGTGCAGGTGCGCGTCCGCGCCGAGTCCGTAGGCGTGGTTGAAGGCGATCGCCGCGGCCGTCGCCGACCGTCGCTGCAGCGCGATCGCGTGCGTGCCGATCAGGTAGGCGCGGGCGCGCGAGAGCTCGGCTTCGGGGATGGCCTCCTCCCGCACCCGGGCGAGCTGCTCGCGCACGGCCGCGAGCGCGGCGCCGACCTTCTCCGGCCCCGTGCCCAGGTAGACCGCGAAGTAGCCCGGATCCACTCCCTCGACGCTGGTGCTCCCGATCGAGTAGGCCATCGAGCGCCGATCCCGCAGCTCGATGAACAGCCGTCCGCCTTGTCCGGAGAGCACGCTCGACAGCACCTCGAGCGTGTAGCGCTCTGGATCCGCGAGCCGCGCGCCCTGGAAGCCGACGACCAGGTGGGCCTGGGCCTTCGCGAGCGTCCTCTCGGCGCGCCTCGGCTCCTCCGGCGGGGGTTCGGCCGGGACGGCGGACGCTGGCGCGCGCGATCGCTCGGGGAGGGCCGCCCGCACCGCGGAGATCACCACGTCCGGGTCGAAGTCGCCCGCGACCGCGAGCGTCAACGGCGCGCGCGCGGCGATCTCCCGCCGGTGCGCGAGCAGGCGGGCGCGCGTGAGCGCGGCGACGGAGGTCGCCTCGCCGATCGTGGTGAGCCGGTATGGGTGGCGCTTCCAGAGCGTCCGGGCGAAGAGGTCAAAGGCGACGCCCGAGGGGTGGTCGTCACGGGCCGCGATCTCCTGCAGGACGAACGCCCGTTCCTTCTCGATCTCCGCCTCCGGGAGGTCCGGACGGAGCAGGCAGTCGAGGAAGAGGGAGAGCCCCTCCCCGGCGAAGCGGGAGAGGAAGGCGGATTGCAGGCCGAAGCTGTTGCGGCCCGCGACGCCCTCCAGCGACCCCGCCATGCCGTCGATCGCGCGCGCGATCTCCTCCGCGTCCTTCCCGCCCGCGCCGAGGGGCAGGAGCCGCGCGAGCAGGTTGCCGGCGCCGTTGTCGGCCTCGGATTCCCAGCGTACTCCCCCCGGCCAGACCGCGCGCAACGCGATGACCGGGACGGAGGCATCCCGGGCGAGCAGCAAGGTCGTGTCCCCGGCGAGCGGCACCCGGCGCAGCGGCTCGGGACCCGCCCCGGCGACCCAGGCGCGCGCCGGCCGAATCGCCGGCGCCGGCTCGGCCGAGGCGGGCGCCGTCCGCCGGGGCGGCCGGAGCGCCTCCTCCGCGAGGCCCAGCGCCTCGTCCTCGCCGAGCGGGAAGCCTTGCGGCAGGAGCCCGGCGAGGCTCAGCCCTTCGACCGTCAGGAAGCGCTCGGCGGCGGATCGGATCTCCTCGGCGGTCACCGCCTGGACGCGGGCCTGGTACTCCTCCTCGAACTCGGTCCCCCCCGCGATGGTCTGGAAGTGGCCGAGCCTGCGGGCGTGGCCCTGGACCGTCTCGCGCTCCCAGATGGCCTCGGCCTCGGCCTGCCGCTTCAGGGTCGCGATCTCCCCGGCGGGCGCGGGTTCCTCGCGCACCCTCTGGATCTCGCGCAGCAGCGTCCGGAGCGCCTCGGTGCCCTGCCCGCCGGCGACCGTCAGGCCGGCGGCGAGCATCCCCGGATCGCGGGAGACGTAGGTGTAGGCGTAAGCCTCGGTCGCGAGCTTCGCCCGGGTGATGCGCAGGGCGAACCGCGAGCTGTCGCCCAGGCCGAGCAGCGAGGAGAGCAGGTCGAGCGCGGGGAGGTCCTCGTGGCGGACCGCCGGCGTGTGCCATGCGAGCGCCAGGTGGGCCTCGCGGACGTCGCTCTCGAAGAGCCGCACGCGCGGGGTCGCCTGGGGAGGCTCGGCGGTCCGGGCCTCCGCCGGAGCGGCCTCGCGCGGCTCGCCGCCGAAGAGCCGCTCGATCGCCGCGCTCGCCGCCTCCTCGTCGAAGTCGCCGACGAGGACGACCGTCATGCGCGAGGGGACGTAGTGGCGCCGGTAGAAGGCGAGGATCTTCTCCCGGGTGAAGCCGCGCACCGACTCCTCGGTTCCGATGACCGGCCGGCCGTACGGGTGGCGGGCGTAGGTCAGGGCGAACAGATCCTCGGAGAGGCGTCGGGCGGGGATGTCCCGGCCGCGGCGGATCTCCTCGACGACGACCTCGGTCTCGCGGGCGAGCTCCTGCGGGTCGAAGGCGGAGTGGTGGATCGCGTCGGCGAGGATGTCGAGCCCTTCCGGCAGGAAGCGCGAGGCGAGCACCAGGTGGTAGACGGTCTCGTCGTGCGAGGTCCAGGCGTTGATGTCCCCGCCGTGCGCCTCCACGTCGCGGGCGATCTCGCCGGTCGCGCGGCGATCGGTGCCTTTGAAGAGCATGTGCTCGTGCAGATGGGCGAGCCCCGCCTCGTCCTCCCGTTCGTCCGCTGACCCGACGCGGACCCAGACCTGGATGGCCGCGACCGGCGCGGCGTGGTCCGGGACGACGATGGCGGTCAGGCCGTTTCCGAGCGTGCGTTTCATCCCCTCCATCTACCCCGAGCCGGCGACTTTCGCCACCGGGCTCTCCCCGGCTCAGGATCTCGGACGAGGTCGCGGGAGACCGCGCGCGGCAGGAGCTGTCCCCGCTCCCGATGCCCGTGCTCCGGAGCGATCGAAGGAACCCGCACAGAGCCCCTCCTCGCGAGAGCGCCTAAGCCGAGACGGGCGCCCGAGGAGTGAACCGCGTCAAACGTACTCTTTGCAGGTCGTTTTGCAGCGAAGCGACGAGGCCGCCCGTCGCGAGCGAAGGGATCGGCCTTCGCAGCAGGCAGCCATTTCACGCGAGCCTCCTAGACCCTCTTGAGATCGGGACGCTGCCGCAGCAGGTGGTCGAGCCAGGCGTTCGTCACCTTCTCGAGGACGCCGTTCTGGGAGAGACGCTCGCGCAGGTGATGGAAGTCGACCCGGTCGAGCGGCTGGTCCTGGTTGAAACAGGAGAAGACGAAGAACTCCTTGCCCGTCCGCGGATCTACGTGGCGCGCGAGGCACTGGGCGCAGATCTGCTTCATCATGCACTGCATCGGCGAGTTGATCGACCCGATCGCCTCGTGCGACGAGAGCAACGGTGCGAGCAGGCCGTGGCGGGCCTCGGCGACCGCGGCCATCATCCGGTCGCTGCCGATGGCGATGATCCGGCGCACGCCCGCCAGGGGCACGACGCGCTCGCCCAGCTCGCCCCGCCCGAAGGCGGCCAGGGCCTCCACGATGTTGCCGGCGAAGCTCCGATCCTGGGGCCGGCGCGCCGGGATGGGCGTCCCCGCGTCCACGCTCCAGACGATCTGGTCGGTCGCCGCCTCGATCTCGTCGCGCTTGAAGAGGTCTTCGGCGCGCTTGTAGCCGGCGAAGTAGAGGACGCGGTTGCCGTTCGCGCGCAGGGCGCGGGCGATGGAGAAGAGGACGGCGTTGCCGAGGCCGCCGCCGCACAGGAGGACGTCCTCGCCCTTCGGGATGTGGGTGGGCGCGCCGGTCGGCCCCATCACGACCACCGGCTCACCCGGCTTCAGCGCGGCGACGAGGCGCGAGCTGCCGCCCATCTCCAGGACGATGAGGGCGAGCAGTCCTCTCCCGGGGTCGGTCCACGCCCCGGTCAGGGCGAGTCCCTCCATGGCGAGGAGGGTCCCGTCCACCCTCTCCGCGCGGGTCTCGTAGTTTTGGAGCCGGTAGAACTGGCCCGGCTGGAACCGGCGGGCGGCGAACGGCGCGCGGACGACGACCTCGACGATGGTCGGGGTCAGCCGCTCGACCCGCTCCACCCGCGCGAGGAGCCCGTCGTCGAGGCGGGCGGCGAGGGCGGAAAAGCGCGCGTCGCGCAGCGGCTGATCCTCGGGGCGCAGGGAGGCGAGGTCGCGGGCGAAGAGGCGGGTGATCTCGCGGTAGCCGTCCCGGGCGGAGGCCATGGCCTTGACGACGCTGCCCGCGTAAGCCGGATGGTTGTCGCCGTAGAAGCTCACCCGCTGGCCGCGCGGGCCGGCGTGGGAGGTGAAGAAGCCGGGCCGGCTCTTGGGGAGGGAGGTCAGCTCCTCCGGGACCGCGACGAAGGTCGGCTCGCCCTCCCCGCCGGGCCAGCCGGTCGGGTACTCGGCGCGGTGGAGCTGGAAGAAGTGGCGCTTCCGGTCGAGCTCGACGCTGCCCGGCCGCTCCTCCTCGTAGGTGATGTTGGGGGAGGTGCCGGCGGCGACGCAGACCGTCCGCGCGGGCAGCTCGACGATCTCCCCGTTGCCGGCGAGCCTGCCGTCCTTCTCGACCTGCCGCTCGAAGCGGACCGACTTCACGGCCCCGGTCGGCCCGGGGACGATCTCGATGGGCGCGAGCTTCTCGATGAAGCGGATCCCCTCCTCGAAGCCCTTGAGGATCTCCTCGTGGTTGAGCCGGTAGGCGGGCGAATCCCGCAGCGCGCGCCGGTAGGCGATCTGCACGCCGCCCCAGGCGGCGACGAGCTTCGCGAAGTCCGGGGCCTCGCCGGCCGCCCTGGCCCGCTCGCGCTCCCGCCGCACCTGCCGGCCGTGCGAGAGCAGCTCGTCGAGCGTGGCGAGCTCCTCGGGCGGGAAGGCGCGGCGCAGCTCGGCCTCCGGCTTCTCGCGCGAGAGCGCCTCCCAGCGGCCGAGGACCTTCTCGGCCTGGTACGGGTAGTACGCGGCGAGCTCCGTCGCCGTGTCGATGGCGGTGAGCCCGCCGCCGATGACCAGCGCGGGCAGGGCGACCTGGAGGTTCGCCATCGACTCCCACTTGCCGGCGCCGGTGAGCTGGAGCGCCATCAGGAAGTCGCTCGCCTTGCGTACGCCGCGCAGCAGGTTGTTTTTCATCCCGACCAGCGTCGGCCGCCCGGCGCCGGAGGCAAAGGCCACGTGGTGAAAGCCGAGATCGAAGGCGTCCTCCAGGGTGAGCGTGCCGCCGAAGCGGACGCCGCCGTAGAGGCGGAAGCGCTCGCGCCGGGCCAAAGTCAGGTAGAGCACCGTCAGGAAGTTCTTGTCCCAGCGGACGGTGATCCCATACTCGGAGACGCCGCCGAAGCCGGCGAGGACGCGCTGGTCCAGCTCTCGTTCGAGGCTCGCGAAGTCGCGGATCGGCGGGGGCGGCTCGCCGGGGGCGGCGGCGAGCGAGGGCGGCAGCGGCTCGATCTTGAGCCCGTCCACGCCGACGACGCCGAAGCCCTCGTTGAGCAGATGGTGGGCGAGGGTGTAGCCGGCGGGCCCCATGCCGATCACGAGGATGTTCTTGCCGTTGTACGGCAGCGCGTGCGGGCGCTTGGCGTCGAGCGGGTTCCAGCGCGTGAGGAGGCCGTAGATCTCATAACCCCAGGGGAGGTGGAGGACCTCGGTCAGGACGAGGGTCTCGATCTGCGGGATGTTCACCGGGTCCTGCTTCTGGAAGATGCAGGCCTTCATGCAGTCGTTGCAGATCCGGTGGCCGGTGCCGGGCAGCATCGGGTTGTCCAGGCAGACCATGGCCAGCGCGCCGAGGGAGTCCCCGTCCACCTTGAGCCGGTGCATCTCGCCGATCCGCTCCTCGAGCGGGCAGCCGGAGAGGGTGACGCCGAGCGGGTTCGCGCGGAAGCGGCCGCCCGCCTCCGCGAAACCCCGGGAGCAGGAGTCCTTCTCCCGCTCGTGGCAGTAGAGGCAGTAGTCGGCCTCGGCGAGGACCTCGAGCGGGGCGCCGCGGTGGTCGGTGAGCTTGAAGCCGTCCCGCCGCCGGCGAGTGGCGGCCGGGCCGACGAACGCGCCCGGCAGCGACGGGTCCGGGACCAGCTCGACCAGGGCGGCGGGATCGACCGGCTTCGGCAGGCGCAACGAGATCCAGCCGTGGAGCTTCGCCTCCTCGGCGGGATTCTGGAGGCGCGCGAACGTGTAGCGCTCGAGCAGGCCGAGGCCCGCCTGGTCGTTCCTCTCGGAGAGCCGGCGGACCGCCTCGGCGAAGTCCCGCTCGTCGTCCGCGGCGGCGGCCCCGGCGGGAGAGACCTGCGCGAGGAGCGCGCGCGCCCGCCGGTCGAGGTCGGGGAGCTCGTCCGCGGAGGGCCGATCCTTCGCCCCCTTGCGAAAGACCCGCCGCGCCATGAAGTCGCGCCGGAGGTCGAAGCGGGGCCGCTCGGCGATGGCCGCCGCGCGCAGCCGTTCGACCTCGGGCTCGATCCGGAAGAGCCGGGCGAGAAAGCGCGAGAGGTGGCCGGCGACTTCGATGAGGAGCTGCGAGATCTGCGGGCGGGAGAGGCCATGGGGGGGGCCTTCGCCGCGCTCGCCCTTCCGGTACGCGTCGAAGCGGCCGGCGAGCGCGGGATCGGCCGCGCGCAAGGAGGCGTGGAATGCTTCGGTCAGCGCGGGGAGGCGGTCGGTCCGGTAGAGGTCGGCGAAGGTGAAGCCGGGGAGCCCGAGGGAGGGAGAGGGGTCGGTCGGAGGCTCGGGTGCGATCATCGGGAGGGCGGCCCTCGTTGGAGAGAGAGGCGTTGGAGGAGAAGGCGCCGGGACTATAACGGATGTCGAGGGTGGGACCCAAGGGTCCCAGCGCGGCCCTGAGCCGTCGAGAAGGGCGCATCGACTTCCGGGGCCAAGAGCAAAGCCGGGGATCGGCACTCTTCTCGCCGGCCAGGGCCGCGCCTCGCACGGGGGGATCGCTTCTTACGGACGGATTAGGGTACGGATCACCCGATTGTCATCCGCGGGAAAGGCGCATATACGTGCGGCGCCCTCGACCATGAACTCCTTCCACCTCTTCCTCGCCGCCACCCCTCCACCCTCGTTCTGGAGAGAGAACGAGGCGGTTCTGATCGCCGTCGCCGTCCTCCTCGCCGTCGCGGGCCTGCTCTACCTCCTCGCGTGGCGATCCACCCGGGCCGCGCTCCCGCCGCCCGTCGAGAAGAAGCCGGCGCCGCCCCCCGCCCCGCCGCCGAGGCCGCCCCCCGCGCCGCCGAAGCCGAAGGCCGAGGCGCCGGCGCCTCCGGCGTCGGCCCTTTCGCCGGAGGAGAGGAAGCGGCTCAAGGAGGAGGAGGAGGCCCGGCGCAAGGAGGCGTACCGGGCGCGCAAGGCCGAGGAGGCGAGGGAGAAGGAGGAGCGGCGCAAGGCCGAGGAGGAGCGGCTCGCCCGCGAGGCGGCGGAGGCGAGCCGCAAGGCCGAGGAGGAGGAGAAGCGGAAGGCCGAGGAGGAGGCCGAGAGGCAGCGGCGCGTCCAGGCGGAGGCGGGTCGATCGCTCGCCGACGGTCTCGCCAAGACGCGGGCGGGACTGATGGGACGGATGCAGGGGCTCTTCGGGGGCGGCAAGGCGCTCGACGCCGACGTCCTCGCAAGCCTGGAGGAGGCGCTCCTGTCCGCGGACATCGGCGTCAAGACCGCGACCCGGCTCCTGGAGGTCGCCCGCGATGGCCTCGCCCGAAAGGAGCTGTCGGACGAGGAGAAGATCAAGGCGGCGATGCGCCGCGAGGTGGAGCGGATCGTCGGCCTCCCGGACGGCGGGATCGGCGAGCCAGCGGCGGGGCCCGTGGTCTGGATGGTCGTGGGCGTCAACGGTGCCGGGAAGACCACGACCATCGGCAAGCTCGCCGCGAAGCTCGCGGCCCGCGGCCAGAAGGTCGTGCTCGGCGCCGCCGACACCTTCCGGGCGGCCGCGACCGAGCAGCTCGAGATCTGGGCGGAGCGCGCCGGGGCGCAGCTCGTGCGGGGCGCCGAGGGGAGCGATCCGGGTGCGGTCGCCTTCGATTCGGTCAAGCGGGCCAAGGAGATCGGCGCGGGCTACGCCATCGTCGACACGGCCGGGAGGCTCCACACCCAGGCCCCGCTCATGGAGGAGTTGAAGAAGGTCAAGCGGGTGCTCGCGAAGGCGCAGGAAGGCGCGCCCCACGAGATCCTCCTCGTGCTCGATTCCACGAACGGGCAGAACGCGCTCGCGCAGGCGAGGCAGTTCAACGAGGCCCTCGCCGTGACCGGCATCGCGCTGACCAAGCTCGACGGGACCGCGAAGGGTGGCGTCGTCGTCGCGATCTGCGGGGAGTTGAAGATCCCGATCCGGTATGTCGGCGTCGGGGAGGCCATCGCGGACCTCCGGCCCTTCGATCCCCACGGCTACGTCGAAGCGCTGTTCCGGTGACGACGGGGCTGGAGGTCTAACCCGCTCCCGACGCTCCCGCGCCTGCTCCCGAGTCCCTGAACCTCATCGGGCACCGGGGGCTCGGGACCGGTGCTCGGGAGCGGGAGGGGTTACGCCCCATCCGGCCGGCGGAGCGTCTGCCCCGAGCCCGTGGCGTCGATTCCATGCTGCCGCAGGAGGCGGCGCAGGTTCGACCGGTCCATCCCCGCGAGGCGGGCGGCCTCCGAGACGTTGCCCGCGGCCTTGCGCAGCAGCGCGCCCAGGTAGCGCAGCTCGAAGGCGTGCATCGCGCTCCGCCGGGCCTCCAGGTACGGCAGATCGGAGAGGACCTCGACCTCGGGCGCGATCTTGCCGGGTGGCCGGGCGACGTGCGGCGGCAGGTCCGCGACGCCGATCGGCCCGCGGGCGAGGATGACCGCCCGCTCGATGGCGTTCTCCAGCTCGCGGACGTTGCCGGGCCAGGGGTAGCGGCGCAAGGCGGGGAGGACGTCGTCGGCAAGCTCCGGGGGCGGCTTCCTCGCGCGGGCCGCGGCGCGGGCGAGAAAATGATGGACGAGCAGCGGGATGTCCTCCACGCGCTCGCGCAGGGGAGGCAGCTTGAGGGTGATCACCGCGAGGCGGTAGTAGAGGTCTTCGCGGAAGTTTCCCCGGGCCCGGGCCTCTTCGAGGTCGGTGTTCGTCGCGGCGACGACCCGCACGTCGACGCGCACGATGTCGTTCCCGCCGACACGCCGGACCTCTCCCTCTTGGAGGACGCGCAGGAGCTGGACCTGCGCGGGGGGCGGGAGGTCGGCGACCTCGTCGAGGAAGAGCGTCCCATGGTCGGCCGCCTCGAAGAGCCCCTTCTTGGCGCAGACCGCCCCGGTGAACGCGCCCTTGACGTGGCCGAACAGCTCGGATTCGAGCAGGCCGGCCGGCAGCGCGGAGCAGTTGACCGCGAGGAACGGCTGCGCCCGCCGCTCCGAGCGGAGGTGGATCGCGCGCGCGACCAGCTCCTTGCCCGTGCCGCTCTCGCCGCCGAGCAGCACGGTCGCATCGGAGCGGGCGACGGTCTCGACCATCTGATAGATGGCGGTCATCCGCGGGCTCTCTCCGACGAGCCCCTCGAACGCCTCCAGGGCCTCGACCCGCGCCGAGAGCGCCCGATGGTCCTCGCGCAGCTTCTTTCGCTCCGCGGCCCGCGCGACCGCGAGCTCGACGACCGAGATGTCCTCGAAGGGCTTGACGAGGAAGTCGTAAGCGCCGCGCTTGACCGCCTCGACCGCCGCCCGGACGTCCGCGTACGCGGTCATCAGGATCACCTCGGTCCCGGGCCTCTTCGCCTTGAGCTCCACGAGGAGGTCGAGGCCGGAGAGGCGCGGCATTCGGAGGTCGCAGAGGACCACGTCGGGCGACTCCTCTTCGAGGACGCCCGCCGCGAGGGTCGGGTCCTGGACGCAGGCGACCCGATGGCCCGCGCGGCGGAAGAGGGACTCCAGGGCGCGGAGGATCCCCTCGTCGTCGTCGACGATGAGGAGGCGGGGGCGGCCGTCCGCCGGGTCGGGCTCCGGCGGCGGCAGGGCAGGAAGCTCGGTCATGGGTCAGGGCCCCGTCCAGCGGGGGAGGACGAGGGTCGCGGTCGTGCCGCTCCCCGGTTCGGAGACGATCTCGATCTGCCCGCCGTGGGTCTCGGCGATCCGCTCGGCGATGGTGAGGCCGAGGCCCGCCGCTCCGGCCTCCGACCTGGTGGTGAAGAAGGGGTCGAAGACGCGGTCGCGCACCTCGGCCGCGATGCCCGGGCCGGCGTCGGCGACCGACAGGCAGGCCGTCTCGCCCCGGCCGAAGGTCGAGACGGAGATCCGGGGCGGGTCGCCGGGGCTGGCGGCCTCGAGCGCGTTGCGCAGGAAGGCGCCCGTGATCTGCTGGAGATCCGGGAAGGAGCCCCAGACGCGGAGGGGCGGCGCCTCGAAGGTCGTGACGACCTCCGCGGCGGCGGCGCGAAGCTCCGGCCCGAGGAGATCGAGCGTCTCGCCGGCCATCTCGTCGAGCACCACCTCGCCGGGGGCGGCGTTGACCGGGACCCCGAACTTGGCCACCGCGGCGACCACCCGCTTGCAGCGTTGGGCTGCGCGCTCGATGACCTGGACGGCGTCGAGGTCGTCGGCGGAGAGCTTCCCGTCGCGCAGGAGGAGCTGCGAGAAGGCGAGGATCGCACTGAGCGGGTTGTTGAGCTCGTGGGCGAGGCCGGCGGCGAGCTGCCCGACCGCCGCGAGGCGCTGCACGCGCAGGAGGCGCCGGGCCAGCTCCAGCTCGTGCGTCCTCCGGTCGGCGACCCGCCGCAGCTCCGCGGCGTCGCCGGCGAGCGCGGCCTGGCGGCCCTCCTCCCGCAGCGCCGTCACGAGATCCCGCGGCTCCCAAGGCTTGAAGAAGAGACGGTGGACCGCGCCCTGGTTGATCGCGTCCGCGAGCGCGTGGAGATCGGCCTGACCGGTGAGCAGGACGCGCCGCGTCTCCGGCTGGCGGCGGGCGACCTCCGCGAGGAAGGCGACGCCGTCCATCCCGGGCATCCGATAGTCGCTGACCACGACCGAGATCGCGGGGTCGAGCGCCGCGAGCGCCGCGCTGGCGCCGGCCGCCGGCCGAACTGCGAACCCCTCCGGCCGCAGCGACCGTTCGAGCGCCTTGAGCACGAGAGGCTCGTCGTCGACGATGAGCACCTCGATGGGAGGCCCGGCCCGCTCCTCGTGGGGAGGAGGGGGCACGGCGCTCGGGCGTGGGACGGCCACGAGGCCATCGTACACGAACGGACGACCCACGCGCACGGAGGGTAGGGTTCTTTCGACCCAATGGGTCCGGGAGGACCCACCGGTGGCCGAGCCGATCTGGTTTACCTCGTGGGCATCTGCGGGTGGTTGCGACGCGAGCGGGACTGGCATACGCTTCGCGTGTTCCGGAAGGCGGCGGCCCACCTGCCCTCCCTGAGGAGTCCACACCTATGGAACGCAAGTCACTGCTGATCGTGGATGACGAGGAGAACGTCCGCAAGGCGCTCGTGCGTGCCCTTCGCGCCGACGGTTACGAGATCCGGCAGGCGGGGAGCGGGAAGGAGGCTCTCGACCTGCTCGCCCAGGACCCGGCGGATCTGGTGATCTCCGACCACATGATGCCCGCGATGACGGGGCTGGAGCTGATGCGCAAGGTGCGGCAGGACTGGCCCGACACCCTGCGGATCATCTTGACCGGATACGCGGATCTCGAGATGGCCATCTCGGCCATCAACGAGGGCGAGATCTACCGCTTCCTGACGAAGCCGTGGGACCAGACCGAGCTGCAGATCGCCGTCCGGCTCGGGTTCGATCGGCTCCTGCTCGAGCGCGAGAACCGCCGGCTGCTCGCCACCGTGAAGCGGCAGTCGGACTTCATCCGCGCGCTCGAGGCCGAGAACCCCGGCATCAGCACGGTGAACCGCGACAGCGCGGGGGCGGTGGTGATCGACGACGAGGAGCTGCTCCGGCAGTTCTCCACCACCCTGGGGCGCCGGGTGACTTGAGTGGCGAGCGGACACCCACTTCCCGTCCTTCCCGCTCCCGCGGGGGCGGGAGGCCCCGCGCCGCCGGCGGTTTCCGAGACCGCGCTCCTCCAGGCCGTCCTCCGGGCCAAGACGGAATGGGAGCAGACGGTCGACGCCATCGACGATCCGATCTCGCTCCAGGACGGCTTCGTCATCCGCCGGGGAAACCGCGCGCTCGCCCTCCTCGGGAACCTGCCGCTGCAGCAGCTCCCGGGCCGGCGCTGCCACGAGCTGATCGCCGGGAGCGCGACGCCGTGCGCGGGTTGTCCGATCGCCTCCGACCCGCCTCCCACGGCCGCGGCGAAGGCGGACGTCGCGGCGGGGGGGCGCACCTACGAGGTCTCCGTCTTCCCGTTCGCGGGCTCGGGAAACGGCTGGATCGTGCGCCACCGGGACGTGACCTTCGACCGCGCCGCGGCGGCCGCGTTGAAGGCCCAGGAGCGGATGGCCGCGGTGGGACGGCTCGCCGCCGGCGCCGCGCACGAGATCAACAACCCTCTCTCCTTCCTCATCGCGAACCTGTCGAGCCTCGGCCACGACATCGAGCGGCTGGAGATCCTCGTCCGAGGGCTCGACCGCGTCCTGGTGCTGCTGCGGGACGGGGCGGAGCAGGGGGCCATCGAGCTGCTCTCGCGCTTCCGCGCCGCCCCGCAGCTCGAGGCGTTGCGCCTGCTCGCGGCCGACGGGCCCGAGCGGGTCGCGGAGGCCCTGGTCGGCGCGCAGCGGGTGGCGGGGATTGTCCGGGCGCTGCGCAGCCTGGCAACCGAGCGAACCGGAGAACCGATGGTCGTCGACGCGACCGACTCGCTCGAACGGGCGGTCGGCCGGCTGCGGGAGGAGTCGGCCGAGCCGCACCCCGTGGAGTGGAACGAGCGCCATCCGCTGCCCATCTTCGGCCACCCCCAGGGGCTCGACGAGGCCTTCTACCAGGTCGTGCGCAACGCGACGCAGTTCAGCCCCACGGGGATCCCGGTGCGCCTGTCGAGCCGGGCGAGGAAGGGACGGGCGCTGCTGCGGGTCGAGGACCTCGGGCCGGGCATCCCGCCCCAGGACCGCGATCTGATCTTCGAGCCATTCTTCACCACCCGTCCCCCCGGCGAAGGGCTCGGTCTCGGGCTCACCATCGCCTACGGAATCGTCCGGCAGCACGGAGGAGAGATCCGGGTTGAGAGCCGGGCCGAGGCCGGGACGGCGGTGGAGATCTCGCTGCCCTTGTACCCGGAGCGGGAATAGCCCGCGTCAGTTCCCCAGGGCCGCCAGCCCGTAGTTCATCCCGGTCAGGGAGGCGGCGACGCCGCCCGCCCGGAGCGCCTCGACCGCGCGAGCGACCACCCGGGCCATCGGTCGATCTCGGGTTCCCGGGCGACAACCCCCTTAGAGACGCGGAGAGGGAGCGGGTGTAAGGAATCTCCGGTCCGGTGACGGGAGGGATTCATTCAGCCCATTCATAGCCCCCTGCGCCATCGGCAACCGGCTAGAGGCCCGCCCGTGGTGCCTGCCCGTGTTCGTGGTAGAGTGATGGGAGGTCCTCGCGCGGGAGACACCGGCCTGAAGAACGTTCTCGTCGTCGAAGGAGATCCAGCACGCGCCGAGTCTCTCGTGCGCGCCCTCGAGGCGCGGGGCTATGCCGCCGCCGCCGCGCCGGACGGCGAGCGCGCGCTCACCCGCGCGCGCGGCCGGCGGCCCGACCTCCTAGTGATCGGCTCGCGCCTCCCGGACATGAGCGCCTTCACGCTCTGCAACCGGCTGCGGCGAGACGCGGTGCTCGCCGAGATCCCGACGGTGATCGCGGCCGGCGCGGCCGAGGCGGCGGCGATGGAAGCGCACCGCCGGGGCAAGACGCCGGCGAGCGCGTATGCGCCACCGGGGGCGGGAGACGAAGAGGTCGTCGCGGCGGTCTTCGGCCTGCTGGGCCCGGGCGCGGCGACCGGGGAGGAGCCGGTCGAGGCGACGAGTCCCGGCGCGGCCGCGGAGCCCCTGGCGAACCCGTTCGTCGAGGCGACGCCGGAGCCGCGCCTCCCGCTCGGCGCGTCGCCCGATGAGAAGGTCGCGTTCTTCCGCGAGCGGCTCAAGGCCCGCGAGGAGCTGGTGGCGCGCGTCCGGACGGCCTGGGACGCGCTGGTCGCGAGCCGCGACGCGCGCGCGCGGGAAGCCTCGGATCTGCGGCGCGGCCTCGCCCAGGCGCTCGCGGGCAAGGACGAGGCCGAGGAGTCCCTCGCCCGCGAGAGGGCCGAGCGGACGCGGCTCCAGGCAGAGCACGAGCAGACGCTCGCCGCCCTGACCGGCGCCGAGGCGCGCGGGGAGAGCCTCTCGCAGATGGTGGCCGACGCGATGCGCGACCGGCAGCAGGCCGAGAAGGAGGCGGCGGCGCGGATCGCGGGAGCCGACGGCGCGCGCGAGGCCAGGGAGCAGGAGGCGCGGCAGGCCGCGGTGGAGCTCGAGCGGGAGGCGGGGGCGCGCCAGGCGGCCGAGGCCGAGGTCGCGCGGCTCGGCGAGGCGCTCGCGGCGGCCGAGGCGGCGGCGTCGTCCGCCGCGGAGGAGCTGACCCGCGCGAAGGCGGAGATCGAGGCTCTCTCGCGGGACCTCGCGCAGGAGCGCGCCCGGTCCGCGGCGGCGGAGGAGGAGCTTTCGGCGGCGCGGCAGGCGCGCGCGGCGGAGGCCGAGCGGGCGGAGCAGCTCGCCTCGGATCTCGCCTCCCTGCGGGCCGGGGCCGAAGAGACGGAAGGGCGTCTGGCCGGCACGCGCGAGGAGGTGGCGAGGCTCGAAGAGAAGCTTCAAGAGACGGCGGCGGCGCTCGCGCGGCGGCAGGAGGCGCTGGAGGGCGAACAGCGGCGGGCGGCCGAGGCGGAGGGGGCGGCCGAGACGGCGCGCGCGGAGCTCGCTGAACGCGAGGAGCAGATCGCCGCGCGGGATCGCGAGAACGCCGCCGCGCTGCGGGCGGTGGAAGAGGCGCGCGACGCGGTGGCGGCCGAGCTGGCGAGTGCCGAGGCCGGGCGGGCGGATCTCGAAGGGCGGCTGGAGGCGGCGGCGGCCGAGGGGGCGGAGCGGCAGGCCGAGGCGGCCGAGCTGCGCGGGCAGATCGAGGCGCACGAGCAGGCGGAGGCCGCGTCGCAGGAGCGGCTCGCGGCGGCTGAGGCCCGGGCGGCGCAGCTCGAGGCGGAACTCGCGGCCCAGGCTGGAGAGGCGGACGGCCTGCGCGACCAGGCGCGGACCCTCCAGGCGTCGCTCGCGGAGAGGGGGAGCGAGCCCGCGCAGATCGCCCAGCTCGAGGCGCGGGTGGCCGAGCAGGAGCGGCTGCTCGCCGCCACGGAGCGGAAGGCGCGGCAGCTCGCGGCGGTGGCGGCGAAGGTGGCGCCGCTGGAACAGGCACTGCGCGAGCGCGACAAGCAGCTCGCGGCCGCCCGGGAGAAGGAGAAGGCGGCGGACGCGGCGGGGCAGGCCGCGAGCCTCTCCCGGACGGTCGAGGAGAAGGAGAAGGAGCTGGCCGCGCTCCGGCGCGGCGGGCCGGCGAAGGCAGGGGAGGGTGACCGCGAGGCCGCGTCGTTGCGGGTGCGGCTCACGGACATGGCGACGGAGCTGAAGGGGCTGCGCGCGAAGCTCGCCTCCGGGTCCGCGGATGAGGTGAAGACGCTCCGGGCGGAGAACGAGCTGCTCCAGGCCGAGCTGGCGAAGCTCCGGGCGCGCACGGCCGACGCCGAATCCCCCGAGCAGACCGAGACGATCGAGATCCACTGGCGGTAGGGGCGCGGGCCCGGAGATTCTTCTGGACGGGGGAAAGGGTTTCTGTTCTATTGCGCGGCATGACGATCCGGACGACCCTCCTGGCCTTCGCCTTCGCCCTCGTCGCGGCTTGCGGCGGGGGTTCTTCGCAGCCCGACGCCGGGCCCGACGCCGGGACCCGCGGCAACGCGGCCGTCGATGGGGGGGGCAGCGCCGGACCGGCGGGTGGCGGAGGCTCCTCGGATGCCGGCGACTACCTCGGGAGCTGCACGCCGGGTCCGGGCTGGACCGGCAACGCTCAGCATGTCGGGGCGTACTGCTCTGCCGGCGGTGGTCAGTGCGGCGCCTACGGCCTCTCCTGCGCGGTCGATCTCTCGGCGACCCAGGGCGGGCCCTACTGCATCCAGCTCGGCTGCGCGAGCAACGACGCCTGCGGCGCGGGCGCCTGCTGCTACGCGGATCAGGGCTTTCAGGTCTGCGTTCCGCAATTCTGCGTCGTTCCCGACGGCGGCGCCTGCCCGCCGCTCTCCTCGGGCGACGGCGGCGCCTGAGCGGCGGTGGCGACCGCCGGGACGGACGGCGGCCTCGGCGTCTACGTCCACTTCCCGTTCTGCCGCTCGATCTGCCCGTACTGCGACTTCGCGGTCGAGGCGCCCCGCGAGATCCCCCAGGCGCGTTACGCGGCGGCCGTCGCGGCGGAGCTTTCCCGGCGCGCGGAGGAGTTCGCCCTTCACGGCCCCGTGCGGAGCATCTTCTTCGGCGGCGGGACCCCGTCGCTCTGGGCCCCGGCCGGCATCGCGACGGTCCTTTGCGCCATCGAGCGGGCCATCGGCCGGCCCTCGGGCATCGAGGTGACGCTGGAGGCCAACCCCGAGGATCACGCGCCGGAGATCCTACGGGCGCTCCTCGACCTCGGCGTCAACCGGATCTCGTGGGGTGTCCAGTCCTTCCAGCCTGCGGTCCTCAAGTCGCTCGGACGCGGCCGGCGCAGCCGCGGCGCGCCCGTCGCGATCGAGACGTCGCTCGCCCTCGGCTTCCCGTCGGTCGCGGTCGACCTCATGTACGGCGCCGCGGGCGAGGAGGCGGACACGGCGGCGAACGACGCGCGGCGGGCCGCGGCTCTGGGCGTCCACCACGTCTCCGCGTACGCGCTCACCCTCGACGAGCTGGTCGTGGAGACGCCGCTCGCCCGCGCCGCGCGCGACGGTCGCTACGCCGCGCCGGACGCCGACGCGCAGGCGGAGCAGGGCCACGCCTTGCGCGTCGCGCTCGCCGAGCGTGGCTTCGCGCGCTACGAGATCTCGAACTTCGCCCGGAGCGGCGCCTTCAGCGTCCACAACCTGGGCTATTGGGAGGGGCGGCCGTACCTCGGGCTCGGTCCCGGCGCGTCGGGCGCGACCCGGTCCCGTCGCTACGAGAACGGCCGGAGCGTCGCCGCCTATCTCGCCTCGGTCGAGGCGGGCGGTCTTCCCCCGGGCACGAGCGAGCCGCTCGACGAGGCGACCCGCTGGACCGAGCGGGTCTTCCTCGGCCTGCGGCTGTGCCGCGGGATCGACCTCGAGGCGCTCGCGCGCGAGTTCGGCCGGGGGCGGGTGGACGGGCTGCGGGCGACGGCCGCCTCGCTCGGCGGGCTCGTGATCCTCGACGGCCCGCGCCTGTTCCTCACCGAGCGGGGGCTCGATCTCCACACGGAGATCGCCGCGCGCCTCGGCTAGAGATCGAGGAGGTGGCCGCCGCGCCGCCGCTTCGCCGTGAGGTAGGACCTGTTGTGCGGCGTCACCGGCGAGGGCACGGGGATCCGCGCGCGGATCCGGACGCCGGCCGCGGTGAGCTCCTCGATCTTGTGGGGGTTGTTCGTGAGGAGGTCGATCGTCCCCACGCCCAGCGCCTCGAGGATCCTCGCCGCGAACCCATACTCGCGCTGGTCCTCGGGGAAGCCGAGCCGGCGGTTCGCCTCGAACGTGTCCAGTCCGCGCGCCTGCAAGGCATACGCCCGGATCTTGTTGCCCAGGCCGATGCCGCGCCCCTCCTGCCGCAAGTAGACGAGGACGCCGGAGCCGGCCTCGGCGATCCGGTCGAGCGCCCAGTCGAGCTGGAAGCGGCAGTCGCAGCGCAAGCTCCCGAGGACCTCGCCCGTCAGACATTCGGAGTGGACGCGGACGGGCACGCCGTCTCTCCCCCGCACCGCACCCAGGACCATGGCCACGTGCTCCACCGGCCCCACCGGATCCCGAAAGACGAGGATGTCGAACGTCCCGCGCACCGTCGGCAGCGTCGCGGTCGCGTAAGGAGAGAGGCCCTCCCGGACCGCCTTCAGGACTGGCGCGCTCGCCGGTGTCATGGGGCCTCCGTTTGTATAGGAGCCGGAAGGGTCCCCGTCAACCTCGCCTGCCTCCGTCTTCGTCACCGGTCACGGCTCTGGGGAGGCCATGCCCATGAGGAACCCAGAAGATGGACACGGGGATCGGAGACTCATTGGCTGGTTTCATGGCCTCCGTGAAGGAGCATCTTGCGCGGGAAACGCGGAGCCGACCCGTGAACGGCCGCCCAGCCGCTTCAGCGGCGCGCGCGGTACTCGTCGACCAGCCGGACGATCTGGTCGAAGAGGTCCGCCGGGACGACCTTGCCGCGGATCGACGACCACGTCTTGTGGGCGAGCGCCTGCCACGCCGCGGGGTCCGCGGGCTCGTCGATCATGAGCCCCTGCTGCTTCATCTGCGCGATCGAGTCGACGTTCATCTGCCGGACCTTCTCGGAGACGTCGTGGCTGTACTGCGCCGACACGGCGAGGAGCTTCTGCTGGATGTCGGGGGGGATCCGGTCCCAGGTCGGCTTCGCGACCACGGTGGCCCCGACGAGCAGGCTCCAGTCGTAGTCGAGCATGTGGTTCGCCTTGTCGAAGAGGCGCGAGGCGAAGGCATAGAGCGGTGGTTCGGAGACGGCGTTGATCATGCCCGTCTGGAGCGCCGTGACGATGTCGGTCGAGGAGAGAACGACCGGGGTGAACCCCGCGCTCCTCCAGCCCTCCGCCGCGGCCGGGTCGCCCTGCCACGACCAGACCTTCGCCTTCGCCGCGTCCGCGGGCGTCGTCATGGGGAAGGTCGTGAAGAAGCGGACCATCCCCACGCTCGCCCACGCCGTGACGACGAACCCCTTGCTCTCGAGCGTCCGCTCGAACCGGCCGCGCACCTGATCGAGCACGTAGTCCAGCTCCGCCTCGCTCCGGATGAGGCCGGGCACGTCGAGCGCCTGCGGCTCCGGCGTCACGTCGTGCAGGCCGATGGTGGTGAGCGAGGCGGCCTGGAGCTGGCCCACCCCGATCTTGCGCACCATGTCCCCCTCGTTCCCCGCGACGCCGCCCGGATAGATGATGACCTTGACGAGCCCGTGGGAGACCTCCGCCCACTTCGCCGCCATCTCGAGCAGCGCCTGGTGGTAGGGCGATCCTTCCGGCGCGAGCGTCCCGAGCTTCACCCGGACGAGGGCGCGGGCGGGCGAGGCGAGGGCGAGGAAGGCGAGCAGGGCGGGAAGCGAGAATCGCATGCGGTCTCCGGTTGCTGGCTGCTAGAGGAACAGCTCGTCGAGGCGGGAGAGCAGCCAGCGCGCCCGCCGCTGCGCGAGGACGTTCGCGAGCCGGTCGGCGCGCGCCCGGGACTCGTCCACGTCGAAGGCGAGGACCTTCCGGAGCTCGGCCACGAAGGCCGCCCGGTCCTGCTCGGGCAGGAGGATCCCCTCGGCGTGGGAGACGAAGAGCGAGAGGCGCGTCCCGTGGTCGAGGGCGAGCGCGCGCCGGAAGTGCTCCTCCGCCTCCTTCCTCCTCCCGCGGGCCGCGTCGAAGGCGACGAAGAACTCCTGGAGGCTGCCGCCGCCCCAGTCCGGGTCGAGGGCGAGCGCGCGCACCATCAGATCGGTCACCGCCGGCAGCGTGCCGATGAGCGCGATGTCGTCCTTGCCGTCGGCGATCGCCGCCCCCCACGACGCTCCGGTCCAGTACATCGCCGGCACGTCCTGCTTCGCCGCCCGCGCGAGCGCCGCCTGGCGCGGTCCGGCCGCGCTCCCGAGCAGCGCCGCGCTCATCCCCGGGTGGGCCACGTCGAGCGCGCGCAGGCCGTAGCCGCGCGCGCGGAGGAAGAGCTTGCGCGCCCGCAGGCGCAGCTCCGCCGACTTCTCGGGCTGCGCCGCCTCCGTCTCGTCGGCCTCGGGTTGGACGAAGGCATACGCATAGCCGGTGAATCCGCTCGCCGCGGACAGGAGCAGCCCCTGGTGGCGCGGGAGGTCCTCGATCACCGCCTCCATCATCTTCAGGCCGAACGGGATCGCCGCCTCGACGAGCGCCGGATCATCGTCCGAGGAGAACGTGTCGCCGGTGGCGGAGAGTGCGTTCGCCACGACCGTCTCCGCCGCCCGCTTCGGGGAGCAGGCGGCGGCCGCGAGCGCGGCGCACAGGCCGCCCGAAACGCCAATTCCTCGCCAGAACGTCCTCACCGGCGGGACCCTCTAGCCGTTCTGCCCGCCCTGGGTCAACTGCCCCCTCCTCGCGGCCGCGGACAGGTCGACCGGCGCGATGGGGTACCTTTCGCGCAGCGCCTCGAGGATCCGCCGGACGGCGCGGGAGCGGTTCAGGGTGAAGAAGTGGATGCCGGGCGCGCCGCGGGCGATCAGATCGAACGCCTGCTCGGCGGCGTGCGCGACCCCCAGCGCCTCGACCGCGGCGAGGTCGCCGGCCCGCCGCTCCAGCTCCAGCACGAGCCGCATCGGCACGGTCGCGCCGCACAGCCGGGTGAAGCGATCGATCTGCGCCGCGTTGGTGATCGGCATCAGCCCCGGCAGCACGGGCACCCGCAGCCGCCGCTCGCGCGCCCGCCGGACGAAGTCGAAGTAGAAGGCGTTGTCGAAGAAGAGCTGGGTCACGAGGAAGTCCACGCCCTGCTCGACCTTCGCGACCAGGTGCGCCATGTCCCGGTTCCGGTCGGCGCACTCGATGTGCCCCTCGGGGTAGGCCGCGGCGCCGATGCAGAAGTCGTAGCCGCGCCGGCGGGCGAAGCGGACGAGCTCGGAGGCGTAGTGGAAGCCCTCCGGCGGCGGCGCGCCGCGCGGCGGATCGCCGCGCAGCGCGAGGAGGTTCTCGACCCCCGCCTCGGCCAGCTCGTCGAGGATCGCGGCGATCTCGTCCTCGGAGTGGCCCAGGCAGGCGAGGTGCGCCATCACCGGCAGGCCGGTCTCCGCCTGGATGCGGCGGACGAGTCCGAGGGTCCGGTCGCGCCCCCCGCCGCCGGCGCCGTAGGTCACCGAGACGTACGCCGGCGCGAGGGGGGAGAGCTCCGCGAGGGCCGCGAACAGCTCGGCGACTCCCTCCTCGGTCTTCGGCGGGAACAGCTCGAAGGAGAAGCACGGCGCGTCGGTCACGCGCGTCAGGCGGTCGACGATCCGCATCGGCGTGAACCCTACCAGCGGGCAAGGCTCGTTGGAAGGAGCGCTCCGGCGAAGGGGCGGGGCGCTCGCGAGCGCGCGGGGAACCCGTCCCCGACGGACCTGGACCCCATCCGCACCCGCGGTCCGGGCGCCTCCTTGCGCGGCGCGCCGGCGCGCGGTAGACGACCGCCGTGCCCTCTCCCGACGCCCGTCTCCTGCGCGCCTGCCGCGGCCTCCCCGTGGACGCGACGCCCGTCTGGTTCATGCGGCAGGCCGGCCGCTACCTGCCCGAGTACCGCGCCCTCCGCGCCCGCCACGGCTTCCTGGAGATGGCGACCACGCCGGAGATCGCGGCGGAGGTCACGCTCCAGCCCGTCCGCCGCCTCGGCGTCGACGCCGCCATCCTCTTCGCCGACATCCTCCTCCCCCTGCCCGCGATGGGCGCGCCGATCCACTTCGCCGACGGCGAGGGTCCGGTCATCGATCGGCCCGTCCGCGACGCGGCCGCGGTCGAGGCGATGCGGGTCGCGGACCCGGGCGATCTCGGCTACGTGGGCGAGACCCTCCGGCTCGTCGCGGCCGACCTCCCCGCGGGCGTCGCGCTCATCGGCTTCGCGGGCGCGCCTTTCACCCTCGCGAGCTACCTCATCGAGGGGGGCCGGAGCGAGAGCTTCGCGCGCACGAAGCTCCTCATGTGGAACGAGCCCGGGCTCTTCCGGCTGCTCATGGAGAAGCTCGCCGCGACGACCGCCGCGTACCTGGCGATGCAGATCGCGGCCGGTGCGCAGGCCGTGCAGCTCTTCGACTCGTGGGCCGGCTGCCTCGCCCCGGGCGACTACGAGGCCCACGTCCTGCCCCACAGCCGGGCCGTCTTCGAGGCCGTCCGCGCCGCCGGCGTCCCCGCGATCCACTTCGCCGCCGACGGCGCGGGTCTCCTGCCTCTGCTCGCGAAGGCGGGCGGCGACGTGCTCGGCGTCGACTGGCGGATCTCCCTCTCCCGCGCGCGGGAGCTCGCCGGGGGCGTCCCGCTGCAGGGCAACCTCGACCCCGCCGTGCTCCTCGCCGACCCGGGGGCCGTCCTCGCGGCCACCGATCGCGTGCTGGCCGAGGCGCGGGGGGGGCCGCACCTCTTCAACACCGGTCACGGCCTGACGCCCGAGACGCCGGTCGACACCGTGCGGCGGGTGGTCGACCGGGTGCACGAGGCGAGCGCCGGGAGGAAGCCCGGGTGGACGGGGGGGCGCGGTCGGGCATAAGAAATCGTCCTTCACGAAGGAGCCTGGCGGGATATTTCGCCGGAGCCCGTGAATCTGATCTACTACTTCCGTGGAGGAGGGAGTCATGGAGAAGCCGCTGCGGCAGCGAATCGGCCTTGTGCTCGGGGCGCTCCTCTTCGCCGGCTGCCCGCTGGCGCCGGTGGTGCCCGCGGTCTTCCGCTGTCCGGACGGCCGCTGCCCGCCGGGGCTGGTCTGCGACGCGGAGGCGCGCTGCGTCGCGCCGTCCGTCCCCGGCGGCGGCCTCTCCGACGGCGGCCTCGACGCGGGGAGCGATGGCGGCGCGGTCTGCCCCGCGGGGCTCCATGCGTGTCCTGGGAGCGCCGTCTGCGTCAACTGGGAGATCGACCCGGGAAACTGCGGGGGCTGCGACCACGTCTGCGCGCCGGGGCAGCTCTGCGTGAACGGGGGCTGCGCGCTCACCTGTTCGGGGGCCGACGGCGGGGGGTGCGGCGCCTACGGCTGCAACGGGACGACGGCCTGCTGGGAGAGCTGCGGATCGGACGCCCAGTGCGCTCCGGGGAACTACTGCTCGCCGGTAATTGGCCAATGCTTCCCGTTCATCGGCCCGGGGCAGGGGTGCACGTCGGATACCGAGTGCGGTTCGGGGGAGTGCCTGGGGGGGATCTGCTGTGCGGGGGCGTGCGTGACGGACGGGGGCTGCGGGGCGAGCGCGTGCTTCGCCGGGGATGGGGGGTGCGAGTATCCGGCGAGCGAGTGCGGGGCGGGGAGCTGCGCCGGGGGCGTGGAGACGCTGGCGACGTACTGCGCGGCCGGCGGGTGCCCGGGGCCAAAGACGGCCTCGTGCGGCGGCTACGCGTGCGGGGCGAGCACGTGCAAGACGAGCTGCGCGACGAGCGCGGACTGCGCGTTCTGCCACGACTGCGGCGATGGGGGGCAGTGCAGCGACATGTGGACAGACCCGGGGAATTGTGGCGGCTGCGGCCACGCGTGTCCGAGCGGGGAGGCGTGCGTGGGTGGAGCCTGCGGGTGCGACATCGGGGGGATAGGCTACGCGGACGGGGGGATGGAGGCGGGGAACGTTTGCGGCTACTGCAACGTGGCGGCGAACGGGACAGGGTGGACGGCAGCGCTGGCGAACGGGGTCGCGTGTGGGGACGGCGGCTGGATCTGTGAGGGAGGGAGTTGCTCCCCGTACTGTCCGGCGGGGGAGAGCCCGACGTTTGGGACGGCGGTGACGTACGGGGTGGGGAGCGGGCCCATGTCGGTGGCGATCGGGGACTTGAACGGGGACGGGGAGGCGGACCTGGCGGTGGCGAACTGGGGCGGGGGCAACGGCGACACGGTGAGCGTGCTGCTGAACGAGGGGAGCGGGACGTTCGGGACGGCGGTGACGTACGGGGTGGGGAGCGGGCCCGCATCGGTGGCGATCGGGGACTTGAACGGGGACGGGAAGGCGGACCTGGCGGTGGCGAACGGGGGCAGCGCCACGGTGAGCGTGCTGCTGAACGAGGGGAGCGGGAGGTTTGGGACGGCGGTGACGTACGGGGTGGGGAGCGGGCCCAATTCGGTGGCGATCGGGGACTTGAACGGGGACGGGAAGGCGGACCTGGCGGTGGCGAACTCGGGCGACAACACGGTGAGCGTGCTGCTGAACGAGGGGAGCGGGAGGTTTGGGACGGCGGTGACGTACGGGGTGGGGAGCGGGCCCTTTTCGGTTGCGATCGGGGACTTGAACGGGGACGGGAAGGCGGACTTGGCAGTGGCGAACTTTGGCGGCACCACGGTGAGCGTGCTGCTGAACGAGGGGAGCGGGGTGTTTGGGACGGCGGTGACGTACGGGGTGGGGATCAATCCCAATTCGGTGGCGATCGGGGACTTGAACGGGGACGGGAAGGCGGACCTGGCGGTGGCGAACTATGGCGGGGGTAGCGGCACCACGGTGAGCGTGCTGCTGAACGAGTGCCAGTAGGCGGCGGGGAGGGGAGGGGTTGAGAGGGGGTGCAGGGGGGGCTTTGCCCCCCTGCGGGATTTTATTGGCTCTCCGGGGAGGTGAAAACGGGGACGGGGAGGCGGGGACGGACATCCGAATCGTCTCGTGGTTACGGGTGGTTGCGCGCGATCTCGTCTCGGCCCTGGTGACGGACATCGGAGGGGCGAACGGGATGAGCGGACGGCCGGGTGGGCCGCGCGGCGGTGAGCGGCAGGGGAGAAGACGCTCGCCCCACCGCGCTCCCCCGGGGATCGCGTGGGTACCTTTGCGTCGTTGCTCGCGAATCCGGTTGTCCGTCCGTGCGTCCCGCCGGCCTCCGCCCAGGATGAGGTCGATCGGATCGACCATCGAAGGCGATCGGAGGAAAGTCCTCCGCTTCGGCTCTCTCGAACGCGGCAATCGACATGTGAGAGCCGGCGGCCGATCCCCCGCCGCGCGCGACGATGCCGCGCCGCGCGACGGCCGATCGAGCGACGCGCGCGAACGAGCGAAGGGCGCTCGCGATCGACGAAGCGTCGCCTGTATCGGGACTCTCGAGCGCAACGATTGGCCCGTGAGCCGCGGCGATCGATCTCTCGTCGCGCCCGACGATGCCGTGCAGGACGATGACCGATCGATCATCAGCCGCGATTGGCCAACGAGCGGCTGCGTTCGGTGTCGCGTCGCGCGCTTTGCGCCTCTTGGCCGCGACATCGAACCCTTCGGCCGCGATGAACGATCCGTCATCGCGCTCGATCGCGCCCGATCGCGCGACGAAAGGTCGAGGGCAGCTCTCGATCGCGCGAAGAGCGGCGACAAGAGATCGATCAGAGCTCGCGATCGATCGATGTCGCGAGACAAACGATCCAACAGCCGCGACAAATCGTCGATCACGCGGTCTCTTTGGTCGGTTGCAAGTTCTCATCGGTCGATCACGCGGTCTCTTTGGTCGGTTGCAACTTCTCATCGGTCGATCACGCGGTCTCCTCGGTCGAGTGCAAGCTCTCATTTGTCGATTGTGCGGTCTCTTCGGTCGATCACGCGGTCTCTTTGGTCGATTGCAAGGTCTCATTTGTCGATTGCAAGGTCTCCTCGGCCGATTGCAAGGTCTCCTCGGCCGATTGCAAGGTCTACTTGGCCGAGTGCAAGGTCTCTTTGGTCGATCACGCGGTCTCTTCGGTCGAGTGCAAGGTCTACTTGGCCGAGTGCGCGGTCTCTTCGGTCGAGTGCACGGTCTCTTTGGTCGATCGCACCGTCTCTTTGGTCGATCGCACCGTCTCTTTGGTCGATTGCACGGTCTACTTGGCCGAGTGCACGGTCTCCTTGGTCGAGTGCACGGTCTCCTTGGTCGAGTGCACGGTCTCTTTGGTCGAGTGCGCGGTCTCCTCGGCCGAGTGCACGGTCTCCTCGCTCGAGTGCGCGGTCTACTTGGTCGAGTGCGCCCCCTGATCGGTCGTTTGTCGCCTCTCCTCGGGCGAATGAGCCGCCCCATGGATCGACCGCGCGCCCTCCTCGACCGATCC
>JAKAPL010000049.1 GCA_021807105.1 Myxococcales bacterium | reverse complement strand
TTGAATCGCCTCCTCGCGGTCGAAATATGCGATGCTGTTCTGGTTGGCATGGGGAGCCCTCCGGCGTGTCTGTGTCTGGCGACCAAACACTCTACCGGTTGGCTCCTCCTGCCACATCCCCAAAACCCTGCAGGTCAAAAAACTATCGAACTTCAAGGACTTACACGATCCTACCTATGAGCCCGCGCTACTCGCGGCGGGGGAGGCTGGGACGGACGCCGCGGTGCTCCACCGCGAACTGGATCAGGTTCTTGATATCGTAGCAGATCTGCCGGATGTCGTGTCCCATCGTCAGCTCCAGGTGGCTGTTGCCTTTGACCGGCCGCCAGAGCAGGTACTCGCTGCGGGCGCCCCGGTAGATGCCGCGGGTGCTGTCCACGCTCGCCAACCGATCGAGGTCGCCAAAGATGATGGCGACGGGGATCGTGATCTTCGGAAAGTTGCGCTTGAAGTCGTAGCCGGTCCGGTAGCAGACCAGCTCGCCGTTGCGGATCCAGCGCGCGAACTCGAGGATCACCGCGCGCGGCTCCCGCTCGCCGCCCTCCCGCAGGAGCCAGCGGATGTCCGCGGCGGTGACCCGCTCGGGGTTCGCGAGGAGCGTCACGAACCGAGACATCTCCTCGTAGCGGCGGTAGCCCCGCCCCGACAACAGCCGCTCGGTGAGCCGGAGCAGATCGTCCATCGGAACGTAACGGAAGCGAAGCCGGCGCGGCCTCTCGGGGGACGGAGAGACACGGCTCGCGAAGCCGCGGGCGCCGACGCCGGCGAGCGCGCGTCCGGCGAGGCGCGAGCCGCTCCATGACGCGGCACGGAGGAGGTTCAGGGCCGCGAGCGTCCCGTCCACGCCGTACACGATGGGGGCAAGGAAGGAGACGAGCTTCATCAACAGGAAGCCGCGGCCGATGTCCGACGGCGACCCGATGGTGACGAGTCCCTCGAGGTCGTGGTGGATGCCCGCGTAGCCGTACCCGAGCATCCCTCCCATGCTGTGGCCGCAGTAGAAGATCTTCGGCCGCCGCGTGACCCGGCGCACCCCATCGACCGCCGCCGGGAGGTCGTAGAGGAAGTAGTCGTCGATGTCCCAGCGGTAGTCGAGGTTCTCCGGGAGCCGCTCCCCTTGCTCGTGTCGCTCGTGCTGCAAGGCGATGCTGCTCTTACCGTGGCCGCGCAGCTCCAGGATGTGCACGTCCGCGCCGAAGAAGAGCAGGTTCTTGACGAACTCGCCGCTCGTCCAGGTGTGCCGGTTCTGGGAGAAGCCGTGGACGAGCAGGATCGGCTCGTCGAGGATGGGCTGCGGGAACGGTTGCGGCACCGGCCGGTAGCGGGTGATGACGAGGCTCCAGTGGTCGGCGGTCCGGACCTCGTAGATCGTCTTGCGATAGAGCGCCTTGAAGTCGACATCGTCGACGGTTGGACGGATCGATTCGGACCGCTCGCGTGCCGCTTGAGCCATGGCCGGGACAGTATACGTCGATCGAGACGGCGGTGTCCCTTAGCCCGCCTGACTAACGGGACGGCGTCGCGAGGCATTCGAGACCGCAGCCAAGAAGGGCAAGCGAGAGCGACGACCGCCGAGACGGGCTCAGTGCAGGAGCCGGCCGCGGGCCTCGCCCAACAGGTAGAGGCTGCCGCAGACCACGACCAGCCGGTCCGCTCCCGGACGGGCAAGCGCGTCCGCGAGCGCGCTCGCGAGCGCGGGCAGGGTGACGACCTGCCGGCAGAACGGCCGGGCGGCCTCCGCGAGCGTCTCCGGCGCCCGCGCGCGCGGGCTCCTCGGGGGGACGAGGACAACGCGCGCGGCGAGCGGGAAGAGCGCGGCCATCATGGAGCCCGCGTCCTTGTCCGCGAGGACGCCGAAGACGAAGACGGGCTGCTTCCCGGGCCAGAGCGCGCGCAGTGCGGCGGCCAGGGCCTCCGCTCCCTGCGGGTTGTGGGCCCCATCGAGGACCACCGTCGCCTCCGGCCGCTCGATCGCCTCCAACCGGCCAGGCCAGCGGACGCCGGAGAGCCCAGCCCGGACCGCGCCGGGCCCGACCGGGAGACCCGACGCCTCGAGCAGGGCGATCGCGACGGCCGCGTTGTGGAGTTGGTGCGGCCCGCGCAGCGCGAGTTGGACGCCGGAGACGGTCCAGCGCGGCCCGCGGTAGGTCCGCTCCGCGAACGTGAAGTCCTGACCCTCGACGAGGAGCGGGCTCCCCACCTCCCGCGCCTTTCGCTCGACCGTCGCGATCGCCTCGGGCGCGGATGCGGCGGCGACGCACGGGACGCCGGGCTTGAGGATGCCCGCCTTCTCCCCGGCTACGTGGGCGAGCGTGGGTCCGAGCAGTTCGACGTGGTCCAGGCCGAGCGTCGTGATCGCGCAGGCGGCCGGGGTCACCGCGTTCGTCGCGTCGAGGCGCCCGCCGAGGCCAGTTTCGAGCACCGCCACGTCCACGCGCACCTGCCGGAAGGCGTGAAGCGCAACGGCCGTGCCCGCCTCGAAGTACGTGAGCGGGATCCCCTCGGCCGCATTGCGGACCGCGGTGGCCGCCGTGGCGAGTGCGTCGGCCGTGATCGGCGTACCGCCGATCGCGATCCGCTCCTCGAAGTCGACGAGGTGAGGCGACGTGTAGAGGCCGACGCGAAGGCCCGCCGCCTGGAGAGTCGCGGCGGCCATGGCACAGGTCGAGCCCTTCCCATTCGTCCCCGCGACATGGAGCGCAGGGTAAGCGCGGTCGGGCCGCCCGAGCCGATCGAGCAGCGCCGAGATGCGCGAGAGCCCCAGCTCGATCCGACCGGCGCCGAGACCGTCCAGCCAGGCGAGCGCCTCCTCCCGGTCCACCGGTCAGGGTCCGAGGAGCCCGACGATCTGGGCGATCTTGTCGCGGAGCTGCGCGCGCGGGACGATCGCGTCGATCATCCCGTGTTCGAGCAGGAACTCCGAGCGCTGGAACCCATCGGGCAGCTTCTGGCGGATCGTCTGCTCAATGACTCTCGGGCCCGCGAAGCCGATGAGCGCGTGCGGCTCCGCGAGGATCACGTCCCCGAGCCAGGCAAAGCTCGCGGCGACGCCGCCGGTGGTCGGATGGCAGAGCACCGAGACGTACGGGCGGCGCCCGCGGCGAAAGCGGGCCAGGGCCGCCGAGGTCTTCGCCATCTGCATGAGCGAGTAGACCCCTTCCTGCATTCGTGCCCCGCCCGAGGCCGAGAAGAGGACGAGGGCTGCGTCCTTCTCCAAGGCCTTCTCGATGAGCCGGGTGACCTTCTCCCCGACGACGCTCCCCATCGATCCCCCCATGAACTCGAACTCGAACGCACCGGCGGCGACGGGGTGGCCATCAAGGCGGCCGGTGCCCGCGACGAAGGCGTCGGGCATGCCGAGCGCCTTGCGCAGCCCGCGCGTCCGGTCGCGGTAACGCTTGCTGTCCGAGAACGTCAGGGGATCGAGCGGTCCGAGCGCCCCGTCCATCTCCTCGAACGAGTCGCGATCGAGGACGGCCGTGAGGCGCGCGCGCGCGGCCAGCGGCAGGTGGTGCTGGCAGCGGGGGCAGACGTTTTGGGCCTGCTCCAGATCCGGCCGGTGGAGGATCTCCTCGCAGACCTCGCACTTCGTCCAGAGCCCCTCCATGCGCGAGGGCGCCCGCTGCGACGGTGGGATCCCGCCCGGCGCGGCGGGCCGCGGCCCGCGCTCCTGCTTTTGGAACCACGCCACGCGCGCGGTTTATCACACTCGTGCGCGGGGAGACAGAACGGTCTTTGGCGCCTTCGCCGGGCGGGCGGCGAGGTTCTCGGAGATCGTCGATCAGAAGATGAAGAACGCCGACATCTGCACGCGGTGGTCGGGGGCCACGACGCCGTCGCCGTAGGTCTGGGTGAACTGCGCGTATTCCAGGCCGAGCCGGACGGCGGGGGTCACGTCGTAGAAGAGGTTCGCGTCCCACCAGGTCTCGTGCCAGAAGCTGCTTGCGGCCGAGCCCAGCTCGCCGGTGTTGTCCGAGAGGGTGTTCGAGTAGGCGCCGGCGAGCCAGAGGCGCCCCTCGGGGGGGAGGTAGAGCTGCGCCGAGACCATCAGGCTTGCCCAATCCTGGGTGATGAGGCTCCCGGTCGCGTTCGACCAGCCGGCGAGGCCGGGGTCGATGTCCGCGACCTTGGCGTACGCGGCCGCCCCCCCCGGGTAGCCGAGCGGACTCCCGACCACCATGCCGCCGTTCAGGCCGGTGTAGAGGTCTGCATCGCCCGAGCCGTCGACGACTTCGCCGAGCACGGTCAGGGTCCACGCCTTGCGGGTGGATGAGGGAATGACCGGGATCATGACGTCCGCTGCGCCGACCCAGCCGTTCACGCTGGCGCTGCCCGTGGAGGTCGGCAGCACGTACTTGCGCAGTCCGCCGGACAGGCCGATGGCGGCCGGGGCGATCATCGTTCCGGTGGCGCCGACGGTCTGCACGCCCTTCCAGCCGTCGATCGAGAGCTTCAAGCCGCCCTGGAAGTCGGGCATCACCGCGTCCATCTGCGGCGGCCGCAGGGCGGCGGCGGCGACCTCGATGGTGGTCCCGCCCAGGTGGAACTCATGGCTCGCCCGGATCTGCGGGGTCCGCGAGTACAGCTCGCCCGGCACCCCCTGGATGTCCACCGTGTTCGGCTGGAACTGGGCCTGCCAGCCGACGAGCTCCCACGTTTGCCCAAAGGCTAGCGTCACGATGTCGTTGTTCATCTTGAGGAGGAAATGGCGGACGCGAAAGGTGGGGTTGTTCCAGAAGGGCGCCTCGGCGAAGCCGTTCTGCTTGGGCGGGGAGCCGGGCTGGTTGCCCAGGAAATCCATCTCCAGCCAGCCGGTCGGGTCGATCCCCGCGAGCTCAGGGGCCTGGATGTGGAAGCCGAACCGGCTGTTGCGGATACCGAACATCGTCCGGCCGTTGTCGCCGCCGAGCGTGCCGGGCCGCGCGATCGGGTTCATGCCGGCGAGGTCGACGAAGCTGCGGGTGCTGTCGTGGATCGAGTCGGCTTCGATGAAGCCGTAGAACGTCGTCGCGTACTTGCCAGCCAGGAAGGTCAGTCCGGCAGGTACTTGCGTCAGTGCGACCTGCTCGGGCGTGAACTTTGACCGGTGAAGTCCGGGCTTCACCGGTTGGGCCGGCGGGTTCGAGGACGTCTCATCGGACCCGCCGGAAGATGCGGGGGCGGGGGGGACGGCGAGGAAGGTGAGAAGGGAAAGCATGGCGACGGTCGGCAAGGCGGCCTCCTGTTCAGGACAGCGCCCTTGTACCGTCCCCGTTTGTCTTCCGAGCAGAACTTGAGTGACAGTTGCGCGTCACGGCGCGGCCCTCGGGGGCCAAAGAGCGGCCGCGGCCAGGAAGCCTCCCCCCGCTGCGGCGTCCGGACCGCCTCACGGCGGTCCTCTGGCAGGGGGAGCCTGGCTTCCCCTGCACCCCCTATCGACTCTCGCCTTCCCTTACTAGCCTGCAAGAATCTTCGTACCGCACGAGCATTCTCGGAAGCAGCAGACCAGAGGCGTCAACCAGGGATCGAAGCAGGCCATCCCTGCTTCCTGGCTTGGCTGGTCTCCTCATCGGGCTTGCCTTTCGGAGCCATGAACGGTTCTCCGCTGTACGCCGAGAATGGGAGACCCGCGTCATCCAGCGGGCAGCTCGAACCAGAAAGTCGAGCCTTTTCCGACCTCGCTCACCACGCCCACTCCGCCGCCCATGGCTTGGCCGAGATGTCTGACGATCGATAGCCCGAGCCCCGTCCCGCCCTGCTCGCGCGAGCGGCCGACGTCCACGCGATAGAAGCGCTCGAAGATGCGGGGGAGATGCCTCGGCTCGATGCCCGGACCGTCGTCGCGGACCTCGACGCGAACGACCTCGCCGCGGGCCGACGCGGCAACCGTCACGTGGCCACCGTCTGAAGCGTACTTGACCGCGTTGTCCAGCAGGTTCACGAGGATCTCCTCGACCGCGTCGCGGTCGGCGAGGACGTATCGCCCCGGCGCGATCAGGTTCTCGGTCCGGATGTGGCGGCGCTCCGCCGCGGATCGGATGAGTTCCAGGACCTGGTGGGTCGCTGCGGCGAGATCGACCCGATCGCGCGCGAGCCGCCGGCGGCCACCTTCGAGGCGCGACAGCTCCAGGAGATCGTCGAGCAGCCGCGAGAGTCGCTCGGCGTGCCGCCGGATGACCCCGGCGAACTCCACGGCCTTGGAGCTCGCCGGCCCACCCGGCGCGAGCATGCTCGAGAGCGTCTCCGAGTAGCCGCGGATGGCGGCGAGTGGGGTCCGCAGCTCGTGGCTCACGTTGGCGACGAAGTCGCGCCGCACGGCTTCCAGACGCCGCAGCTCTGAGAGGTCGTGAAAGACGAGCACGCCGCCGGTCGCCTCGATGGGAGCGGTCTGGACCAGCACCGGCCGGCCGTCGTGCAGCGAGAGCTCCTCGGAACATCGCTCTCCTTCGAGCGTGCGTCCGGCCAAGGCGTGGAGGGCGGGGAGTCGTTGCACCTCGATGAGCGCAGGCGCCTGGGGATTCGCAGGCCCTTCCGTTGCTCGCCCGGGGGGACTGCCCCCCCAAGGGTGATCTGGGAGGCGCCCGGCACCCTCGCTGGGTGCCCCGCCTCCTGCAGATTCCTCGGGTAGCGAGAGGAGGTCACGGACGGCGGGGTTCGCTAGGAGGACACGCTGGTGGGCGTCGATGACGAGGACGCCCTCGACCATCGCGTGGAGAATCGCGGTCAGACGGTCGCGCTCGGTCCCGGCGCGTGTCTCGTTCGTGGCCGTCCGGGCGGCAATCGCCCGCAGCGCCCTGGCGATTCGACCGACCTCGTCGTTGCCGGCGGTCACCCCCGGAGGCGGCGAGCGGCCCTCGGCGATCGCATCGGCCATGTCGGCGAGCCGGGAGATTCGCAAGAGGATCGCGGCCAGCCGGAGCGCGAGGAAGCAGGCGAACGAGAGTACCGCCAGCAGCCCGATCCGCGAGCCCCACCTCGGGTCGAGCCAGACCACGGCGGCGATGGCCGCCAGTAACGGCACGACCGCGGCGGCCCGTCCGCGCAGGCGCTACCCCTCTTCTTCTTGGAAGCGGTAACCGAAGCCGACGACGGTCTCGACATAAGCGCCGGCCGGGCCGAGCTTCTCGCGCAGCCGCTTGATATGGGTGTCGACCGTCCGGGTGTCGAGGTCCCCCGAGAGCCCCCAGACCTCGGTGAGCAGCATCGAACGCGTCTGCACGCGGCCGCGCCGCGCGAGGAGCGTCGTGAGCAGGCGAAACTCGGTGGGGCTCAGGGGGATGCCCTTGCCGCCGACCGTGACCTGATGGCGGGGGCCGTCCACGATGAGATCGCGATGGCGCAGCGTCTCCGCGGCCTCTTCCGGGGCCTCGCCTCGCCGGAGGACGGCCTTGACGCGCAGAACCAGCTCCCGGACGCTGAACGGCTTGACGACGTAGTCGTCCGCCCCCAGCTCCAGCCCGAGCACCCGGTCGATCTCCTCGCCTTTCGCGGTCAGCAGAATGACGGGCAGAGCCGGGCGGTCGCGCCGGATGGCCTTGAGCACGTCGAGGCCAGGGATGTCGGGCAGCAGGAGATCGAGGACGACGAGGTCGGGTGCCGCCTCCGCGATCCGCGCGAGCGCTTCCCGTCCGCCCGCGGCGCCGCCGATCGAGAGGCCCGCCTCTCCGAGGGCGTACTCCAGCAGGGCCCGCAAGTCCTTCTCGTCGTCGACCACGAGGACTCGCGCCGCCATTCAGGGCTCCGGATCCCGGCTATGCGGGTGGCGCACGTCCTTTCCCTGAGCCATGAAGATGACCATCTCCGCGAGGTTCTGGATGTGATCCCCCAGCCGTTCGAGGTTTTTTGCAAGGAAGATCTGGCGTAACGCCCGCTGGATCACGGCGGGATCGCGCATCGCGTCCAACTCCCGGCCGAAGACCTCGACGTAGAGCGCGTCGACCTCGTCGTCGCGGCTCGCGAGCGCGCCCGCGGCGTCGGCGTCGCCACGTACGAAGGCGTCGAGCGCCTGGTGGAGCATCGTCTGCACGAGCGCCGCCATCCGCGCGACGGCGGGCGGCAGCGGCAGCGGCGGCTCCGCGGAGAGCTCGGAGGCGCGCTGGGCGACGTTGACCGCGAGGTCGCCAATCCGCTCCACGTCAGTGACCGCCTTCAGGGCGAAGGTCACGAAGCGAAGGTCGGAGGCGGCTGGCTGGCGCAAGGCGAGGATCTTCAGGCAGAGGCGGTCGATCTCGACCTCGGCGCGGTTGACCTCGCGGTCGCGGTCAATGACGGCCTGGGCGAGCGCCGCGTCCCGCTCGATCGCGGCCGTCAGGGCGTCGCGGATCATCTCCTCGACGATGCCCCCCATCAGGAGCAGCCGCTCGCGAAGGAGGTGGAGGTCGGCCTCGTACTCTCGGTCGGTATGTGTCGTCATCCGAATTTCCCCGTGACGTAATCCTCGGTGCGGCGCTCCTTCGGATTCGTGAACAGCGCCTCGGTGCGATCGTACTCCACCAGTTCCCCCATGTAGAGGAAGGCGGTCCGGGTGGAGATGCGGGCTGCCTGTTGCATGTTGTGGGTCACGACGATGAGGGTCAGCCGATCCTTCAGTTCGTGGATCAGCTCTTCGACCCGCGCGGTCGCGATCGGATCGAGCGCGCTCGCCGGCTCGTCCATGAGCAGGACCTCGGGCTCGACGGCGAGCGCCCGGGCGATGCACAGCCGCTGCTGCTGGCCGCCGGAGAGCGCGAGCGCGCTACGGTTCAAGCGATCGGCCACCTCGTTCCAGAGCGCCGCCTGCTTCAAGGCGGCCTCGACTCGATCGTCCCGCTCGGCGCGGGCGAAGCCGTTCAGGTCGAGCCCAGCGGCCACGTTGTCACGGATGGAGAGAGTCGGGAAGGGGTTGGGGCGCTGGAAGACCATGCCAATCCGCCGCCGCACCTGCACGGCGTCCACGTCCGGCCCGTACAGGTCGTCGCCGTCGAGGGTGACGCGGCCGCGGACCCAGGCGCCCGCGCCCAGCTCATGCATCCGGTTCAGGCAACGCAGGAGCGTCGATTTCCCACAACCGGACGGACCGATGATCGCGGTCACCGCATGCGCCTCGAGGGCGAGCGAGACGTCGCGAAGGGCCGTCCGGTCGCCGAAGCCTGCGGAGAGGGCGGCGACGCCGACCACGGGACGGGAGGGAGCGGTCACCGACCGCCTCCGGCGAAGCGCCCCCGGGTCGCGAGGCGCGCCGCCGCGTTCAAGACCCCGACTAGGACCAGCAGCAGTAGGGCCGCGCCCCAGGCCTGTTTCTGCCAGTCGGGGTACGGGCTCACCGCATAGTTGAATATCAGGACCGGAAGCGAGGCGGTAGGCTGGTCGGGCCGAAGGTTCCAGAACTGGTTTCCGAGGGCGGTGAACAGGAGCGGGGCGGTCTCGCCGGCTGCCCGAGCCAGGGCGAGGCACACGGCCGTGGTGATCCCGCCCGCCGCCGTGCGGGCGACGATGAGGAGGCCGCTCTTCCACTCGGCGACGCCGAGCCCGAGCGACGCTTCGAACAGGTCTCGGGGGACCATCCGCACCGTCTCCTCGGTCCCGCGCGCGAGCATTGGCACCATGAGGATCGCGAGCGCGAGGCTGCCGGCGAGCGCGGAGAAGCGGTGCATCGGCCGGACGAGCAGTGCGTAGACGGCGAGTCCGGCGACCACGGAGGGCACGCCCGCGAGGATCTCGGCGAGGAACCGGACGGTGCGGCCGGCCGTCCCGTCCCCCCGCGCCGCGAGGAAGAGCCCCGCGCCGATCCCGACCGGCAGGCCGATGGTCGCCGCGAGCCCGAGCAGCAATGCCGACCCGATGATGCCGTTACCCACTCCGCCGCCGACCTCTCCGACCGGCTTGGGAAGCGAGGTCAGGAAGCTCCAGCTCAGAGCCGAGGCGCCCCGGGCGACGACCATCCAGAGGAGGCTCACGAGTGGGACCAACGTCACCGCGACGGCGAGGCCGCAAAGCCAGGTCATCGCGGCGTCGGTCGCCGCCCGACGCGCCCAGCGGCTCTGGGTCACCGGACGCTCCGGCGCAACAGAAGGCGACCGCCGATCGAGAGGAGCAGCGTCAGCGCGAGCAGCACGAGACCCAACTCGGCGAGCGCCGCCTCGTGCAAATCAGAGACCGCCTCGGTGAACTCGTTGGCGATCACCGAAGCAAGCGTCCCCCCGGTGGCGAGCAGCGAGTGCGGCATGTCCGGGCTGTTGCCGACGACCATCGCCACGGCCATCGTCTCGCCGAGTGCGCGGCCCAGGGCGAGCACCGTCGCGCCGAAGAGGCCACTTTTCGCCGCTGGCAGCACCCCGCGGCGAATCACCTCCCAGCGGGTCGCGCCGAGCGCGTAGAGCCCTTCCCGTTGAGCCCGATCGACCGCGCCGACCACATCGAGCGAGAGCGAGGTGAGGGTCGGAAGCACCATCACCGCGAGCACGACGCCGGCGGCGAGCAGGCCGACGCCGACCGGAGTTCCGGACAAGATTGGGAGGCCCGTGCGCGCGAGGAGCGGCTCCACCCGCGTCCTCATGATCGGCGCGAGGACGAAGAGGCCCCAGAGACCGACGATCACGCTCGGGATGGCCGCGAGCATCTCGATCGGGAAGCGAACCATCGCGCGCAGACGGGCGGGCGCCATCTCCGATAGAAAGATGGCCGCGCCGAGCCCCACTGGGAGGGCGAGGGCGAGCGCCTCCGCTGATGTAAGGACCGTGCCGGCGAGGAAGGGCAGGGCCCCAAATCGGTCTGCGGTCGGGTCCCACTGCGTCGAGCCGACGAACGCGATGCCGAACCGCCGGAGGGCGGGGGCGGCGAGCTTCGCGCTCTCAGCGGCGACGATGCCGAGCGCCGCCGCGACGCTCATGCCGAACGCGGCGAGCGCGTCGCGATAGAGCGTGTCCCCGGTCCTCTCCAGCCGACGTCGGGCCAGCCGGCGCCTCGCGGGAAGGCTCGTCCCCATTCGATCAGCCTAAAGGGTTGATGAGACGGGGGAGCGAGGCGTTCCAGATCGCAACCGAGAAGGGCAAGCACCGGGATGAGCGAGGGGGCGGGTGAGAGCCTCTCTCCAATCGCCGGGAGGGGGGAAGCCCCCGCGAGGGGAAGGAGCCAGCACGCCCCCCAGGTCGTTGATCGGGCTGGTGAGCCCTTTGCCTGGCAGGCACGGCATAGGGCGTCGCGGTCGTGGGCTCGCGAATCATTCGGGCTGCCCCACGAGGATCGGCTTTCCTGCGAGGGTGATCGAGCGGATCTTGACGGCGACCTTCGCGACGACCGCGGGCGGCAGTGGGGCATACAGGAGTGGCTCCGCCTCCCGCTGGCCGTCGTGGATCTCCCACCAGAGGAAGCGGGCGAGCGCTGGTCCCTTCACCGGATCGGTCTGCCCGCGGAAGACGAGGATGTCGGTGAAACCCGCAATCGGGTAGGCGCCGACACCGGGGGGATCCGTGACCGAGACCCGGAGGTCATCGGGCATCGAGGCTGCCGCGCCGGTGGCCGCGGCGGTGGTGGATGCGACCGATGGTGCGATCCACTCGCCCGCGCGGTTCGCTAGGCTCGCGACGGGGAGCTTGTTCTGGACCGCGTAAGCGAGTTCGACATAGCCGACCGCGCCGGGCAAGCTCATGAGCTGACCAGCGACTCCCTCGTTTCCCTTGCCGCCGATCCCCACCGGCCAGCGGACCGCAGTCCCATGGCGGACCTTCTGCGCCCAGGTCGGGCTCACCTTGGCGAGGTAATCGGTGAAGATGGCCGTCGTCCCACTGCCGTCGGCGCGGTGGATGACCGCGACCGGGAGGCTGGGAAGGGAGACCCCGGGGTTCACTGCGGCGATCCGGGGATCGTTCCATCGCGTGATCTCGCCGAGGTAGAGGCCCGCGAGCAGGTCGGGGGTCAACCGCAGCGCCGGTTTGCTTGGCAGGTTGTAGGCGACAGCGACGGCGCCAAGGACGATCGGGAGGTGGAGAATGTCCGGCGCCTTGGCGAGTTGCTCGTCGGTGAGTGGAGCGTCGGACGCGCCGAAATCGACTGTCCGGTCGGTGATCTGCCGGATGCCGGCCCCAGAACCGATGGACTGGTAGTTGAAGCGGACGCGCGGATCCACCCGGACGTAGTCGCTGAAGACCTTGGAGAGCAACGGGAAGACGAACGTCGAACCGGCGCCATTCACGAGCGTTGGAGTGGCGCTCGGAGCGGCGGGCACGGCGCGGGAAGGCAGGGGCGTTCTCGTACAGGCGGCGATGGCAAGGCAGACGAGCAGGCGGCGCATGGAGTCTCCGGACGACCGACGAGAGTACCGGACTCGTGTTCGGACCTCGTTAAACCTTCGTGACAATCAGGTGACGAGATCGGGTGAGCAGCCGCTCAGGCTTCGGCGGGAGCCGCCGGCTTCCCCGCCTCTTTCTGCCGGTCGTCCCGGTACGATAGCCAGAGGAGCAGGAAGACGCCGATGACGATGCCGCTGTCCGCGACGTTGAATGTCGGCCAGTGGTAGGCCCGGCCGGCGTGCCAGTCGATGAAGTCGACGACGTAGCCGAACTGGATCCGATCGACCACGTTCCCTAGGGCGCCGCCGAGGATGAGGCCGGTCGCCGCCGCGGTCGGGCTTCTCCGGATCCGGCCGGCGAGGACGAGCCCCAGGAGCACGAGGATGGCTGCGGCGGCAAAGCCGGTGAGGACATAGCGGCGCAACTCCAGGGGAAGGAACTCGAGGATCCCGAAGGCGGCGCTGCGGTTCTCCGCGTACGAGAGATGGAAGCAGCCGGGAATGACCTCAATCGCCCGGTGGCCCGCCGGCTGGAGCGCGCGGAGGGCCCAGTGCTTGGTCGCCTGATCGGCGGCGAGCACGAACGTCGAGAGGGAGAGCGTGAGCAGGACGCGGCGCAGCATGGTGCTCGCATCATGCCGGGCCGGGACCGACCGCGCAATGGGGAGCCAATGACCCGCGGCCGTCCGTTCCTTGCCCGGATGGGTCCTTACCTTGATGGGTGCCATGGAGGGAGCTACCGAGCAGGTCGAGCACGAGATCCGGCGCCAGATCGCCTGGCTGCAGGAGGCGCTCGCGGCCCTCCCGGAGGGCAGCCAGGAGGCCGGGAATCTCTTGCGAGACGAATTGAACTACCGGCTCGCGATCCTCGCGCTGCTCGTCCCGTCGCTCCCGCGCTCCCGCCTCGCGCGGGCATGACGCAGTCCTGATCCGTCGAGTTGGAGTAGGAATGATCGTCGCCGCCCACTCCCTCCGCTGATCCGAACGTGCGGCATGGAGCGCTCCCACTATTTGGGGGATGCGACGCTGGTCGGCGAATCGCTGGGCTACGTGGCCGAGTTGGACGGCCAAAAGATGTAGTGCGGCCAGCCCTTCCCGCCGCGTTAGGTTGCGGCGATGGTTGGCCGCGCTGCGACCCGCTTCGACGGCCTGGCTCGGTCCCGGGATGAATTCACAAGTCTAGGTCGAGATCGGCCCCGGCGGGAGCTCGGCGGCCCGCCAGAGATACCAGGACGCGACACTCCGGAAGGGGCGCCACATCTCGCCGCGCCTGGCAACCTCGGCAGGCGCAGGGACGGCGCGGCGGCCGAGGAGCCGCCCGAGTCCCTTGCGCAGGCCGTAGTCGTGGATGGGCAGGACGTCGGGCCGGCCGAGTCGGAAGATGAGGAACATCTCCACGGTCCAGCGGCCGACGCCCCGGACCCGGACGAGCCGCTCGACTATGGCGTCGTCATCCATGAGCTGGAGCGCAGCGAGGGAGGGGACGGTCCCGTCGAGGACCTTGGCGGCGAGGTCGTGGAGCGCGGCGGCCTTCGCGCGGGAGACGCCGGCGCCGCGCAACTTCTCCACAGGTAGGGTGAGGACGGCTTGCGGGGACGGCGCGCGCGCGCCCGGGACGAGCGCGCGGAAGCGGACGAGGATGGTCCGAGCGGCTTTCCCGGTGAGCTGCTGGTGGATGATCGCCTCGGCGAGCGAGGCGAATGGGCTGTGCATCGATTCCAGCGTGAGCCGAAAGGGTCCCGCGCGCTCGATGAGGCGCGCGAGCCGCTCGTCGCGCTCAGCGAGCGTCGCGGCCGCCCGAGCGCCGTCGTAGGGCAGGCTTCCGTCCCCGTGGAAGAGGCCCCGGGCGACGCCCTCGACTTCGAGCAGCCGCCTCTTGGTCGCAAGGCCGCCAGGCGCCGAAAAGCCGCCCAGCTTGCTCCCCGCGGCGAGGATCCGGTGGCACGGCACGACGATCGGTAGCGGGTTGCGGCGCAGCGCTTGTCCGACGGCTCGGGCCGCGTTCGGGGCGCCAGCGAGCGCGGCCAACTCGCCGTAAGTCCTGGTCTTGCCAACAGGGATGGTCCGCGCTGCTTCGTAGACGCGCCGGTGGAACGCTGGGACTCCGGTGAGATCGAGCGGGATCGCGCGGAGGTCCTGGGGCTTGCCATTCAGGTGGAGGATGAGGAGCCGTACGGCGCGGCGGATGGAGGCGGGCGGCGAAGCTGGCGTGGCGCTCGGGAGCCAACCCATGAGTCTTGCCTCCGCCTGCGCACGGCTCGCGGCCGGCAGCTCGATTCGGCTCAACCCGCGGGCGGTCCAGGCGGCGCCGGCCGGCCCCAGCGCGGTGTCGAAAACGAGGTAAGATACCTCGGACATCGCTTGAATATACCCTTTCACCGGGGCGTCTCGAGAGACGATCCCGGAGGTGTGCCGATGCGACGCTTCCTTCCGCCCCTCGTACCCGTCTTAACACTGGCCGCCTGCGCCACGTCCCGTGCCGCCGCGGGAAGCGGCGAACGGCGGCTCGTTCCCGCCGATGCGCCACGGCAGGCCTGGGAGGCGCCGAGCCAGGATTCGCCCGATGCGCCCGCCAGGGTCGCATACTCCGCCACGCAGTGCGAGCGGGAGGCGCGAGGGGCGTTCGTCTCCGGCGATCGCGAGTGGGGATGGAAGGCGCTCGTCGCCTGCTCGCGGCGGGCGGACTTCCTGTCGCTACGGCTCCTCCTGCACGATCCCTGGAAGGAGGAGATCGGCAAGCACGGCGAGGAGGGCGCGCGGCTGCTCGCGAGGATCCTCATGCGGACAAATCTCGAACTGGGCTACGACCTGCCGCGTATCCAGAACGCCGGCATCCCGCTGCTCGACCTGCGGCAGGTGGCGGACGATCCGGCGCTCGCCGAGGGACAGTACGTCTTGCTTCGCGGAATCGTGGGCTCGCGCGAGAAGGCGGCCGCGGGCGGTGAGTTGATTGCCATCAACGAGCAACGCCAGATCGGGGTGTACGAGGGGAAGGGGCGTGGGGAGGAAGGCCAGGGCGGCGGCGGAGCGTTCAGCCCCGCGCAGGTGAGCCGCATGGGTGGGCCGGCGACGCTCGCCTACGGCGGGAACGGCTACCTCGGTATGCCCCTCGGAGGTTCCTCACCGCTCGGCCGCGGCATGCGCGGCGGCATGATCGGCCCGGGGAGACCGTACGCCGGCTGGCCGAACGGGGCGCCTTACAACAACGACTACTACGCGATCGGGCCGGTCTACGAGAACCAGAGCATCGACACGGGCCGCAAAGCGATGCTCGACCTCGCCCGGTTCGACCCCCGGCTGACACCGGGGATGGAGGTCGCCGTGCTCGCCCGGGTGAAGGGCGTGGCACAAATGCATGAGACGAACGATGTGTGCAAGTCGAGCGACCACGGCAAGAAAGTGACCTGCGCCACCCAGATGGTAGCCTCACGGCCGATGCCCAAGCTCGACCTCGTCCGCATCTGGATCCTCTCGACGAACGAAGAGAAAGAGTAGGGACGCGTCAACCAGTCGGGGATGCCTCTCACCCGCCGTCTTCCTGGGGCGCGTGTCGAGTGCTGCCGAGAATGCTCGTACCGCACGAAGACTCTGGGGTTCTCCTGCGATAATGATATGGCGCGGGGGGGCGGGGAAACCTGCGCCCTGCCTGCCGGAGGACCGCCGTCGAGCGATCCGGACTCCGGCGACGCGACCGCACCGGCTTGCGGCCTCCCGCAGGCCGTGCCGATAGAAGGAGCGAGGACGCCCCGCATCTTGTGCACGAACGGCCTCTCTTCCCTCGGCGACAGAGGCCGGGATGTAAGGGGGCTCGGCCGGATCCTGCCGGTTGTTTTCTAGCGCCGGCCTCCGCCGCGCATTCCCCCCCGCATTCCACCACCTCGGAAGCCTCCTCGGTAACCCCCGCGAAAGCCCCCGTAGCCGCGAAAGCCGCCCCGCCAACCGTAGCCACGGTAGCCCACGCCGCCCCGCCAGCCGTAGCCGCGGTAGCCCCAGCCGCCCCAGCCGCCCCGCCAGCCCCACCCACCCCGCCAGCCCCATCCCCAACCCGGCCGCCAACCCCAGCCGCCCCGCCAGCGCCAGCCATAAGCCCAGGGTCCGTATCCCCAGCCCCATCCCCAGCGATACCAAGGACCGTAAGCCCACGGCGAGACGACCCAGGTCCAACCGTACGCGGGATACCAGACGTAGGAGTAAGGGTTCCCCCCTTCGGGCGCATAGGTGTACTGATTCCCGGAGGGCATCCAGAGCCAGCCGTACTCCTTCGAGTAGATCCATTGCCCGGGGCCACTCCCTGCCGGCGGCGCGGCTTGTGCACCGGAGGGCGAAGAAGCCGCCCGGGCAGCGCTGCTTTGCGCGGGGGGCGCGGGCGGCTGCGCGGGCGGAGTCGGCGGGGCGACCGACGGTGGGGGCGATGGCTTCTCGGGCAGGGCGGGCGCCTGGCTGGGTACCTGCTGGGCCGAAGCAGCCACGCCCGGCGCTTGGTCGTCGAAGTTCCGATCGTACGGCGCAGCGGCCACGAGAACGATCGACAGTGCGGCGACGAACGCTGCCTTCATCATGGCGGGACCCTGGACACCTTCACCTGGACGTCACCTCGGCCATCTTCGTGTTGTTTGGACGGCTCCTCTGTCCGCCTATTCTAACCTAATCCCTTCGCGCTCGGCTTTGTCCGCGGCTTGAACGACCGCTCGAATGTCTGATAAGGATAGCGGGTCGAGACTGGCTCATACTCCGGGGAGGTTCTCGTGCGTGCGCAGATCGTTCTGTTTGCCCTGGCCGCATCGTTCTTAACCGGCTGCGACTGCAACCGTCTCGGCAAGACGGGAGACGGTGGGGCCGGTCCTTTGACAGGCGTCCAGACGAGTCTCTCGGTCACCCCGACGTCCCTCGACTTCGGAAATGTCGGCGTGGGCCAGCAGAAGACGCTCACGGTGAAGCTCAAGAATCTAACGACGATCGCCATCGACATGCTCGACGGCAGCCCGAAGATCACGAAAGGGCCCGGAGCCTTCTCGCTCGCCGGGACCCCGCCCACGGTGGTCCCGGCGGCCGGAGACGCGACGGTGAGCGTGACGTTCGCTCCCACCGCCGAGGGAGCGGCCTCCGGGGTCTTGGAAATCGACACGGACGCGACCGAGGGCAGCGCGACCGTGGACGTGCCGCTGACGGGAAACGGGACTCCGAACTTCATCGTAGCGGTCAACCCAATCGTCCTCGATTTCGGGGAGGTCTACTGGAAGACGACCTCGACCAAGACCTTCCAGATCACGAACAACGGCACGGAAGCCGCGCTCCTCTCGCCGCTCGCGCTCTCCCCGGGGACCTCCTCCGACTTCGCCGTGCGTCCGCTCGGCGATCCCGCCACGGACGGCGGGACGACGCTCCTCGCCGCCGCGGAGACCCGGACGGCCGTCGTGACCTACACCCCGGAGCAACCGGAGGCCGTGGCGGGTTCGGTCGTCTTCACCGCGGCGAGCGTGGAGGGGACCAACCCCGCGCCGGTGACCGTCAAGCTCTCCGGCGCGTGCGAGCCGAACCTGTACGTCTTCCCGACCAGCATGGGCTTCGGCACGGTCTGTGGCGAGGTGATCGAGTCATTTCAGGTCGAGAACCAGGGCTTCTGCCCGCTCACGTGGAGCGCGTCGATGCTGAGCCCGCCCGACGCGGGCTTCGTTCTCGGCGAGAGCGCCGATGCCGGCGCGTCCATCGGCGGTGTCCTGCCACCCGACGGCGGTACCAACGTCCCGGTCGCGATGGTCACCGATACCGCCCCGGCCTACCAGGGCGAGGCCCTGGTCACGAGCGACGCTCCCGACGCCGGAGCGACCACGATAGGGCTCTCCGGCCAGATGCTCGCCGGCTGTCCTCCCCGGGTGACGGACGCGGGCTTCGACGCGGGCCAACCGCCGAACCTCGGGGACGCCGGCGTCGTCTCAACGGTGCTCCCCCCCTGCGATGAGTGCTACTCCATCCGCGTCTTCCCGAATGACACGGATGCGCCGATCGACCCGAAGAGCGGCTTCGGCGAGACGTGCACCGACATCACCGGCAGGATGCACCCGGCGACGGGCCCGGGCGACCCGGACGCAGGCATCGTCACCGCGGACTTCTACGGTTGCTGCCCCCCGGACGACTGCGGGACGTGGAAGGAGTACCCGGTCACGCCCGGCCGGCCGATCAAGGTCATCAGCATGGCCGAGAGCTGCGGCGGCTGCTTCCTCATCGACGACAGCGACGAGATCGAGGAGTGGCTCGACGGCGGCTGGCAGCCGACCTACAAGTTCCAGAACCCCAACCCCCAGCGCGGCGAGAAGAACGTCACGTACTATGTACCGAAGACCATCGCGATCCGCGTCGTCTCGCTGGGCACGAGCTCCGGCGGCGGTTGCCACGTCGCCGTCTGCGAGGAGGCGCTCGACGCGGGCAGTTGTCCGGACGGGGGATGATGTCGCCCGCGAGCCGTCCTCTCTCCGGCCAGGCCCGGCGCGCGTGTTTGACGCGAGCGGGGGCCTTCGCTATCGTCCATTCCACGCGTGAGCGTGGAGGTTCGGGGGGGCGAGACGAGGTCATCCGTGGAGCAAGTGATGGGCGGCGCGGCGATTGGGCGCGGGGGGATGCCGGCGCCGGCCGGCGGTCGCCCCGATCGGATCGAGAGTCTGCCCATCGGCCGGCTCGACGGCGACGCGACCTTCCGGCTGCGCCCCGAGGGCGAGGTGGCCGGGTTGGCCCGGGCGCTCGCCAGGATGGGGCAGCTCGTCCCGGTCGACGTGCGGCCGTGCGGCGCGGGCTTCCAGCTCGTCACGGGGTTCCGACGCGTCGCGGCGCTGCGGCTCCTCCATCGCGAGCGCGTCCTCGCCCGAGTCCATGAGGGGCTCGCCGACGCGGCAGCCCTCACGCTCGCCCTCGCGGAGGGCCTCGTCCGGCGGCCGCTGCTGCCCCGCGAGATCGACGCGTTGCGCGCCGGCCTCCAGGCTCGGGGCGTCTACGGCTCCGCCGCCCGCGAGGCGATCGAGGGCGCGCTCGGCGAGACCGCTTTGCTGGCCGAGCCCGCGCGGCCGGACGCCGACGTGACGAGCCGCGATCTCGCCGCCCGGCTCGCCCGCGCGTCGCGGGATCTCGCGGCCCTCTACGACGACTGGGACGAGGTGGATCCCGCCGTCCGCGAGCAGATCCGCGTCCACCTCCGGTACGGCCACGACCTCTTGCCGTTTCTCGACGAGCGCGAAGCCGCGGCTTCCTCGCAGGAGTGAGATTCCATGTCCGACCCTCTCGACCGTGATCGCCGCCGCCTCCTCCACATGCTTCGCGAGCTGTCGTTCGAACGCCGCTCGGTGACCCTCGCCTCCGGGCGGCCGAGCGACTTCTACATCGACTGCCGCCGCACAGCGCTCACCGCCGAGGGCCACTTCCTCATCGGGAGGCTGCTCCTCGACGCGATCCGCAAGTACGCCCCGGAGGCCCGTGCGGCGGGCGGCATGACGCTCGGCGCCGACCCCCTCGCCAGCTCCGTCTCCCTGACGAGCTACCTCGCCGGGCAGCCGCTGACCGCCTTCATCGTCCGCAAGGAGGCCAAGGGACACGGCATGGGCAACTGGGTCGAGGGGCGGGCGCTGCTCGTCAAGGGCGACAAGGTCGCCATCCTCGACGACGTCGTGACGAGCGGCAGCTCGACGCTCCAGGCGCTGGATCGGGTCAAGGAAGAAGGTCTCGACCCAGTCGCCTGCTTCGCGCTCGTGGACCGGAGAGAGGGCGGGCGAGAGGCCATCGAGGCGCGCGGCGTCTCTTTTCACGCGCTTTACGAACGCGCGGACTTCATGGGGCGCTGATCGGGAGGCTCGGATGCCCGCGGCGCCCAGCAACGCGGCGACGGACCACCGGTCCTGGCCGTTCTCCCCCCGCTCGCCCACTCCTCCGCCGGGGGAGAGGGACGAATTTTCAAGGGGCAGGGCCCTCCTCTTCCTTCTCCGCGGCGAGGGGAGGGTGAGGGAGGGAGGGGCCTGCCCCGCGCCTTACCGGCGCGTTCGCCGATCGTGGTGGCCGCTCCTTGCCTTTGCCTCCGCGTGCGCCTGCGCGGCTCCCCGGATGGCCACGGGCGGGCCCCCGGGCGAGGCGTACGGCGAGGCCGTCGAGCACTGGACGGCCGAGGCCCACGTCTACCACGTCTTCGACCGCATCCTCGACGTCGCGGCGACCTACCAGTCCCCCACCTTCCGGAAGGAGCGGACGCTCCATTGGGCGAAGCTCGCCGGGCTTTCGCGCGCGGAGGTCGAGAGCCTCCTCGCGCGGGAGCAGGCCGAGGCCACCCAAGAGATCGACTTCTTCGTCGGCCTTTCGGCCGACCCGCCGAAGTACAACGATCTCGACCAGCGCCATGGCATCTGGCGGCCGACGCTCGTCACCGAGGACGGGCGGGCCATCGCGCCGCTCCTCGTGCGCCTCTACGCCTCGCCCGACCCGAACCTGCGGGCGCTCTACCCGTACCTGCGCGACTTTTGGGTCGGCTACCTGCTCCGCTTCCCTGGGCGCGACGCCCTCGGCCGCCCGATCGCCGGCCCGGACACCCGCCGCCTCACGCTCCGCCTCGCCTCGGCGCCCGCCCGCGTCGACCTCGTCTTCCTGCTGCCCCGGGCCGCCGCGAGTCGATAGGTGGCCGCGACCGCGCCCGGCCCCCGCGCCATCGCCTGGGCCGCGGGCTTCCAGCTCTGCTTCGTCGCGGGCGTCGCGCTCCTCAAGGCGAGCTCGAACGCGTTGTTGATCGCCCGCGGGAGCGCCGCCTGGCTCCCGGTCCTCTACGTCCTCTCGGCGCTCGCGACCGGTCTCTTCGCGATGCTGCTGCCGCGCCTGACCCGGCGCAAGCCGGCGCCGCCCTCCCCGAGCCTCGCCGCCGCGGCCCTGCTCTTCGCCGGCTTCCCGCTCACCGGCCTCGCCGGGACCGCGGGGCTCTGCGCGCTCTACGTCGCCGTCGAGGTCACCGCGACCATCGCCTCGCTCCGCTACTGGGAGGCGATGGGTCGCGCGTTCGACGCCCGCGAGGCTCGGCGCGTCTTCACCCTCCTCGGCGCGAGCGGCATGGCCGGATCGATCCTCGGGGGATCGCTCTGCCCGCTGTTCGCGCGCGGGCGCACGGCCGCGGCGCTCCTGCCGGCGGGGGCCGCCTTCCTCGTCGGCGCCGCCCTCTTTGGCGCGATCTTCGCGCGGGACCGCGGCGGCGCGCCGGAGCGCGCGCCCGGCCCGGCGCGGGCCTCCTCCCGCCCGCTCGCGCTCCTGCGCGACGACCGATATGTCCGCGGCCTCGCGCTCTCGGCCCTGCTCCTCGCCGCCCTGACCGCGGTGGTCGACTATCTCTTCCGCCGCCGCGCCGGCGCGCTCCTCGGCGAGGCGGGGCTCGCCTCGCTCTTCGGCGAGATGAGCGTCGTGGTCGGCGTGCTCGCCGTGCTCTTCCAGCTCGGCCCGGCGCGGCGCCTGCTCGCCCACGCCGGGATCTTCCGTTACCTCGCCGGACCGCCGTTCGGGGTCGCCGCCGCCGCCGCGACCTCGGCGTTCCTGCCGGGCCTCGCTCCCATCTTCGTCGCGAAAGCGGTCGAGAACGCGGGCTCGCTCTCCATCACCCAGTCCGGGTTCCAGCTCCTCTACGGCCCGGTCGCCGCCGAGCTCCAGGCCCCCGTCCGCGGCCTCGTGGACGGCTTCATGAAGAAGGCCGGCTCCGCCGCCGGCGGCCTCCTGCTCCTCCTGCTCGGCACGCGCTGTCCCGATCCGCTGCTCGCCGGGGCCGCAGCGCTCCTCGCGGCGATCACCGCCCTCGCGCTCCTGCGCCAGAAGCCCGGCTACGTCGAGGCGCTCGCCCGGCGCCTCGCCTCCGTCCACCTGCTGCGCGCGGGCGATCTCGCCCCCGACGCCCGGCAGCTCCTGCGCGCCGAGCTCTCCTCGCCCGAGCCCCGCCGCGTACTCAACGCGCTCACCCTGCTCTCGGCCGAGCGCGGCTTCGACCCACGGCCGTTTCTGGGCGCGTTGCTCGACCACTCGTCGGAGCGGGTCCGCGAGGCCGCGGCGCGCCTGTGCGCCTCCCGCGGCGCCCCGCTGCACGCGCCGCGCCTGCTCGCGATGGCCGAGGGCGATCCCGCGCGCCGGCCGCGCGACGAGGCCGTCCGGGCGCTCGCCACGCTGCTCCCCGCCGACGACGCGCTCGCCCGGCTCGGCCGCTGGGCGGAGAGCGACGACCCGGGCCTGCGCGCCGCCGCGGTCGAATCCCTCTGGGGGCTCGGCGAGCCGGGCCGCCGCATCGGCCGCCGGGGGCTCGATCGCGCGCTGGCGGGGGTCTCGGTCCCGGAGCGGCGGGAGGCCGCCCGGCTGCTCGGGCGGCTGGGCGGCGAGGCGACGGCCGCCCGGCTGCGGCGCTTCCTCTCCGATCGCGATCCCTCCGTGCGCGCCCTCGCCTGCGCCTCCGCCGCGCGCGCCCGCCTCCCCGAGCTGATGGACCCGCTCTTCGCCTTGCTCGAAAGCCGCGAGACCCGGAGGGCGGCCCGCGAGGCGCTCGCCGCGTACGGCGACGAGGCCGTCGGCCCGGCCTGGGCGAGGCTCGACGATCGGAGCCTGCCGCTCCCCCTGCGCCTGGAGCTGCCGCGCCTGCTGCGCTACATCGGCACCGCCGAGGCGGCCAACGCCCTCCTCCACTCGAACATCCAGGACGACGCCTTCCTGCGCTGGCGGATCGGCCTCGCGCTCTCCCGCTGGCGCGAGCAGAACCCCGACATCCCGATCGACGAGAGGCGCGTGGGCGAGGCGATCGGCCGCCGGATCGACGCCTACCTCCACTACCTGCCCATCTGGGCCGACGTCCGCGCGGCCATCGGCGAGCGGGCGTTGCTCACCCGCGCGCTCGCGGACCGCCTCGACCAGAGCCTGGAGGTCGTCTTCCGCCTGCTCGGCCTCATCCACCCGCGGCGCACCCTGCTCTCCGCCCACCGCCGCTTCACCGGGGAGGACGCGCGCGAGCGCGCCCAAGCGGTGGAGCTGCTCGACTCGCTCCTGCCCGGCGAGCTGCGGGCGCGGCTGGTGCCCCTGCTGGAAGCCTACCACCGCCACCCGGCCCGGCCCGCGGCCGCCGATCCCCGGCGGCTCGACGAGCGGCTCGCGGAGCTCGCCGCGGGCAAGGACACGATGATCCAGATGCTCTCGCGGAGCGTGATCCGCGAACGGAGGCCCGAGATGGAAGAGGTCAGTCAGAGCGACGAGTCGCTGGAGAGGATCCTCCTGCTCGAGGGCGTGGACATCTTCGCCGGCTGTTCAGTCGACGACCTGTCGGCGCTCGCGGCCATCGCCCGCGAGGCGCGCTTCTCCCCGGGCGAGCCCATCTACCGCGAGGGCGAGCCGGGCGAGACCCTCTACGTGATCATCGACGGCCGCGTCCGGATCGACAAGGCCGGCCGGGAGATGATGGTCCTCTCCGCGCGCGAGGCGTTCGGCTCGGTCTCCCTCGTGGACGGCGCCCCGCGCCCGGCCGACGCCACGGCGGCGACCGAGGTCCACTGCCTCGCCCTCGATCGCGGCGACTTCCTCGACCTCGTCGCCGACCGCCCCGAGCTGCTCAAGGGCGTCTTCTCGGTCGTCACCGGCCAGTTCCGCCGCATGCTCGACCAGGTCGCGGCGACCCGCGCGACCGCGGCGTGAGCCGGTCACTCGCCGAGGATCTTGATGAGGACCCGCTTCTTCCGCTGGCCGTCGAACTCGCCGTAAAAGATCTGCTCCCAGGGGCCGAAGTCGAGCTTGCCGCAGGTGACGGCCACGACCACCTCGCGGCCCATGATCTGGCGTTTGAGGTGCGCGTCGGCGTTCTCCTCACCGGTCTGGTTGTGGCGCCAGGCCGACGTCGGCTCGTGGGGGGCGAGGCGTTCGAGCCAGCGGGCGTAGTCCTCGTGCAGGCCGCCCTCGTCGTCGTTGATGAAGACGGACGCGGTGATGTGCATGGCGTTGACGAGGCAGAGCCCCTCGCGGACGCCGCTCTCGGTCACCGCCGCCTGCACCTGCCCGGTGATGTTGACGAACGCGACGCGCTGCTCCGTCCTGAACCAGAGCTCCTTGCGGTGGGTCTTCATGGGGCCTGCCTAGCACCCGCCGCCCGTGGTCGCCAAGGCGGCCCTGCGCTCCGGAGGCGGGCTGGGAGAGGGGTGTCTAGAGTACGTCTGCGCTACCCACCCCTCGGGCGCCCGTCTCGCGCCGGCAGCCATTTCAGACCAGTCTCCTAGCGAAACGGCGGGCCGAGGGCGATCGTCTCGGCGCGGTCGGGGCCGACGGAGACCGCGACGACCGGCACGCCCGACAGCTCGGCGATCCGCTCGACGTACCGGCGGGCCTCGCGCGGCAGGTCCGCCTCGCGGCGTATCCCCGTGAGCGGCGCCCTCCAGCCGGGCAGCTCCTCGTAGACGGGCTTCGCGCGCGACAGCAGCTCGGCGTCGGCGCACAGGTCGGTGACCCGCTCGCCGTCGAGGTCGTGGGCGACGGCGACGGGGATCGCCGGGAACGACGAGAGGACGTCGAGCTTCGTGAGGACGAGGCCGTGCAGGCCGTTGACCCGCGCCGCGAAGCGCAGGACGCAGGTGTCCTGCCAGCCGCAGCGACGCGGCCGGCCGGTCGTCGCGCCGTACTCCGTTCCGAGCGCGCGCAGCCGGTCGCCCGCCTCGCCCGGCAGCTCCGTGGGGAAGGGGCCCTCGCCGACGCGGGTGGTGTACGCCTTGGCGACGCCGAGGATGGTCCCGAGGGCGCCGGGGCCGACGCCGCTGCCCGCGGCGGCGCTGCCGGCCACACACGAGGAGGAGGTGACGAACGGATAGCTCCCGTGATCCACGTCGAGGAGCGTCCCCTGCGCCCCCTCGAAGAGGATCGACTTGCCCGCGGCGATCGCGCGGGCGAGGAAGAGCGAGCCGTCGGCACGCAGGGGCGCGATCCGCCCGGCATGGGGGAGCAGCTCGGCGATCACCTCCTCGGCGTCGAGCGGCCCGCCGCCGAGCGCCTCGATGCGGGCGTTCGCCTCGGGGAGCCTCTCGGCGATCCGGGCGCGCAGCCGGACGGGATCGCAGAGATCGCGCACGCGGACGCCGCGCCGGCCGGCCTTGTCCTCGTAGGTCGGGCCGATGCCGCGGCCGGTGGTCCCGATGCGGGCGGCGCCGGCCCGCTGCTCGCGCAGCACGTCGAGCCGCCGGTGCCAGGGGAGGGTCACGTGAGCGCCGCCGTCGACGAGGAGCCGCCCGTCGCCGTCGAGCGCGCCGAGCGCGCGGCAGGCGTCGATCTCGGCGCAGAGCGCGGCCGGGTCTATGACCACGCCGTTGCCGATGAGGCAGACCTTGCCAGGGTGCAGGACGCCGGCGGGGACGAGGTGGAGGACGAGCTTGCGCCCCTGGGCGACGAGCGTGTGGCCGGCGTTCGCGCCGCCGTGGAAGCGGACCACGACGTCGGCCTGCTCGGTGAGCCGATCGACGATCTTTCCCTTCCCCTCGTCGCCCCACTGGGCTCCGACGACGACGACGTTCCCCATCGGCTACTGGGTCGTGAGGCGCTGGAGGACGACCGCCCCGGACGAGCCGCGGGTATAGAAACCCAGGCCGATGCCGGTCTGGTCCAGGGAATCGGAAGCACTCAGGGTCGCGTTCACCTCCGCTTCGGACGAGGGCTGGTCGGCGTCCCAGATCTGCCCGGCGAGGGAGGTGCCGCTCGCCTTCACGCGCAGGAGGTACCGGTGGCCGGCCGTCAGGGTCAGGGGCGTCACGCTCGATCCGATGGCAGCCGGGTTCCACTGCTCCGAAGGACTGATGGAGCCGAAGAGCAACTCGCCCCCACCGCCCCACCCGTTCGAGAAGAGCAGCGCGCTCCCGTCCCCTTTGATCCGGAAGAGCACGCCGAACTCGGGGGAGCACCGCGACGTGCCGCCCGAGCAGATCGCCTCCACCTCGGCGAACACCGTGTAGTCGGGGCCGGCGTCCGGCTGCGGCGAGGCGTAGGCGACGGGATGGCCGTTGGATAAGCCCAGGTCGGTGACGACCAGCCCGTCGGAGTAGGAGAGTCCCGCGTCGTTCGGGGAGACGAACGTCCGGAGGAAGAAGTCGTCCTCGGCCTGCTCGCAGCCGTTCGCCAACTTGACGGTCGCGAGGACCGAGTACGGTCCGACCTCCCATTGCCCGCCGTCCGACGGGGTCCAGGTGAAGGTGGCGAGCCCGCCGTCGAGCCCGTCCGACGCCGAGAACGCCACCCCCGCGTCATCGAAGACGGCCACGAGGGCGGTGGCGCCGGCGTCGGACATCACGTCGAACGACGCGGGCAGGCCCAAGTAGAGATCGTGGTCGTTCTCGACCGAAACCATCCCGCCTCCGTCGGGCAGCAAGCAGGAGGTCTCACAGGAGCCGCCGTGGCAGAAGCCACCCCCGCCGTCATGGCCCGCGCAGGCCAATCCATCGCGAATCGCCGACAAACCGGTGACCGCCCTCTCGGGGTCGCAGGCCAGGCAGTCGCCGTAGCGGCCGCCGGCCGGGAACGGCCGATCGCCGGGGAGCAAGCAGCCGTAGTGGTAACCGTAGATGGAAGCCTGGGCGTCGTTGTGGCAGTAACCCGCGTCGACCACGGTCCAGTCGCCGAGCTCGGTCCACGCGGTGGGGTCCTGGAGATCGCAGTGCCAGCAGATGTCGCCGGGATAGCTGGCGTCCTCTTCCACGAACACGCCGGCGTCGGCGATGAAGCAGCCGTCCTGGCGGCAGAGACCGCCGTAGCAGACGCCGGCGTCGCACGAGGGACCGTCGGACTGGACCCACTCCGTCATCGAGCGCGACGGGTCGCAGGCCATGCAAGGATTGCCCGGCTCGGGCCCCGCATCGGCGAAGAGGCCGCCGTCGAACCAGCAGACGAGCGAGCAGACGCCCCCCACGCACCGCCCGTGACCGCAGTCGTTCCCGTCGGGCACCGGCGTCCAGTCGGAGACGTTCGCGGCGTGGCAGGCCAGGCAGGGGTTGTCGGGATTGAGCGTCCGGAGGGCGACGTAGCCGCCGTCAATCGAGCAGCCCGGTTGACAGTCGCCGGCGGCCGTGCAGACCCCGGCGTCGCAGAGGGCGCCCTCCCCGGCCGGCGTCCAGTCGGAGAGCGACTGGGATGGGTCGCACACCTTGCACCCGCCGGCCGTCCTCGCGCTCCCCTCGACGAACCCGGGACCGCCAGCGATGAAGCAGCCGTGCCGGCACTCTCCGCCCACGCAGACGTTGGTCCCCGCGGCGCAAGGGGTTCCGTCGGCCACCCCGACGCCCGTGTCGACGCAGACCGAGACCCCGTTGCTCCAGTCGACCGTGCCGAGATCGCATGGGTTCTCCGGCGTGCAGCCCGCGTCGGTCCCCGCGTCGGCGCCGCCGTCCCACCCCGCGTCGGGCGACCCGCTGTCCAGACCGGCGTCGGACCTGCCGCCATCCGAGACGGGGCCCGCGTCCAGGGAGAGGCAGTAGCCGCCCCGGCAGACGAGCCCGAGGCCGAGGGGCGCGCAGTCGCTGTCGCCGCGGCAGCCGTACGGGCCCCCGTCCGGAGGCAGCGAGAGGATCGAGCAGCCGCCGAGGAGGGCGGCGAGGAGCGCGGCCCTGGGCATCGCCCCGAGCGTGTGAATGAAGCTTTGGACCGAGCCCGGCCGTCGAGGCGGGCTTAGATGCGGGGCGCGGCAAAGAGGCATGCTCACCGCAGTATGCCGCAGTGGATCCATCCCCGTCTTCGATGGGGCCCCGGAAGCAGATGGGCCCAGAGCGGCGGCCCGGCGACGGGAAGGGATTCGTTCACACACGCTCAGCGCCCCCCCGCGGGCGGGGAGGCCAGGCCGGCCCAGAGGGCCCCGCCCACGAGCAGCGCGGCCCCGGCCGGCACGAGCACGTCGCCCGCGAGCGCGAACGTGTTGCTCTGTTGCAGCGCCCCGTACGTCACGCCCGGCGGGACCCTGCCGGCGCCGCCGTACCCGCCGCGATACGACGACGCGAGCCCCCAGAGGACGCCGCCCGCGATGGTCGCGAGGACGCCTCCCCCGGCCACGACCCAGGGCGCGACCGACCTGCGCGCGCGCGCGGGCGCCGTCGAGATCGCCGCCGCCGGGACCGGTCGCGGCTTGGCCGGCGCTGGCGGGCGTCGCCGGACCGCGGCCGGCGCGACCACCGGGGGCGCGGCGGGCGCGGCGACCGGCGCGACGGGGATCACCGCGATGGCGGGCGCCGCGCGGGCCCGGTCGGCCTCCGCTTCCTCCTTGCGCCGGTTCGCGTCCATCTCGGCGATGAGCGCCACGACCATCGCCCGGTTCCTCGCCCGCGCCTCTTCGCGCAGGTAGCCACGGAAGAAGAAGGCGGCCTGCTCCCAGTGGTGGAGCGCCCGGTGGCACTGCCCGAGGTCGTAGAGGAGCGCCGGCAGCGGGTAGAGCTCGTAGGCCTTCTTGGCGTCGGCGAGGGCCGGTTCGAAGTCCCCGGCGTTGTACTCGATGATCGAGCGATGGGCGAGGCGCGCGGCCTCGCGCTTGTCGGCGGGGGAGACGGCGACGATCGCCGCGAGCAGAAGAACCGTGAGCATCGGACGGGGCCCGTGGTCACGGACCCGTTGGATTCGGGAGCTTAGCACGCGCCCGCGCGTCCCTCAATTCCGGGGCGGGCGCCTTGGAGGGCTCGACCGGTCCAGGCGGACGGGCGCGGGCGGGAGGGGCTCACCCGACAACGGGAGGAGCGTGCCCGACAAGGGGAGGAGCGTGTCCCTCCCAGGGAGGAGCGCACCCGACAAGGGGAGGAGCGTGCCCCTCCCAGGGAGGAGCGTGCCCGACAAGGGGAGGAGCGTGCCCCTCCCAGGGAGGAGCGCGTCCCTCCCAGGGAGGAGCGCGTCCCTCCCAGGGAGGAGCGCGTCCCTCCCAGGGAGGAGCGCGTCCCTCCCAGGGAGGAGCGTGTCCCTCCCAGGGAGG
>JAKAPL010000048.1 GCA_021807105.1 Myxococcales bacterium | reverse complement strand
AATCGCCCAAGGAGACCGCGCACTCGACCGAGGAGACCGTGCACTCGACCGAAGAGACGGCGCGATCGACCAAAGAGACGGCGTGATCGACCAAAGAGACGGCGTGATCGACCAAAGAGACCGCGTGATCGACCGAAGAGACCGCGCAATCGACCAAAGAGACCGTGCAATCGACAAATGAGAGCTTGCACTCGACCGAGGAGACCGCGTGATCGGCCGATGAGAGCTTGCAACCGACCAAAGAGACCGCGTGATCAACGATTTGTCGCGGCTGCTCGGTCGTTTGTCCCGCGACATCGATCGATCGCGGGCTCTGATCGATCTCTTGTCGCCGCTCTTCGACGATGGGTCGCGGCTGCTCGATCGTTTGTCCCGTGACATCGATCGATCGCGAGCTCTGATCGATCTCTTGTCGCCGCTCTTCGACGATGGGTCGCGGCTGCTCGATCGTTTGTCCCGCGACATCGATCGATTGCGAGCTCTGATCGATCTCTTGTCGCCGCTCTTCGCGCGATCGAGAGCTGCCCTCGACCTTTCGTCGCGCGATCGGGCGCGATCGAGCGCGATGACGGATCGTTCATCGCCGCTGAAGGGTTCGAGGTCGCGGTCAAGAGGCGCAACGCGCGCGATCCGACACCGAACGTCGCCGCTCGTTGGCCGATCGCGGCTGAGGATCGATCGGTCATCGTCCTGCACGGCGCCGCCGAGCGCGACGAGAGATCGATCGCCGCGGCTCACGGGCGTGGCATCCCGCTCAAGAGTCCCGATGGAGGCGACGCTCCGTCGATCGAGAGCGCCCTTCGCTCGTTCGCGCGCGTCGCTCGATCGGCCGTCGCGCTGCACGGCGCCGCCGAGCGCGGCGGGGGGCTTGCCACCCTCCAAACGACTTGGAGAGAGGTGCTTTACGCGACGCCTCGTCGGTCGTCGCTCTCGCTTGCCCTTCTCGGCTCGCGGTCTAAAAACGCCTCGCTACGCCGTACCGTGAATAAGACGGGCTGAGGGTCATGGACGCGCTCTCACTTCGACAGCCGGAGGCCTATCGGCCACCTCGCCAGGCAAGCTGCGGGCGATCGGCGGCATCGGGCTCGTCGATCGTCTAGACGGGCTAACTCGGCGGGCCGGAACAGCGGTCGCGCTGGAGCTCCTCCCATCGCGCGTAGAGCGCCTCCAGCTCGGCGCTGGCGTCGCGATGGGCCTCCATGAACGGCTTCGCCCGCGCGAAGTCCCGGTAGATCCCGGGGTCGGCGAGCGCCGCCTGCGCCGTCCGATCCTCCTCCTCGAGCACGGCGATGCGGGCCTCGATCTCGCCGAGCTGCGCGCGCAGCGGCCGCTCGCGCGCGGCCCGGGCGTTGCGCGCCTCCGCCTCGCGCCGCTTGCGCTCCCGGTCGCCGCCGCCGGCGCGGTCAGGGCGCCGCGCACCCGTGGGCTCCACGGCCGCCCGCTTCCGGAGGCGTCTCATGTGGTCTTCGAGGTTACCGGGCTGAATCTCGACGGCCCCTCCCCCGACATCCCAGACGTGGCTCGCGAGCTGGTTCGCGAAGCTGTGGTTGTGCGAGACGAAGATCAGAGTGCCGTCGTACTCGCGAAGGGCGTCGATGAGCGCCTCCGACGACGTGAGGTCGAGGTGGTTGGTCGGCTCGTCCATCAGGAGGAGGTTGCGCGGGACGAGCAGCAGCTTGGCCAGCGCCACACGCGCCCGTTCGCCGCCCGAGAGCACGCGGAGGGGCTTCTTCACGTCGTCGCCGCTGAAGAGGAACATTCCGGCGAGCGCGCGCAGGTACGCCTCCGAGCGGTCTGGGACCAGCGCCCAGAGCGTCTCGAGCACGGACTTGCCCGCGTCGGCCCCGGTCGCCGGGTCGAAGTGGTGTTGCGCATAGAAGCCGGCGGAGACCTGGTGGCCGAGCGCGACGCTGCCCGTGTCCGGGGCCAGCTCGCCCGCGATCAACCTCAAGAGCGTCGTCTTGCCCGCACCGTTCGCGCCGATGACGGCGATCCGCTGTCCCCGCAGGACCGAGGCGTCGAGGCCACGGTAGAGGACCTTGTCGCCGAAGCTCTTGGAGACGCCCTCGATCCGGACGGCCTCCTTGCCGCTGTGAGGGACCTCGCCGAAACGGAAGCGCAGCGTCGCGCGGCGGCCCCGGACCTCGATCAACGTCTCGCGGTCGAGCTGCTTCTGCTTGCTCTGGGCCTGCCGGGCCTTGGTGGCCTTCGCGCCGAAGCGATCGATGAAGTCCTGCAGCTCCTTGCGGCGCGCGGCCTGGCGCTCCGCCTGCGCCTCGAGCTGCGACTCCTCGAGCGCGCGCGCCTCGACGTAGCGGTCGTAGTTGCCGGGGTAGCTGCGCAGCCCCTCCGGTTCCAGCGAGAGGACCCGCTCGACGTGGCGGTTGAGGAAGTCGCGGTCGTGGCAGATGAGCACGAGCGCCCGCTGGTTCTGCGCGAGAAAGCCGTCGAACCACTCCTGCGTCGGCACGTCCAGGTGGTTGGTGGGCTCGTCGAGCAGCAAGACCTCGGGATCGATCAGCAGGAGCGCCGCCAGGGCCACGCGCATCATCCAGCCGCCCGACAGCTCTCGCACCCGGCGATCGAGCTGGCGGCCGTCGAACCCGAGCCCCAGCAGGATGGCCTCCGCGCGGTGACGGCCGAAGCGCTCCTCGAAGTGTTCGAGCGCCGCGTGGAGATCCGCGAGCGCTTGCGCGAGATCGAGCTGCGACGGCTCGTCCGCGGCGACCGCGAGCGCGGCCTCCACCTCGGCCAGGCGCCGTTCAAGTGCGCCGCGGCCCGGAACCTGCGCGAGGAGCACGTCCACGATCGGGCCGTCGGGAAGCTGCGCGACCTCCTGCGGCAGGTAGCCGACACGGGACCCGCGCGCGAGCTGGATCGTCCCCGCGTCCGCCGTCTGGACTCCGGCGAGGATCTTCAAGAGGGATGACTTGCCGGCGCCGTTGGGACCGATCAGGCCGACCTTGTCACGCGGCCCGAGCGTGAACGTCGCGCCCTGGAAGAGGGTGCGCGGGCCAAAGGCCAGCGCGAGGTTCTTGGCGGCGAGCACGCTCATCGAAGAGCCGGAGGGCGTAGCGCGGCGCCCCGCGAGAAGTCAACGGCCGCGGGGCGAACGCGAACGGCCCGGGGCGCGGTCCTCGGGCCGACAGCCGGCGGGGCCTCCGGTGACGGACGATCTCTCCCCGGTCCCCGCTCGTCCGGCGGCCCCTTTCTCCCCACCCTGTTCTACTACTTCCGAGAATGCTCTCGCCGCGCAAAGATTTAGGGATGCTCTTACGGAGGCTGCGGTGTGATGGGGGGTGCGGGGGGAGCTGGGCTCCCCCTGCCAGAGGACCGCCGTCAGGCGGTCCGGAAGATGCAGCGTGGCCCCAGCCCCTTGGCCGCGTTTGGTTGCGGCCATGAATGGCCGCGCTACGAGACCCTCGCTCCATGGACCCCTCGACAGGCCGGCACGATGCCTGCCGCTCCCCGGCAGCCATGGCCCTCATCCCTCGCCGCCTCCTCGTCGACCCCCGCTCCACCCGCCACTGCAACCGGCGAGAGCCACGACTTCTCCCGCGTCCTCGAAGCGGAGGTCCGTCGGCGCCGATCGGGTCGCCGCCGATCGTCCGCGAACCTCGCCCTCCTCCCGATCCTGCGGTAGGCTCCCCTCATCGTCTCGCTCGTCCTCTTCTCGATCGGCGTCGCCGCGGCGGCCTGCGCGATCGACATCGCCGTCGGGCTCCCGCTCGCCTACGCGCTCGCGCGCGGATCGTTTCGCGGCCGGGGGCTCGTCGAGACGGTGCTGATGGCGCCGCTCGTGCTGCCGCCGACGGTCACCGGCTTCCTGCTCCTCCTCGTCTTCGGCCACCGCGGGCTCCTCGGGCGCCCCGTGCGGCTCCTCACGGGCTGGTCGGTGCCCTTCACCCCCGCGGCGGACATCTTCGCCGGGGCGGTGGTCGCCTTCCCGCTCTTCCTGCGGACCGCCCGCGCGGCGCTCGCGGCGGTCGCGCCCGCCCACGTCGACGACGCCCGCGCGCTCGGCCTCTCGCCCCTGCGCGCGGCGCTCCGGGTCGTGGTGCCGCTCGCGCGGCCGGGCCTCGTCGCCGGCGTGGCGCTCGCCTTCGGGCGGGCCTTCGGCGAGTTCGGCGCGACGCTCATGCTCGCGGGTGACATCCCGGGGCGGACGCGGACGCTCGCGCTCGCGGTCTACGACGCCGCGGCGGCCGGCGACGACACGGCCGCCCGGGCGCTCTCGGCGGCCATGCTCGTGATCGCCCTCGCGATCCTCGGGATCGCGGCGCGGATGGAGCGGCGATGACCGGCCTGGGCGCCCGCGCGCTCGCCGCCTCCGCCGGATCGTTCCGGCTCGGCCCGCTCGACTTCGACCTGCCCGCGGGCGCCTTCGGGACGCTGCTCGGCCCCTCGGGCGCGGGCAAGACGACGCTCCTGCGCGCGCTCGCCGGCCTCTCCCCGAGCGACGGCGAGATCGTCCTCGGCGGGGCGCGGTGCGCCGGCCCCCCGGAGGCGAGGCCCATCGGCTGGGTGCCGCAGGGCGGCGGCCTCTTCCCCCACCTGACCGCGCTCGGCAACGTCGCGCTCGTCCGGCGCAAGGAGGCGCCGCCGGCGGCCGAGCTCCTCGCGCGGGCCGGCGCCGCGCACCTCGCGTCGCGCAGCGCCGGCGCGCTCTCCGGCGGAGAGCGGCTGCGGGTCGCGCTCGCCCGGGCGCTCGGGCGGCTGCCGCGGGTCCTGCTCCTGGACGAGCCGCTCGCGGCCATCGACGGGCCGGGGCGGGAGCCGCTGCTCGAGCTGCTCGCCGGCCTCACCCGCTCGGGCGCGACGGTCCTGCAGGTGACCCACGACGCGCCGCAGGCGCTCGCGACCTCCGACTGGATCGCGATCCTCGACGCCGGGCGGCTGCTGGCCGCGGGCCCGTTCGCGACGCTGCTCGGCGGCCCGCTGCCCGCGGCGGCGCGGAGGCTCCTCGGGAGCGAGAACCTCCTCGCGGGGACGTTCGCGCCGGCCGGAGGAGGGCTGTCGGCGTTCTCGTCCCCGCGCTGCCGCCTCTCGGTCCCGGGGGAGCTGTCGGGCGAGGGCTGTGTCCTCTTCCCCGCGTCCGCGGTGGCGCTCGCCCCGCCGGGCGAGGCCGTCACGTCCATCCGCAACCGCGTCCGCGACCGGATCCGGAGCGTGGGCGGCGACGGGCCGACGCTCGACGCGGTCCTCGACTCGGGCCTCGTGGCGGCCGTGACGCGGGCCGCGGCCGAGGCGCTCGCCCTCGCGCCCGGCGTCGAGGTGGTCGCGGAGATCAAGGCGACCGCGCTCCGGCCGCTCCTGCGGCGTTCGCGCGCGGTATGATGGGGCCATGAAAGCTCCCGGGCTCCTGCTGCCCCTCTTCCTCGGCGCGCCGGCCGCGCTCGCCCTCCCCCGCGCCCCGGCGCCGATCCTCGAGTCCGTTCTCGCGCGCTGTCCGCCCAACACGAGATGCCTCGAAAACTTCGGCGACGAAGAGGAGGGCTTCGAGGGACACCGGTCGGACCGGGAGCCGCCGGGCCGGAAGAAGGGCGCCGGCGCGACGGGCCACGGCCGCCACCTCGCCGCCCTCCTGCTCTGGCTCGCCTGTTCGGTCTGCGTCGGCGTCTACTGGAGCAGCAAGGGGCGCGGCATGGTGGCCGGCTTCCTCTGGAGCCTGCTGCTCTCCCCCCTCGTGGGGTTCGTGATGGGGATGGCCCCGGGGCGGACCCTGGACGCCGCGGCCCGGCACGGGATCGAGGTGGGGACGTGCGTCTGCGCCTCCTGCGGCGCGGTCACCGACGCCAGCTCGCTGCGCTGCCCGCAGTGCCAGGCGCCCCTCGTGCCGTCAACGGAACCGTAGCGGGACGACGAGGCAGCTCGCGATCGGCGGGAACGGCGCGGCGCCAGGAACGACGCAATCCACGGCGGCACGGTCGAGGGCGCCTGCGCCGCTGGACGAGAGGAGCGCGACCGAGGACGGGGAGCCGTCCGGGCCGATGCAGAAGCGGACCCGCGCCACGCGATCGGCGAGCCCGCGGCGGGCGCGGGGCGCGCAGGCCCGGGCCGAGGCGCGAAGGCGGTCGAGGATGGGAGCGAGGTCGAGCCCGGGAACCCCGGTGGGAGGACCCGCTCCGGCTCCCGTTCCCCTTCCCGTTCCCGCACCCGCTCCCGCTCCGGAGGTCCCGAGGACCGCTCCGACCCCGCCCTCACCCTCGACCGCAGAAGGCGACCCCGCCCTCGGTCGGGCGGGGCCGGGCGCGGGAATCGGTCGGGGCATCATGACCGGGGGAAAAGCGGGTGGCGGGGTCTCGGGTACGGGAGCGGGGGCGCGAGCGGGCCTTCTCACGCGCGAACCTCTGCGCCTGCCCACATGCCCCCCCCCTGCGCCGGACGCTCCGGGGTCGATGCGCGGCGGCAGGACTTCCACCATGGCGAGCGCCTCCTCCCGCGTGGGCTTCGGGGGCGGCGGCTCGCGCCCCCACAGGGCCGCGAGGACGACGCCGTGCAGAACGGCGGAGGCGGCGAGCCAGCGGAGCGCCCGCGTCACCGGCCCCCCCCCGGAGAGGCGATTCGCTCTCACCCCTCCACCCGGGGGAAGAACGCAGACCCGCCAGCGTCCGCGCGCGCCGGGCCGAACGCCTGCTCGACGCGGGCGAGGTCGAGCACCTCCGCGGGCGACCCGTCCGCCACGATCCGTCCCGAGACGAGCAGGATCGCGCGCGGCAGCTCGCGCAAGGCGAGGTTCACGTCGTGGAGCGCGAACAGGACCGCCGCGCCGCGGCGGGCCGCGTCGCGCGCGATGGAGAGGAGCTTGCCCTGCGCGCCGAGGTCGAGGCCGGCGAGCGGCTCATCCATCAGGAGCAGCTTCGGCCCCCGGACGAGCGCCCGCGCGATGAGGGCCCGGCGCAGCTCGCCGCCGGAGAGCGTATGGAGCTGGCGTCCGGCGAGGGGCAGGATCCCGACCTCGGCGAGCGCCTCGCGCGCGCGCTCCCGGCCCCGCGCGCCGCCGTCGGACCAGCTCCCCGCGATCGGGGCGAGGCCGGTCAGGACCAGCTCGGCCGCCGTGATCGACCGATCGAGCGGCGCCTCCTGCGGGACGAGCGCGATCTCGCGCGCCCGCTCCGCCACGCTCCGCCCGGAGAGCGGCCGGCCGCCGAACACGACGCGGCCCGCCGCCGGCTCGCGCAGACCGGCAAGCAGCCGGAGCAACGTCGTCTTGCCCGCCCCGTTCGGGCCGAGCAGGCCCACCCGCTCGCCCGCGCAAAGCCGGAACGACAGCTCCGCGAGGACGGTCCGGTCCCCGTGACGGAACGAGACGCCCGAGACCTCGAGCAGATCCGGGGACCCCTCTCCTCCGGCGGGGGAGAGGCCCGACGAGGGGGCCCCGGCCTCACCCGGCGCGATCACGTCTCCTCCCGCAGGCCGCGACGCAGGAGCACGAGGAAGAGCGGGCCGCCGAGCAGGGCCGTGAGCGCGCCGACGGGCGGCTCGACGCCGAGCGGCAGGAACGCCAGCCGGCCCGCCGCATCGGCGAGCACGAGGAACGCCGCGCCGCCGAGGATCGAGGCGGGCACGAGCAACCGCTGGTCGGGGCCGATCCGCAGCCGCAGCAGGTGAGGGACGAGCAGGCCGACGAAGCCGATGAGGCCCGACACGGCGACCGCGGACGCGACGGCGAGCGCGCAGGCCGCGAGCGTCCAGCGGACGGTCCCCTTCACGTCGACCCCGAGCTGGGCGGCCTCGTCCTCGCCGAGCGAGAGGAGCCGGATCCGCCCCGCGAGGAGGACGAGCCCGGCGCCGCCGGCGAGCACGCCCGCGGCGGCGAGCGCGAGCGTCGCGGGCGCGGGGTAGCCGAGGCTGCCCGCGAGCCACCAGAGGATCTGCTGCGCGCGGTCGGGCGAGAGGGCGAGCTGGGCGAGCAGGACGAGCGCGCCCGCGGCGGCGTTGAGCACCGCCCCGGCGAGCAGCGCCGCCGCGCCGACGAGCCGCCCCCCGCGGCTGCCGAGCGACCGGACGGCGAAGGCCGCGAGCAGCGCGCCCGCGAACCCGAACGCGATCTGCGGCGGCAGCGAGCCGCCGCGAAAGCCCAACAGGTCCACCGCGAGCACGGCCGCGGTGACGCCCACCGCCGCGCCGCCCGAGACGCCAAGCACGAAGGGGTCGGCGAGCGGATTGGCGAGCAGCCCCTGGAGCGCCGCGCCGGCGCCGCAGAGCCCGGCCCCCACGAGGGCGGCGAGCAGCACGCGCGGCAGCCGCAGGTCCCAGAGGATCGCCGCGTCGGGTCCGGCGCCCGAGAGCGCCTGTCGCCACGCGAGGGGGACTCCTCCGAAGACGGTGGCGGCGGCGATCGCCAGGACGAGCGCGGTCAGGCCGAGCCCCACGACGAGCGCGAGCCGCCCGCGGGAGAAGCGTCCGAGGAGAGCGGGGAGCGGGGAACGAGCCGAAACGGGGCCCTGCTCGCCCGGGGGAGCCCCCAGGGGAGGGGGACCCGCGCGCAGCTCGGGACCGCTCCCGCGGGACACGGTTCATCGCCCCCGCAGCGCCGCGGCCAGCTCGGGGAGCGCGCGGATCGCCCGCAGCCCGGGGCGGAAGAGGCCGCCGTCCGGCAGCCGCACGAGACGGGCGCCCCGGGCAGTGAGGAGCGCGGTCCAGGGCGCGGCCGCCCTCTCCTCGGGGGCGCCGTCGATCACGACGCTCGGCGCCCGCGCGACGAGCTCCTCGACGCTGGAGGTGGGCCAGGCGAGGGACGAGGTCACGACGTTCCTCCCGCCGGCGGCCTCGATGAGCGGCTCCAGGTACGACCCGCGGCCGGCGAGCACGAGCGGTTTCCAACCGACGGCGACCGCGACGCTGACCGGGCCGCCGGGGGGGACCTGCTCGCGCAGCCCCTCGATCGAATCCCGCAGCTTGCGCGCCCCCTCGGGTCGGCCGAGCGCCTCGGCGACGACGTCCGCCGCCCGCTCGACCTCGGAGAGGGAATCGGCCCGCAACGCGAGGACGCGCAAGCCGGTCCGGCGCAACGCAGCGATGGCCGGCTGCTCGGCCGCGCCGTCGAAGGCGAGCACCAGATCGGGGCGAAGCCGGACCACCGCCTCGAGGTCGAGGTCGAGGTAGCCGCCCACCCGAGGCAGGCTGGAGACCCGCGGGTCGTCGTCGAACCGCGTCACCCCGACGAGCCGGTCTCCCTCCCCGAGCGCGAGGACCACGTCGGTGAGGCTCGGGACGAGCGAGACGACCCGCCGCGGCGCGGCGCCCACGACCAGGGAGAGCGCCAGCGCCGCGATCACGGGGCGGCCGTGATCCCCGCGACCATCGGGGTGATGCCCGCGCCGCCGTCTGGCAGGGCGACGGCGGGCGGGCAGGCGGTCACGAGCGTCACGCCGCCGTCCGCGGGGTTCCAGAGAGCGATCTGCGTGCCGACGCCGCCGATCGCGACCAGGCCCGTCTGCAGATACGCGGTCGGGCCCGGGCTCGGGATGGGCGAGATCACTGGCGTCCCGAACTGGTTCGTCGCCGGCGAGAACGACGCGACCGCCGCCCCCGCCCCCGTGTCGTAGTTGCCGGTGCACGTCTCGACGACCGCGTCACCCGACGGCGAGCTCGCGAGGTACTGCGCGTTCTCGCACGACGGTCCGGGGCTCACCGCGGTCAGCGGGCCCGAAAGCGCCGGGTCCACGACGAGCAGGGTCGCCGGTCCCTGCGGCACGGTAGCCTGGGGATTGGCGTAGTTCAGGTTCTCGAGCGTCACCAGCAGCTCGCTGCCGCCATCGAGCGTGACGTACGCGATCCCGCCCGGCTGCGGTCCCACGTACCCGCCGTCGCCCAACGCGGCGCTGTCGTTCGCGGGAATCACGAGCGTCGTCACCCCGCCGTCCCCCCACTGCGCCTTCGACAGGTCGATCGACTTCACGTCCCCGCCGACGCCGTCATAGCCGAGGTCGGTCACGTAGAGGGTGTGGGCCCCGTCGCAGGCGGCGAGCTCCGGGCTCTTGCCCGCGCCGAGGTTGACCTCCTGCACGGTCGTGCGCGACGCCGGATCGATTCCCTGGATCGTGTTGGTCCCCGAGTTCACGACGATCACGAGCCCGTCGCAGGAGAGGACCTGGTTCGGATAGCCGTTCGGATCGGTCGCCACCGCTCCGGCGACGCGCGGCGGCCAGACCGAGACGTCGAGGACGTCGACCTGGTCGTTCGTCTGGTCGATCACCCAGAGGGTCTTCGAGTCGGTGAGGTAGACCGACGAACCGGGGATGGCCTCGACGGCCGTCCCCCCGTCGAGCGCGGCGGAGATCTCCTGTCCGGCCGCCTGGACCTCGCCGGTTGCGGAGTTGATCCCGACGAGCACGTTGGCCGACGGGGGCGCGTTCATCGCCCAATTGGCGCACGAGACCCAGACGTCGGGGCCGAGGCAATGGCCGCCCTGGCAGGTCTGCCAGCCCTGGCAGGGCACTCCGCAGCCGCCGCAGTTCTGCTGGTTCTGATCCGTCGCGAGACAACCACCGTCGCAGAGCGTCTGACCCACCGGGCAGCCGCAGCCGCCGTCGTCGCACTCCTGCCCCGGCGGGCAGGCCGTGCCGCAGCCGCCGCAATCGTTCGGATTGCTCGACGGGTCCACGCAGCTCCCGCCGCAGTCGGCGAGCGCGGCGCCGCCGTCTACCCCGGCGCAGTAGGCCGCGCACGCCCCCGCCGAGCAGACCTCGCCTTGCGGGCAGGGCTTGCCACAGCCGCCGCAGTTGTCCACGTCGGAGGCGAAGTCGACGCAGTAGGCGCCGCAGGGGGAGAGCCCGCGCTGGCAGACGCAGGCGCCCCCCTGGCAGACCTCGCCCGTGCGGCAGGCCTTCCCGCAGGCGCCGCAGTTCGTCGCGTCGGTCTGCACCGTGACGCACTGCGAACCGCAGGTCGTCGACGGCGCCGGGCACGCGCAGCCGCCGGCCGTGCAGCCTTGGCCCGCCGGGCAGACGGCCCCGCAGGCGCCGCAGTTGTTCGGGTCGGTCTGCACGTCGGTGCAGCCGCCGTCGCACCGGCTCTCGCTGCCGGTGCACGCCGCCGTCGTGCCGCCGGGGCTCTTCTTCGCCGGCGGGCAGGCGGCGAGCAGGAGGGACGGCAGCAGCGCGATCCAGGGGTTGCGGTTCATGGCTTGCTCCTTGCCGGGCTGGTTACCGGGCTTGCGGGGACGAGGCCCGGAGCGTCACGAAGAAGCTCGTTCCGGGCAAGGGGTATCCGAAGATGTCGAGCGCCTGTGCGTTGGTCAGGTTCTTCGCCTCGGCGGTGAGCCAGACCTCCGGCTTCGCGAGGAGGCGCACGCCGGCCCCGGCGTCGAGGACGAAGTAGCCGGGCAGCCGGATCGTCCCCGAATCGTTGAGCGGCTGCCCGCTCGCGAGGTCGGCCTCCAGCGTCGCCATCAGCGGCCCATCCTGCCAGACCGCGCGGCCGTGCGCATGCTGGGGGGGGCGGTAGGGCAGCGGGTCGCCGAAGTACATCGACTGCGGGTCGTCGTTCCAGGTCACGAGCAGCGAGTAGCTCGCCTCGATCGTGAGCGAGGCCATCGGCCGCGTCGAGACCGCCGCCTCGACCCCTTCGATCCACGCGCTCCCGATGTTGAAGGGCTTGACGCGGAAGGGCGGGTAGACCTCGTAGACGATCAGGTCCCGGTACGACGACGCGAAGGCGGTCAGCGAGGCGAGCGATCGCAGGCCCGAGATCGCGACGCCGAGGTCCCCGCTCTCGGCGTACTCGGGCGCGAGCGTCGGGTTCGGCTGGACAAGCCCCTGCTGGAGGTAGAGCTCGCCGAAGGTCGGCGCGCGGAAGCTCTCCCCGGCGTTGCCGCGAACCTCGATCGGCCCCCACGGCCGCAGCGAGAACCCGGCCTTCGGGCTCACCCCCGCGAAGGGCGACTGCACGTCGTAGCGGACCGCCGGCTCGATGAGCAGCCGGTCACGCCAGAGGGAGATCTCGTCCTCCGCCGCCGTCCAGAAGTAGCCGCGGGAGGGATTCCCATAGTCCGCGGCGATAAGGCTCTCCCGCCCGCCGCCCGCCTCGACGTCGATCCGCTGCGCGCTCCCGAGGGGCACGGCGATCTCCGCCGACCCGCGCCCGTCGAGATCGAGCTGCGGCAGCACGCCGACGGTGATGAGGTTCACGTCGAGCGTCTCGGCCCGACCGTTCGCGGCGAGCGTCAGACTCGCCGGGCCGATGACGTCGGGCACCTGGAGCCGCGCGCCGAGCACGCCACGCTCCCAGCTCTCCGAATCGTTCGGCGTCGGGTCGTAGATCGATCCCGGCAGGCCGCGCGCCCCGCCGCTCCATTGCCCGACCAGCGACAGCTCCGAGGCGCCGAACCGCCAGAACCCGCTCCCCAGCCCGCTCCCCGCGAGGCTCCGATCGTTCTCGCGAGTCGCCGTCGCGAGCGGCGCGCCGGAGAGCTCCGGCGTCGGATCGAAGCGGTAGGCGAAGTCGCCGTCGCTGCGGAAGAACGAGGCGGCGAGCAGGCCGCCCCCGCTGTCGGAGGCGAGGCTCCCCGCGGCCGAGGCGTCGGCCGTGTTCCACTCCCCGTAGCCGGCCGTAGCGGTCGCGAGCCCCTCCCGCGGCCGCTTCGTCACGACGTTGATCACGCCGCCGAGCGCGCCCGCGCCGTAACGCGCCGCCGCGACCCCGCGCAGGATCTCGATCCGTTCGATCAGCTCGGGCGGGATGGTGGAGAGATCCACGGTCCCGCCCGCCGCGCTGGTGAGCGGGATGCCGTCGAGCAGGACGAGGATGTCGTCCGACGACGCGCCGCGCAGCTCGACCGTGGCGAGCTGCCCCATGTCCCCGAGCCGGTGGACGGTCACCCCGGGCGCCGCGGCGGTCAGCTCCGCGACGGAGCGCTCCTCGCCGCGGTAGTCGGAGGCGTCGATCTCCGTCGAGAACGCCGTCGGGTCCTTCTCGTCGGCGGGGAGCTCTTGAGCTTCGGATGTCGGCACGTCGACGGGGGGGAGCGTCGTGTCCCCCTTCGACGTCTTGTCCGCCACCGCGCGCGCCGCCCGGACAAGGACGACGACGAGCACCGCGGCGGCGACCGATCGCTTCTCCATCATGAACTGCCCCGCGCCCCCTCCTTCGGAGGGGCGAAGCTCGCGGGCGCGCCCATCGCGCCGGCGACCGCCGCGGAGATATCCTGGCTCCCACGCCGGCCCTCGTCGGACCGGTGACGCCCCCGCCTTCCCCGCGGTCTTGCCGCGAGTGGCGACTGCCGGGGCCGTCGAACGTGGCTACAGTGGCGGGACCGCGCCGGAATCGGACCGGCTTCCCTCCATGACGGTGTCCCTCTCTTACCGCACGCGCGGCGGGAAGGCAAGCGGATTATGGCGCAGGAGCGGGGAGGCGGAGGAGCCAGCCATTTCTCGGGACTCCCACTCCCGCCCCGAACTCCCAAACCCGATCGGCCGCCCTCCCAACGATTTCGGCCAAAGGGCTCTCCCTCGCGGGAAGCCCGCCGATCACTTCGTCGGCGACAACGAGAACGTCGAGCACGCAGAGGTAAACGTCCAGCAACCCTCCACGGGTCGGCTCCGCGTCTCCCGCCGAAAATGCTCATCAGGACGCCAGGAAGGGCAAAGGTGCCCGCCATCTCTGGCCTCCTGCTTCGAAACGAGCGCAACGAGCATGCAGGGATTCCAGGCGGGTCGCGCCATTTTCGCCGATGATGGCGCGCCGCGGCGCGCCCCGTCCGGGTTCCTTTTGGGTTCCTTTATAGATGCTTGCCGCGGGAAACAGCCGATCCGACCGGGGAACGGATTCCTCGGGAGTAGTCGATCAGTACGGTCCCAGGAAGCGCTCGCCGTCGAAGTGGATCATGTGGTCGGGGGCTTCGGCGACCCAGGCCTCGGTCTCCCAGGAGATGTCGTTCAGGTACCTCCTCATGGAACGGCGGGAGAGGAACGCGGTCACGTAGACGCGGCCGCAGCGCGCAGAGGTGAAGAGGGCGTCGAGCTCGGTGCGGCGCTGGGGGCTCACGGGGCCGTGGCTCGTGACGGCCTCGACGAGGATGAGCCAGTCGAGCTTCACGAGGTGGATGACGAGGTCGGGCATCTTGCCGTGGGGGTCGACGCGGACGCCGAGGTCGGCCAGGGCCTGCTCGTCGAAATAGGCGAACCTGTCGCCGGCGTCGCCGACGTCGATGATTCTGCCGCCGGGCGTGAAGCGGGGGCAGAACTCGTCGACGATCTGCTTGATCAACTCGTTCTAGCCGCCGGGGGAGAGCTCCAGCGTATGGCCGGGCGCCAGGGTCACGGGGATTCGTTCCATGATCCGGGCGCGCGCCCAGCGCTCCTTGAGCGAGCCGACGGACACGAGGTAGGCGGCGAGGTTCTTCTCCCAGGCGGCGCTCTTGTAGGAGCGGAGCAACTCCAGCGCGCCGGGCGCGATCTGGTAGACGTTGTCGGGGCTGTTGACGGGCCGGCCCGGCTCGTCAGGGTTTGCTAGGACGAGACCCGCCTGCACGAACTGGTGGACCGTGAACCGCCGGACCGTCTCGCGCGTATTGGGGGCGTAGGTCTTGCCGTAGTGGCGCGCGAAGAAGCTCATCATGGGCGTGATGCCCCAGAGCGGCGCGGTCGCCTTGGACCAGGGGGTTCCGGGTTCGAGATCGAGGAGCGCGAGGAGGGCGAGCGCGGAGCGTTCGTTCTGCTGCTCGCGGGGAAGGTCGAGGGCGCGCAGGATGTCGAGGGCCTCTTCGATCTTCTTCGTCGCGCGGATGGGGTTTGGGGCGGTCTTATCGGCCACGGAGAGAAGCTCCTTCTCGACGAGGGCGTCGATCTCGTCCTCGGTCAGGGTCCGGTCGGGCGCGTGGGAGCCGAGGCGCTCGAGCTGGGCCCGGGTTGGGTAGGGGAGGCTGCGGAGGTCCGTGGCGTTGACCTGAGTGTGGCCGCTCCACTGGCGGAAGTAGGCGTCGAGGAGCGACGAATTCAGGAAGCGGGCAAGGCCGCGGGCGAGTGCGGCCGGCAGGCCGGCGCCATTGCAGTGGTACACGTTGAGATGATTCTCGAAGGCGACCCTGGGCGCCCGGACGCGCTCGGGATCGTAGAGGGCGGCGACCACGCGGCGGGGCTCCTCCTTGGCCGAAAAACGCTTGATGAGCACGTAGGTGCCGGCGGGGAGGAGCAACGGGTCTGTGGCGGGCGCCACCAGGAGGGCGTCGGGCTTCTTGCCGTCTCGATTCGGCCAGCGGACGAAGCCACCCGTGAAGTGGCCGGGGTAGATCAGCGGGGCGGTCCCCGGCCCGGCATGCGCGCGCAGAAACTCGGCCGAACGGAAGTCGACGACACGCCCGGTCGAGACCGAGAGGCCGAGGTCGCCGAGCCTCGCGCCGAAGGCGCGGATCCGTTCAGCGACCTGCCGATCGAGGTCGCTCGCGACGAGGTGAATGAAACGATCGGGATCGTCCGGGCGAACGACCTCGGCCGCCGGCACCTCGCGCACCGTCATGTCGGCATCCGTGGGCGTGGCGCTCGACGACACGGTCACGGCTCCCGGCGAGCCTCCCGCGGCCGCCTTGACCGCGTGGAAGATGACGTTCTCCTGGAGCACGTCGTCGCCGGCGAAAGCCCGATCGCGGCTCTCGAAGACGTGAAGGCGCCGCAAGCTCGTCTGATCCAGGAGCGACGCCCGGAAGGGCCTGAAATAAGGGCCGTTGCAGAAGCTGCGGGGCGTGATCGCGACCAACTCGCCGCCCGGTTCCAGGAGCCGGATCGCGATCTCGAGGAACGCCGTATAGAGGTTGGTCGCCTCGATCCCCACGCTGCGCAGCAGCGCCCGGTGGCGCGAGTCGCCGCGGATCTTGTGGTAGGGCGGATTGAGGATCGCGCAATCGTAGCGCCGCGCCTGGGGTGCGAATAGGCCACCCCGCGCCTCCGCCACGGCCCGTTCGATGAAGTCGCCGACGTCGATCTCCGCGCGGAAGGCGACGCCGGAATCGTGGCAGACCGAGGCGCAGCGCTCCAGCGTGCCCGCGAGCGAGTCGGCGAGAAGGGGATCGATCTCGGCCGCCGTCACCGAGAGCGCAGCCGGCCGCTTCGCCCGCGCGCAGATCTCGGCCACGAACGCGGCGGTGAGCGAGCCGACGCCCGCCCCGGGATCGAGCAGGCGCAGCGAGCCGCCGCGGGCCTCGAACATCGAGGCCATGAACCGGGCGACGGCAGGCGGCGTGAGAAACTGGCCCAGTTCGCCGCGGCGATCCGGGTCGAGCCGGCGGCTCGCATCGAGGCGCAGGACCTCGGTCCGTTCGAGCAGGTCGCCAGCGCCGGGGCCGGCAGCCGCGACGGCCAGTCGATCCATGCAGCCCCTTCTACCGCGCACGGATGACATCGACCAACTGCCGCGAGGCCACCTCCGTGCCCGAGTGCGGGACGGGACCGGCCGCGAGCGAACGGGGCTCCTCTCTTGGCGGGCCTGGCCGATCCGTGCAGGAGACGGCCAGACGGGAGACGGGGCGGTGCTGGATCGATCAGGGAGGTGAAAACCAGGAAGACTACCCCCCGTGCCATGGGCAAAGTCGATCGGGGCCGGGACCCATTCCCATCTCTCCCGAGGCCCTGAAACCTCCTCGGGCACGGGGCCTCGGGTACGTTGCTCGGGAGCCGGAGCGGCTCCTGCCGCGCAGGGTCTCCCGCGGCTTGGTCCGAAGCCGTCGGGGGCTCCCCGCGCGAGGCGCGGGTGCGTATGCTTGCGCCTCACCAACCTGGGAGGCCCCATGGCCAACGTGAAGTGGAAGCCCGAAGGGATTCACACGATCACCCCGTCGTTCGGCGTCGAAGGGTGCGCCGCCGCGATCGAGGCGTACAAGAAGGTCTTCGGCGCCGTGGAGAAGGAGCGATACCCCGATCCGACGGGCAAGAAGATCTGGCACGCGGCCCTGACGATCGGCGATTCGACCCTCTACCTGACGGACCTCTTCCCCGAGATGGGCGGGCCAGCCAAGGGCGGGGGGCAGAGCTTCTGGCTCTACGTCGAGGACGCGGACGGGACCTTCGAGCGGGCGAAGGCGGCCGGCTTCGAGGTCAGGATGCCGATGGCCGATCAGTTCTGGGGCGACCGGAGCGGATCCGTCATGGATCGCTGGGGCAATCAGTGGACGATCGCCAAGCGCGTCAAGGAGATGACGCCCGAGGAGATTCGCGAGGCCGGCGAGGAGTTCGCGAGGAGGCAGCGCCGCTGAACGAGCGGGGAGACGGCCTCGCCGGCGGCCCGTCCCACGGCGGGACCGCCACCTTCCCCCTCCGCGGCCGCACGTGTATCATCCGCGGCCATCGTGCAGCGGATGATACCATTGTTCGTCTGGCTGTGCGCCTGCGCGGCCGCGCGCCCCCCTCCGGACCCCGGCGGACGACCCGGCGGGACGCCGGTCGCGCGGCCTTCGCCGCCTCCCGTCCCCCGCCCGCGCGCGCTCTTCGATCGGCTCGGCGGGCGGCCGGCGATCGACGCGCTCGCGGGCGCGCTCGTCCAGGAGATCACGAGCGACGAGCGGATCAACGCGCCGTTCGCCATGACCGACCTGGCGTCGTTGCGGCGGAGCTTCGCGGACTTTCTTTGCGCCCGCACCGGCGGGCCCTGCGTCTGGCACGGGCGGGACCTGCGGGCGATCCACGAGGGGATGGGGATCACCGGCGCGCAGTTCGGGGTGTTCATCGAGGACCTCGCGCGCGTGCTCGATCGCCTCGGCGCGCGCGCCGGCGAGAAGCAGGACATGATCGAGACGCTCGGCGCGCTGCGCGGCCAGATCGTCGAGGCGCCATGAGCGGTTCGCAAGCCGAGACGCTCCGCGTCCCCGAGACGCTGGGCTCGCTCCCCGTGGACACCTCGGCCTTCGAAGGCGCGCTCACCGGGAAGTGGCTCGGCCACTTCCGGATCGACCGCCTCCTCGCCTCCGGCGGGATGGGGGAGGTCTACCTGGCCACCGACACCGCGCTCAACCGCCCGGTCGCGGTGAAGACCCTGCGGCCGGCCCTCGCCCGGGACGAGAGATCGCTCTCCGCCTTCCTCGTCGAGGCGCGGGCGCAGGCGAGCGTCGTCCACCCGCACGTGCTCAACGTCCACTTCGTCGGGGAGGCGGACGAGGGGCTCTCCTTCATGGCCATGGAGCTGGTCGAGGGAGGCTCCCTGCACGATCTCCTCGACCGCGGCGGCAAGCTCCCGTGGGCCGAAGCCGCGCGCCACATGCTGGGGCTCGCGGAGGGGCTCGCCGAGGCGGCGCGGCTGGGCATCGTCCACCGCGACGTGAAGCCGAGCAACGTGCTCGTCGATCGGTACGGCGAGGCGCACCTGTGCGACTTCGGCCTCGCGGTGGCCGGCGACGGGATGGCGCCGTCGGCCCTCGCGCCCGCCCCTCCCCGATCGATCGCCGGCACGATGGAGTACATGGCGCCGGAGCAGGCGCGCGGGGACCCGGTGGACGAGCGCGCCGACATCTACGCGCTGGGCGCGACCTTCTACCACCTGCTGACCGGCGGACCGCCGATCACGCGCCCCGCCTCGCTGCCGGCGCTGCTCCTCGCCCACGAGGGCCCGCCCCCGCCGCCGGTGCGGGCGCTGCGTCCGGACGTGCCGAGCGCGTTCGCGCGGGTGGTGGACCGCTGCCTCTCGCGCGACCGCGAGGCGCGCTTCCGGTCGCATGGCGAGTTGGTCGCCGCGTTGCGGCGCGTCCAGCCGCAGCCGGTCGTCCCCGCGAGTCCGCTCCTCCGGCTCTTCGCCTGGGGGCTGGAGGTGGCGCCGGCGGGCTGGCTCGCGCGGGAGACCTTCTCGCGCCTTCCGTGGCTCGCGTTCGTCCTCCTCCTCGCGACGTCGGCGGGCGTCTTCGCCGCGACCGGCACCCCACCCGGGCCGTGGCTCTTGCGGCTGCGACTGCGGACGGCGACCGACGGCGACGTCTCGCCGGCGCGCGCCCTCCTCCGCTTCGCGCTCCAGCACGGCTTCTTCCTGCCGCTCGTCTACTTCCTCCACGAGGCCTATCGCGGCTCGCGTTGGGCCATCCCCCTCGGGATCCTCGCCATGGCCCTCGCCGCGCCGCCGCTCCTCGGCGCCGCCGGCGCGCTCGCCGGACGCCGGCGGACGCTCGTCGATCTCCTCGCCGGGACGCGGCTGCTCGTGGACACGAGGTAAACGATGCGCCCGTCCCTCCTCCTCGCCGTCCTCCTCGCTCCGCAGGTCGCCCGGGGCGCGCCCCTTCCCCTCACCCTCGATCCCTCGCGGCTCGCCCAGATCCGGTTCTCCATCGCCGCCCCGCTCGACGAGATCGTCGGGGTCTCCACCGCCGTCTCCGGCCAGGTCCGCTACGACGACGCGACCGGACAGGGCAGCGGGCGGATCGAGGTCGATCTGTCGCGCTTCCGGACCGGCATCCGCCTGCGAGATCGCGACCTGCGCAAGGAGTTCTTCCAGGTCGACCGCTATCCCAAAGCCGTGCTGGACGTCGACGCGCTCGACCCGGCGCTGCCGGGGCTGCTCGCGCCCGGCCGGGACGTCGCGGCGGACGCGCTCGGCTCGCTCACCCTGCACGGGGTGACCCGTCGGGTCCGCGTGCCGATGACCTTCAGGGCGGGCTCGCGGGCGGGCCGGCCGCTCGTCTCCGCGAAGGGGAAGCTCGAGGTTCGGTACGAGGACTTCGGGATCCCGCGCCCCCGGATGCTCTTCCTCAAGCTGGGCCGGCGGGTCGAGGTGGAGATCGCCCTCGCCTTCGTGGGCCCGCCGGGCTCGCCGGGCCCGGCCATCGCGGCCGTCGATCTGCCGGACGCCGGGCTCTTCCACCCCGGGGCCGTCCTCCCCGTCGCCCACCTCGCGCGGCCCCGCCGCCGCCGTCTCCAGTTCGCCGCGGACACGCCCGAGGGGCGCGGGGAGCGGCTGCTCGACGATCCGGGGCTCGGCGGCCCGGGGAACGCGCTCACCTGCCTCTCGTGCCACGCGACCGGCGACGAGACCGAACGGGGCGACGTGGGGAAGGACGGGACGATCCGCCCGGCGTGGAGCCTCTGGGACGCCGCGCACCGCCCGAAGCTGTGGCAGGGGCTCGCGCCCGACGCGGGCTCGGCGGCGGCGCTGTGCGCGCGGCTGTTCATGCTCGCCCCGGGCGGGATCGACCGCGGGAGGCGGGGCGACCTCGGCGCCTATCTCGGGAAGATCAGCCCCGACGACGTGGCCCCGCCCCTCGACTACCGCGTCCTCGCGATGACCCGGAAGACCGGACTCAAGGACCCGGTGAAGGGCGACCCGGCGCGCGGCCGGGCGCTCGTCGCGCGCTTCTGCGAGAGCTGCCACGCCGAGGGGGCCGTCCGCCCGCCGTTGACGCCCGGCCTCTACGAGGCGGACGACATCGTGAGCCGCGTCCGCTGGCTCGACCGCGTGGACAGCCACCAGATGCCCCCCTTCGACCTCGCCCGCCTGCCGGACGCCGAGCTGCGCGACATCGTGACCTACCTCGCGGGCAACGAGAAGACGCGCATCTTCCAGCGCGAGCACCCTGTCGCCGCCACCCCGTGACGCGGGGCCTCCTCGGCCGGCGCAGACTCACGAGGGGCTCGCCGGCCGAGGCGGGGAAGGACCTCCGGCGTCGCGGAAGGCCGGCGCTCTCCCGAGCAACGCGCACGACGCCGGGGGCCCGATGAAGCGGTGGGGGCCCGACCACGGGAGGGGAGCGGGAGGGCCATGAGCCGCGCGGTTCGCGGGGCGCGATCGCGCCCGCCGTCGTGGAACGGGGTGAATGAATCTCGGGGACGCAAAGCCGTTGTCCGTTCCTCCCCGCGGTGCTAGATTTCCCCCTAATGATGCGGGCGCCCGACACGTCGGCGGCAGACCAGGCGAGCGGGCGACTCCGACTGCTCCACGCGGCCCACGAGATCCGCGACCGGCGGGCGACGACCCAACGGGCCGCGCGGGCGACGGCGAGATGCCGGCCGAAGGCCGTTGGAGACGGTTCACGGACATCGAGCGGGAGGTGGATGTGATCGTTCGAGTGCTCGGAGCGATCCAGGAGAGGACGCCGGCCGCAGACTGACGGCGGGGGACCCGGCTCCTTGCTGCCCGGGCCTTCGTCCCTGCCGCCGCTCGCCTTCCCCATGGACACCCTCCTGCTCGTCGACGACGACCCAGGTCTGCTGCACCAGCTCCAGCTCCATTTCGAGGCCTCCTGCCGCGACGGGGAGACCCTCTACCGGGTGGTCACCGCGAACCACGGCGCCGGCGCTCTCGCCCGCGCGGCGGACGAGACCCCCGCCCTGGTCCTCCTGGACATGATGCTGCCGGATCGGGATGGCGTCAGCCTCATCCCGGAGCTTCGGGCGGCCGCGGGAGAGATTCCGATCGTCGTGATGACCGCGCACCGCGACATGGCCTCCACGATCCGGGCCATGAAGGCCGGGGCCTTCGATTACCTGCACAAGCCCGTGGATCCCGACCTGCTGGACTTCGTCGTGCGGCGAGCCTTGGAGATGAACCGGGTCTCGCGCCTCGCCGCAGCGCTCGCGATCGACGCGCCCGACTCGCACCGCATCGACGACATCGTGAGCGAGAGCCCGCGGATGGAGAGGATCGTCAAGGAGATCGGCAAGATCGCGGCCTCTCGCGCGACGGTCCTCCTGCACGGAGAGACCGGGACCGGCAAGGAGTTGATCGCGCGCGTCATCCACACCTACTCCTGCGACGAGCCGCGGCCTTTCGTCGCCGTCAACTGCTCGGCCATCGTCGACACCCTGCTCGAGTCCGAGCTCTTTGGCCACGAGCGGGGGGCCTTCACCGGAGCGGTGGCCAAGAAGCCGGGGAAGTTCGAGGTGGCCGAGGACGGGACGATCTTCCTCGACGAGATCGGCGACATGTCCCTCGCCCTCCAGGCGAAGATCCTGCGCGTGCTCCAGGAGCGGGAGTTCGAGCGCGTCGGCGGCGTCCAGCCGTTGCGGGTGCGGGCGCGGGTCGTGGCTGCGACCCACCGCGATCTCGGCGCCGAGGTCGCCGCCGGCCGCTTCCGCGCCGATCTCCACCAGCGGCTGAAGGTCGTCACGCTCGAATTGCCGCCCCTGCGGGAGCGGCGGGAGGACATCCCGAAGCTGGTCACCCACCTGCTCGTCAAGATCAACGAGAAGGTGCGCAAGCGCGTCACGCGGGTCCCGCCGGAGGTCATGGAGTACCTCGCCTCCCTCCCCTGGCCCGGGAACGTCCGCGAGCTAGAGAACGCCCTGATGCGCGCCGTCGTCCTTTCGCCCGGGGAGGTGCTCTCGCACGAGTACCTCCCGGGGGGCGCCGAGAGCGTGGCGCCCCCCGCGCTCGCCAGGGAAGGCGCTGGGGAGCTCCTGCCGTCGCTCGACGAGGTCGAGCGCAATCACATCGCGCGGGTCTACAGCGCCTGCCGTGGCCACAAGGGGAAGACCTGCGACGTCCTCCGCATCAGCCGGCCCACGCTGGAACGCAAGCTGCGCAAGTACGGCCTCCCTCGGGTCGGTTGAGCCCGTCTCATTCACGGGACGGCGTCGCGAGGCGTTCGAGATCCCGACCGGGCCCGGTAAGCCGCGACGGGCCATGAACGTCTCGTTCAACCCATTGAGCAGAGCGTTGCAATGACGCGACCCCTCTCCGGGGTCGTACCGTCCGGGGGGTGTTCCACACAATTGGCGCCCTTGGATACGATCATTCACAAAACAGCAGTGACTTCTCCACAACTTGCGAGTTGGCACGCGTCTTGTTTATATCCACGCACGAACGCGGACAGTGGCCTCCGGCGGACGGCGTCGGCGGCTCGACGCCCGCACGGACCCCTTCGGAGAACCCATGAAGACCCAGAGAAGCAACGCGGCGAGGCCCCTGAACCCGATGGAGGAGATCGAGTCCCAGGCGAGCCACTTCCACGCGGAGACGCTGGCGCACGGCGCGGTGATCTACCGCCCGGGCGACGCCGCCGACCGCGTCTACCTCGTGAAGAGCGGTCGGGTCCGCCTCCTTCGCCCGGGCAAGGGCGGCGCGAACGCCGTGCTCGCGATCCTGCGCGAGGGCGACCTGTTCGGCGAGATCCTGCGGCCCGAGGGATCGGTGATGGAGGAGATCGCGACCGCCTCCGGCGAGACCGTGGTCTGGTCGATCGGCGGGCGCGACTTCCGCGCGCTCGTCGAGAGCCGGCCCACCCTGGCCCTCGAGATCATCAACGCCCTGAACGAACGGATGCGGACGCTGCGCAAGCGGCTGATGGGGCTGACGTTCAAGGAGGTCCCGTCCCGGCTCGCGGAGCTGCTCGTCATGCTCGGCGAGGCCCACGGCGAGAAGTGCCCCCACGGCGGGGAGACCGACCTGAAGGCGATCACCCAGCAGGACCTCGCGGACCTCGTCGGCGCCTCGCGGTCGTTCGTCTCCACGCTCATCAACGAGATGAAGCGCGACGGCCACCTCGGCAACGTCGGCCGGACGCTCTGCCTGCGCGACCAGAGGGCGCTCCGGAAGCTCGCGGCGAAGGAGAAGTAACCCCCCCCGCGGGGGCACCGGCCTCGCCGGCTACTGGGCGGGCTTCTGCGCCGCGGCGTACTTCTTCCGGAAGCGCTCGACCCGCCCCTCGGTGTCCAGCAGCTTCTGCCGTCCCGTGAAGAACGGGTGGCAGGCCGCGCAGACCTCGATGTGGAAGTCGCCGCGGACCGAGCGCGTCTCGATCACGTTGCCGCACGCGCAGACGATCCGAGCCTGACGGTAATCGGGATGAAGGCCCTGCTTCATGTCGAACCTCGCGGGCGCGCTTACCCCCGCCAGACGCGGGAGATCCGGCGCCGAATGGAGCGCGCAAGCTAGTCGAAAGGCGCCGCCCCCGTCAAGATGAAGCGGCCCCATCCTCGCGGCCTGCTCCCAATCTCGGGGCCGTCCGTGAGCCCGCGGCGGCGGCGGCGCCCCCGATTCGCGGCGGGGGCCGGCCGTCGCTCTCCTCCCCGCCGACTTGTGGGCCAGCCGGCGGCAGGCTAAGACCTCCGGCCCGATGCCCGGCCGGCGACAGCTCCTCTGGCTCTCCGTCTCGATCGCCGTCTGGGCGTTCGTCCTCGTCCACCTCCGCGGCCCGTGGTTCACCGTCTTCGACGACGGGGACCACTGGTCGCACTTCAGCTACGCGCTCCTCTTCCTCGATCACGGCTTCGGGGTCTACGACCGGACGGCGCGGGACTACTGCGCGGGGCCGTGGACCCCCGAGGTGGAGCGGTTCGTGGCGCAGGGATCCTGCCGGCCGGCCGACGTCTGCGTGCTCCCCGGCCACCCCTCCCTGCGGCCCCTCTGCGTGAACTGGCAGCAGTTCCCCCAGCCGTACCCCCCCGGGCTGCTCCTCTATTCGCTCCCCGAGGCGCTGTTGTACGCCCACACCGGGATCTCGTTCTCCTCCCTCTGCCTCGTCTCCCTCCTCAAGTACCTCGTCGCGGCCCACCTGCTCGTCTGGCTCCTCTGGCGGATGCTCTTCGCCCCGCCGCGGGAGGACGATCTGCCCGGCGGCGCCGAGTGGGAGCCGCTCAACCCCTGGCTGCGGGCCGGCCTGTTCGGCCTGCTCTACCTCGCGACCATCGGCTGGGCGCTCGACGGCTTCTACGACCCGCTCTCCGTCTTCTTCGTCTTCCTCGGCGTCTGGCTGCTCCTCCGGCGGCGCGGCCTCGCGTCGCTGCTCGCGCTCTCCGCCTCACTCTTGCTCCACTACCGCGCCCTCTGGTACGCGCCCCTCTTCCTCCTGGCCGCCCGCCGGGCCGTCGCGAATCGGGAGTGGCGCGACGGCTGGCGCGCGGCGGCGAAGCTCGCCGTCGCGGCGGCCTTCGTCGCCCTCGCCGCGGCGGGCTTCCTCCTGATCCGCCCCTGGCTGGCTCGCTTCCCGCAGGTCAACCCGATCTTCTACCCGAAGCTCGGCGTCCGGCAGCCCGCCTCCTGGAACCTCGGCGTCCCGCTCCTGATCGCCTTCGCCTACCTCGCCTGGGGGCGCTGCTGGACCCTGCTGTCGGTCCTCTCCTGGCAGATCTTCACGATCCTCCAGACTCCGCAGACGATGACCTGGCACGCCCTCTTCCTCCTGCCGAACCTCGCGATCGCGCGCGGGGAGCGGACGCGGGGCGCGATGGCCGCGGCGGTGGTCTTCCATGTCGCGCTCGCGCTCACGGCCTTCAACTGGGACGCGAGCAAGGCGCTGCTCGGGCTGCCGCTGCCGGGCCTCTTCCTCTCCAATCTCGTCGAGCACTGGGGGCCGATCCACGGGTAGCCCGGGCTCAGCCCCCCGCCACCAGCTCCAGCAGCCCGCGAACCATCCGTCCGGTCGCGCCCCAGACGAAGCGCCCCTCGACCGTGTACGCGTACATCCTGCGCCGCCGGCCGAGGATCTCGACGTCGTCGACCCGCTCCGCCCCCGGGGCCAGGAAGTCGTCGAGCGGCAGCCGAAGGATCTCCGCCACCTCGGCCCCCGCCGGCCGGAAAGCGTACCCCGCGGGGATCACCCCGACGACGGGCGTCACCCGGAAGCGGGTGATCGTCTCGATCCGGTCGAGCAGCCCCAGCACCTCCACGTCCCGCGGCGCCAGGCCGATCTCCTCCTCGGCCTCGCGCAGTGCGGTCGCCGTCGCGTCGGCGTCGCCCGGATCGCACGAGCCGCCGGGGAACGAGATCTGTCCGGCGTGCTGCGACAGGCCGTCCGTCCGGCGGGTGAGCACGAGGAAGGGGCGGCCCCCTTCGAGGTAGAGCGGGACGAGCACGGCCGCGCGTCGCGCCGCCGGCATCTCCGGCGGCAGCTCGGAGAGCAGTCGCGGCTGCCGGCCGCGCAGGGCGCTGCGGAGGCGCTCCAGGTCGAAGGCCATCGCACGACCCGCTCAGCGCGCGCGCGCGACCGGCGGGATCGCCGGCGCGGCGAACGTCCCCCGGCCCGCGAGGACGAGGAGCAGCGCGCCCATGGAGAGCCGCCAGACCACGAAGGGGTGCGTCGGCCGCGTCCGCAGGTAGCGCAGCAGCAGCGCGATGACCCCGTAGCCCACGACGCCGGAGACGACCGTGCCCGTGAGGAGCAGGAGAGGCTCGGCGCCGGAGAGCGGCAGCGCGTGGTGGCGGACGAGGCCGAGGAGCTTCCAGCCGCCCGCCGCGCCGACCGCGGGGATGGAGAGCAGGAACGAGAAGCGGGCCGCGTCGTCGCGCCGGATGCCGGTGAACAGCCCCGCGGTGAGCGTGACCCCCGACCGGCTGACGCCGGGCACTATGGCGAGCGCCTGCGCGAGCCCGACCACGATGGCGTCCGTCCAGGAGAGCTCGGAGAGGCCGCGCCGCCGCCGCCCCACGAGCTCGGAGAGGAAGAGCAGCACCGCGAGCGCGATCAGGCTGCCCGCGATGATCGCGAGGAGCCGCCCCTCGTTCACGTCGAGCCGATCGATCGCGTGCTCGAAGATGAGCCCGAGGACGCCGACGGGGATCGTCCCGACGATCACGTACCAGGCGAGGCGCGCGTCGGGGCTCTCCATCGGCCGCCGCGCGCGCAGACCGGCCAGCGCGCCGCGGGTCATCCGCGAGAGCTCGCCGCGGAAGTAGACGAAGACCGCGAAGAGCGTGCCGAGCTGGATGATCACGTCGAAGCTCGTGAGGAACGGGTCCCCGCGCCGGATCCCCAGGAACGCCTCGGCGATCTTGAGGTGAGCCGTGGACGAGACGGGGAGGAACTCGGTGAGCCCCTGGACGATCCCCAGGAGGGTGGCCTGCGCGAGGGTCATGCTACCCGAAACCGCCGGAGGCTCAGGTGCCTTCCTGCCACGAGGAGAGATAGTGCTTCTGCTCCGGCGTCAGCCGGTCGATCCGGGCGCCCATGGCCGCGAGCTTGAGCCTCGCGATCTCCTGGTCGATCTCCCGGGGCACCGAGTGGACGCGCGGCTCGAGGTCCCCCTTGCGCGCGGCCAGGTACTCGGACGCGAGCGCCTGGTTCGCGAAGCTCATGTCCATCACGCTCGACGGGTGGCCCTCGGCCGCCGACAGGTTCACGAGCCGCCCCTCTGCGAGCACCACGATCCGCTTGCCGCCGGGGAGCGTGAACTCCTCCACGAAGTCCCGCACCGGCCGCCGCGCCTTCGCCATCTTCGCGAGCGCGGGGAGGTCCAGCTCGACGTTGAAGTGGCCGCTGTTCGCGACGATGGCGCCGTCCTTCATCCTCCGGAAGTGCTCCTCGCGCACGACGCTCGTGTTGCCGGTCACCGTGCAGAAGAAGTCGCCGAGCGGCGCCGCCTGCGCCATCGGCATCACCTGGAAGCCGTCCATGACCGCCTCCAGCGCGCGCAGCGGATCGATCTCGGTGACGACGACGACGGCCCCCATGCCCCGCGCCCGCATCGCGATGCCGCGGCCGCACCAGCCGTAGCCCGCGACCACGAAGACCGCCCCGGCGAGCAGCCGGTTCGTCGCCCGGACGATGCCGTCGATGGTCGATTGCCCGGTGCCATACCGGTTGTCGAAGAGGTGCTTCGTCATCGCGTCGTTGACCGCGACGATCGGGTAGGCGAGCACGCCCTCCACCGCCATCGCGCGCAGCCGGATCACCCCGGTCGTCGTCTCCTCGGTCCCGCCGGCCACGCCGGAGAGCAGCTCCCGCCGCTCCTTGTGGAGCACCGAGACGAGGTCCGCGCCGTCGTCCATCGTGAGGTGGGGCGCCGTGTCGAGCACCGCGGCGATGTGGCGGTAATAGGTCGCCTGGTCCTCGCCCTTGATCGCGAAGGTCGGCACGCCCGCGTCGACGAGCGCCGCGGCCACGTCGTCCTGGGTCGAGAGCGGGTTGCTCGCGCAGAGCGCGACGCTCGCCCCGCCCGCCTGGAGCGTCAGGGCGAGGTTCGCCGTCTCGCTCGTCACGTGCAGGCAGGCGGCGAGCCGCAGGCCGGCGAGCGGCTTCTCCTTGGCGAAGCGGGCCTGGATCCGCGTGAGCACCGGCATGCTGCGCGCCGCCCACTCGATCCGGCTCTCTCCCTTCGACGCGAGCTTCGGATCCTTCACGTCGCCCTTGCCGGACCGCTTCGTCGCTATCGAGACTCGCGTCGCCATGTCGTCCTCCGTGATCGCGTCGCCATCGACGCGCGTTGCTGGTCTCTCCCCGAAGAAGGAGCCGCGGGGAGGCTGCGCCGCGCCGGCCTTCGACCGGCGCGTCCCGCGCTCCGCCCGCGGCGGGGGATGATCGAAAGTTCCTTCAGCGGTCCTCTGTCCGGTGGGGTCGCGTGCGGGTCAGGCGCCTTGCGCCACGGCCCGCAGTCGTCCGTTTCCCCTTGCCGCCTCCCGGAGCGCGTCCTTCTTGTCGGTCCGCTCCCAGGTGAACTCCTTGCCCTCCCGTCCGAAGTGGCCGTAGGCGGCGGTCTTGCCATAGATGGGCCGCAGGAGATCGAGCTGGCGGATGATCTCCGCGGGCCTCAGGAGGAAGACCCGGCGGATCGCCCGCGCGATCGTCTCCTCGGCGGCGGTCCCCGTGCCGAAGGTCTCCACCATCACGCTCACCGGCTCGGCGACGCCGATCGCGTAGGCGAGCTGAACCTCGCAGCGCCGCGCGAGCCCGGCGGCCACCACGGTCTTCGCGATGGCCCGGGCCATGTACGCGGCCGATCGGTCGACCTTGGAGGGGTCCTTGCCGGAGAACGCGCCGCCGCCGTGCCGCCCCATCCCGCCGTACGTGTCGACGATGATCTTGCGGCCGGTCAGGCCGGCGTCGCCCATCGGCCCGCCGACGACGAACCGGCCGGTCGGGTTGATGTGGAACTTCCGGCAGGAGGAGAGCAGCTCCGCGGGCAGCGCCTTGGCGATGACCTCGTCGCGGACGAGCTCCTTGACCCTCTTGGTGGAGACCTCCGCCGAGTGCTGGGTCGAGACCACCACCGCGTCGATCGCGACCGGCTTCCCGCCCTCGTAGCGGACCGTGACCTGCGACTTGCCGTCGGGCCGCAGGAAATCGACCATCCCCTTGCGCCGCACCTCGGCGAGCCGGCGGACGAGCCGGTGCGCGTAGCTGATCGGCGCCGGCATCAGCTCGGGCGTCTCGTCGCAGGCGTAGCCGAACATCATCCCCTGGTCGCCCGCCCCCTGCTCCTTGCCGTTGTCCACGCCCCGCGAGATGTCCGGCGACTGCTTGTCCACGGCGACGAGGACGGCGCAGCTATTGCCGTCGAAGCCCATCGAGCTGTCGGTGTAGCCGATCTCCTTCACCTTCTCGCGGACGAGCCGCGGGAAGTCGATCTGCGCGCTGGTCGTGATCTCGCCCGCCACGACGACGAAGCCGGTCTTGAGCAGCGCCTCGCAGGCGACCCGGCCCTTGATGTCCTGTTCGAGCACCGCGTCGAGGACCGCGTCGCTGATCTGGTCCGCCATCTTGTCCGGATGGCCCTCGGTGACGGACTCGGAGGTGAACAGGAAGTCGGAAGCGGGCATGTGGAACCTCGTCGTGGACTGGAGAAGCGCGAGAGAGCGCGGCAGAGTACCGCCCGGTCCGCCGAAGTCAAGGGCGCCGGAGTGACCATAACTCCGCTCTGCTCGCCCCTACCCGGAGCAAGACCCCCGGCGCCCAACGCGGACGCCCCGCGCCCGCTTCCCGCCGCTCGCTCCCCGTGCAGGCTTCTTGC
>JAKAPL010000110.1 GCA_021807105.1 Myxococcales bacterium | reverse complement strand
ACCCCTTCTTCGCCAGGAGGTTCGTGATCGCGCTCGTCAGCGTCGTCTTCCCGTGGTCCACGTGGCCGATCGTCCCCACGTTCACGTGCGGCTTCTTCCTCTCGAACTTCACCTTCGACATCGCGTCTCTCTCCTCTCTTCCGCTAGCGCGCGGAGCCCTTCACCTTGGCGATGATCTCCTCGGAGATGTTCGCCGGGACCTGCGAGTAATGGGAGAACTGCATCGTGTAGGTCGCCCGCCCCTGGCTCATCGACCGGAGGGTGGTGGCGTAGCCGAACATCTCGGCCAGCGGGACCTCGGCCGTGATGACCTGGACGCCGGACCGCGCCTCCATCCCCTGGATTCGCCCGCGCCGGCTGTTCAGGTCGCCGATGACGTCGCCCATGTAGTCCTCGGGCGTCACGACCTCGCAGCTCATGATCGGCTCGAGGAGGATCGGCTTCGCCCGCAGGCAGCCGTCCTTGAAGCCGATCGACCCGGCGATCTTGAAGGCCATCTCCGACGAGTCGACGTCGTGGTAGCTCCCGTCGAACAGCTCGACGCCGATGTCGACCATCGGGTAGCCGGCGAGGACCCCGCCCTCCATGGCCTCGATGATCCCCTTCTCGACGGCGGGCACGTACTCCCTCGGCACGACGCCGCCGACGATGCCGTTGACGAACTCGAACCCTTCGCCCGGCTTGCGCGGCGTGATCTTCAGCCAGACGTGGCCGTACTGGCCGCGGCCGCCGGTCTGCCGGATGTACCGCCCTTCGCTCTCGACGGCGGCGGTGATGGTCTCCCGGTAGGCGACCTGCGGCTTGCCCACGTTGGCCTCGACCTTGAACTCGCGCTGGAGCCGGTCGACGATGATCTCCAAGTGGAGCTCGCCCATGCCGGAGATGATCGTCTGGGCGGTCTCCTCGTCGGTGCGCACCCGGAACGAGGGGTCCTCGACCGCGAGCTTCTGGAGGGAGGCCCCGAGCTTGTCCTGGTCGGCCTTGGTCTTGGGCTCGATGGCGATCGAGATGACCGGCGCCGGGAACTCCATCCGCTCGAGGACGATGGGGTGGTTCTCGTCGCAGAGCGTGTCGCCGGTGGTCGTCCCGCGCAGCCCCACCGCCGCGGCGATGTCCCCCGCGTAGACCTCGGTGATCTCGACGCGCTTGTTGGCGTGCATCTGGAGGATGCGCCCCATCCGCTCCTTGCGCCCCTTGACCGAGTTGTAGACGTAGCTGCCCGCCTCGAGCATCCCCGAGTAGACGCGGAAGAAGGTGAGCTGGCCGACGAACGGGTCGGTCATGATCTTGAACGCCAGGGCGGAGAACGGCGCGCGGTCGTCCGTCTCCCGGGTCGCGTCCTCGCCTCCGGCGACCTTGCCGGAGACCGGGGGGATGTCGAGCGGGGTGGGCAAAAGGTCGACGATCGCGTCGAGGAGCTGCTGGACGCCCTTGTTCTTGAAGGCGGATCCGCAGAGCACGGGCACGGCCTTCATCGCCACCGTCCCCTTGCGCAGCGCGGAGATCAACTCTTCCCTCGTCGGCTCGCGCCCTTCGAGGACCTTCTCCATGAGCGCGTCGTCGAAGTCCGCCGCCGCCTCCAGGAGCTTCCCCCGCGCCGCGACCGCGGCCTCCTTCAGGCCGGCCGGGATCTCCTCGAGCTGGAAGCGGGCCCCCTGGCTCTCCTCGTCGAAGACCACCGCCTTCATGTCGATGAGGTCGATGACCCCGCGGAAGCTCTCCTCGCTGCCGTACGGGATCTGCAGGACGATGGGGTTCGCGCGCAGCCGTTCGCGGATCTGGCGCACCGCCCGGTCGAAGTCCGCGCCCACCCGGTCCATCTTGTTGACGAAGGCGATGCGCGGGACCCGGTACTTGTCCGCCTGCCGCCAGACGGTCTCCGACTGGGGCTGGACCCCGCCCACGCCGCAGAAGACCGCCACCGCGCCGTCGAGCACGCGCAGGGAGCGTTCGACCTCGATCGTGAAGTCGACGTGGCCCGGGGTGTCGATGATGTTGATCCGGCAGTCGCGCCAGAAGCAGGTCGTGGCGGCGGAGGTGATCGTGATCCCCCGCTCGCGCTCCTGCTCCATCCAGTCCATCACCGTGTTGCCTTCGTCCACGTTGCCGATCTTGTGGGTGACGCCGGTGTAGAAGAGGATCCGCTCGGTGGTGGTCGTCTTGCCCGCGTCGATGTGGGCCATGATCCCGATGTTTCGGGTCTTTTCGAGCGAATACACTCTCGGCACGACGACTCTCCATCCACTCCGTTAGACTTGCGTGACCACCTCGTTACGAGGCGCGCGGCGCTGCAGGATCTCAAAGAACGCGCCGCCGCCCCCGGGCGGCGTGGTTCCCGCGGACTCCTACCAGCGGTAGTGCGCGAACGCCTTGTTTGCCTCCGCCATCTTGTGCGTATCTTCCTTCTTCTTCACCGCGGCTCCGCGGTTGTTCGCGGCGTCCATCAGCTCGCCCGCGAGCTTCTCGCGCATCGTCTTCTCGCTCCGCTCGCTCGCGTAGCCGATCAGCCAGCGCATCCCGAGCGCGACCCGACGATCGGGCCGCACCTCGACGGGCACCTGGTAGGTCGCCCCGCCGACGCGGCGGCTGCGGACCTCGAGGACCGGCTTGACGTTGTCCAGCGCCTTCTTGAAGAGCTTGAGCGGGTCCTCGTCCTTGAGCCGCTCCTGCACGATGTCGAGCGCGCCGTAGCAGATGTTCTCGGCGACCGCCTTCTTGCCCTGGCGCATGAGATCGTTGATGAACTTGGCGACGAGCTTGTCCCCGTACTTGGGATCGGGCAACAGCTCTCTCTTCTGGACTTCGCGACGGCGGGGCATGGCTCTTCTTTCGTCTCTCTACGGGCGCTTCGTCCCGTACTTGCTGCGGCTCCGGTTCCGCCCCTGGACGCCGACCGCGTCGAGGGTGCCGCGGATGATGTGGTAGCGGACTCCCGGCAGGTCCTTGACGCGCCCCCCGCGGATCATGACCACCGAGTGCTCCTGGAGGTTGTGCCCGACCCCGGGGATGTAGCTCGTCACCTCGATGCCGTTGGTGAGCCGCACGCGGGCCACCTTGCGCAGGGCCGAGTTCGGCTTCTTGGGGGTCGTCGTGTAGACGCGGGTGCAGACGCCCCGCTTCTGCGGGCACTCGACCAGCGCGGGCGCCTTGTTCTTCGACGCCAGCTTGTTCCGCCCGTGGCGGATGAGTTGATTGACCGTCGGCATAGGACCTTCTCGAACTTCCTCTCCCGGAACGGGTGATCTTCCGAAACGACTCGGCCGTCCCGGAAAGGCGCGCGGGTATACCTCTCCCGGAATCCCGTGTCAAGCATCCTTCGTCGCGGGCTCGTCCGAAGGCGCCCTCTCCTTCTGCCCGTAAGGGACACGGGCCTTCGCGCCCGTGATTCGAGCGACGAACGCGTCGGGAAACTGCGCGATCCGCCGGTTCCAGCCGGCGACCGCGGCGTCGTGGCGCGCCAGCCGCTCCTGGATCCGGGCCTCCAGCTCGCCGTGAGGAGCGCCGCCCGCGTCCGGCCCCCTCGCGGCCTCCTCCCGCTCCGCGAGCGCGCGATCGAGGAGCCGGCGGGCCTCGTCGCAGGCGGCCTCCGCCTCCCGCAGCCCGTCGCGGAGCTGGACGATCCAGACCGTGGCGAGGAGCAGGGCGATCCCGAAGAAGGCGGCGGCGGCGAGGGCCGAGTCGAGCACCCCCCGATTCTAGCAGGTTGAACCCCCCGTCCCGCGGCTGCTACGCTCGACGCCGTGTGGGGTCTTTCCGTCCCGAAGGTCCGGCGCGCCTTCCTGATCCTCGGCCTCGCCGAGGCGCCGGTCGCGCTCGAGCTGCTGCACCTCGACCGCAGCTACCTCTTCTTCGCCTTCGGCCTGGCCTGGGCGGCGGCCTTCTACGGCCTCGTCGAGCCACGGCCGCGGGCGGGCCCGATCGGCTTTCTGGTCTACGCCGCCACCGCCTTCACCGCCATCCCGCTGCTCCTCCTCTGGCTCCGGTACGTCCCGCTGGATCCGCACGCGCCCCACACGCTCGCCTGGCAGTTCGTCCGCTCGTTCGGGATCGGCGCGCGCGAGGAGCTGTGCAAGGCGGTGACGGTCGTCGCCGCGGTCCTCGCCTGCTCGCGCCTCTCCCCCCGCCTGGACGCCCGCGAGGGGATCGTCTACGGGGCGATGAGCGGCCTCGCCTTCGCCTCGGTGGAGAACCTCGAGTCCTTCCACCACCTCCACCGCGTCGAGGAGCTGACCGCGGCCCACGGCATCGACCCGGCCGCCTGGACCCTCGCCGCCGCCCTGGTCCGCCTCGTCCTGACGCCGCTCGTCCACGCCTGCTGGTCGGCCGTCGTCGGCTTCGCGCTGACCGCGCCCGGCCGCTCCCTTCGCCGGCGGGCCGTCCTCGCCGCCGGCGCGCTCGCCCTGGTCGCCTCCATCCACGGCGTCTTCGACGCCTGCGCGGCCCTGGGCAACCGCGAAGGGGTCGGCGCGCTGCTCGCCCTCTCCTTCGGGATCGTCCTCTTCCTCGTGGGCCGCGCGGAGCGGACCTTTGGCCCGCCGGACGCGGACGCCATGCTCCCCGCCCCCCTCGGACCCGGCCGCCTCGCCTTGTCCCTGGCCCTCGGCGCGGCCATCCTGGCCGTCGTCGGCTGGTCCATCGCCCGCGTCCTCGGCCGCGCCTGACCCCTGACAGGAAAGAGGCGAAAACTCCTGTGCCCCCGAGGGCTGGAATGCTATGAGTGCCCTGTGCCTCCTCCGCCGGCCGCAGGGAGCCGTCCGCACGCGGCGATCGCGCCTCGCGGACCCCATCCCGCGAGCCCGCGGCTCACGGCCGTCCCGCTCCCGCTCCCACCCCCGCGCGCCCAGAGCTCCATCGGGCACGGGGCTCGGATCCGTCGCCCGGGAGGGGGGGCGGCAGGGGGAACGGCTCCCGCCGCGAATCCGGATGTCCGCCGCCGCCTCCACGGGGTTCCATGACCCTCGCCGCCAACGTCCTCGTCGCCCTCCTCGCCATCGGCCTGCTCATCGCGCTCCACGAGTTGGGCCACCTCGTCGCCGCCCGCCTCGCCGGCATGCGCGTCGAGCGTTACTCGATCGGCTTCGGCTGGGTCCTCGCCCGCCGCCGCTTCGGCGACACCGAGTACTGCCTCTCGGCGATCCCCTTCGGCGGCTACGTCAAGATCGCCGGCATGGCCCCGGGGGAGGACGAGGGCGATCCGCGGGCCTTCCACCGGCGCCCGCTCCTGGCGCGCGTCTTCGTCATCGCCGCCGGACCGCTCGCCAACGAGCTGGTCGCCGTCCTCCTCGTCTACGCGGTCGCCCTCGCCGGCATGCCCTACACGAAGGTGGCGCGGGTCGGCCAGGTCCTCCCGGAGAGCGCCGCAGCCGCCGCGGGCCTCTCCCCCGGCGACCTCGTCCGGGGGGTGAACGGCGCGGCGGTGACGAGCTTCCCGGACCTCGTCGCCGCGATCCGGTCGCACCCGGGGGAGACGGTCGCGCTCGAGATCGACCGGGACGGTAAGCCGCGCCGGATCCTCGTCCAGCTCGGGACACCGCCCTTCCTCGGCGTCTCCGCCCCGCTGCGCCGCTTCTCCCCGATCGCCGCCGTGCCCGCGGCGATCGGCTGGACGGTCCGGCAGACCGCCTGGGTCGTGACCGGGACGCTCTCGGCGTTCCGCCACCCCCACGCGGCGCAGCTCGAGGGGCCCATCGGGACCATCCAGACGACGGCGAAGGAGGCCGAGCACGGCTGGCAGAGCCTGGTCTTCACCCTGGCCCTCCTCTCCCTCGCCCTCGCGGTCTTCAACGTCCTCCCCTGGCCCTCCCTGGATGGCGGCCGGCTGCTCTTCCTCCTCTTCGAGATCCTGCTGCGCCGCCCCGTGAACCGCCGGATCGAGATGGCGGTCCACGCCATAGGCATGGTCTTCCTCATTGCCCTGGTCGTGCTCGTCACCGTCGGCGATGTCCGGAGGCTCGCGGGGGGAGCGGGGCCGCCGCCGGCGGGCGGCGCGGACGCGGGGCGGTGAGCGGGCTCAACGCCCCATGAGTCACGCGGAGGCGGCCGCGGGCCTCTCCTGATGGGGCGACCTCGCCTCGCCCGGGGCCGACCTTCCCTCCGCTCCGATCGACCTCATCGCCTATCTGGTCGACCTCATCGCCCCATTCGCTCCATCACTGCCGGTTTGACGGCGCATGGACGGACGATCGTCCAAGTTCTGGACACCCGCGGGTCTCGATGGGCGAGCACGGGGGTGTCGTCGGGGACGGAGATCGGCGGAGGAGGGAGGATCGGTCGAGGAGGGCGCGCGGTCGATCCATGGGGCGGCTCAATCGCCCGAGGAGAGGCGACAAACGACCGATCAGCGGGCGCACTCGACCGAGGAGACCGTGCAATCGACCAAAGAGACCTTGCACTCGACCGAGTAGACCGTGCACTCGGCCAAGGAGACCGTGCACTCGACCAAGTAGACCGCGTGATCGACCAAAGAGACGGCGCGATCGACCGAAGAGACCGCGTGATCGACCAAAGAGACCGTGCACTCGACCGAAGAGACCGCGCAATCGACCAAGTAGACCTTGCACTCGGCCAAGTAGACCTTGCACTCGGCCGAGGAGACCTTGCAATCGGCCGAGGAGACCTTGCAATCGGCCGAGGAGACCTTGCAATCGGCCGAGGAGACCTTGCAATCGGCCGAGGAGACCTTGCAATCGACCG
>JAKAPL010000109.1 GCA_021807105.1 Myxococcales bacterium | reverse complement strand
CCGGCGCGGGAGGGACGGCTCGGGATCGTCCTCGAAGTCCAGCTCACGATCGATTCCGCCAAGCGGTTCGCGTGGCCGGTCTACCTCGCGGGCATCCGGGCGAAGCTGAGGTGCCCCGTGGTGCTCGTCGTCGTCACGCCCGACCGGACCGTCCGAAAATGGGCCAGCAGTTCGATTTCGCTCGGCCCCGGGGGGAGCCAGGTGCAGCCGCTGGTGCTCGGGCCGGAGGAGATCCCCGTGGTCACGGACGTGAGCGTGGCCCGGAAGAATCCCGACCTGGCGCTACTCTCGGTGATCGCGCACGGCGAGGGACCGGAGGCGACGCCGGTCGGGATGGCGGCGCTCGTCGCGGCGCGTGACCTCGACGAGGAGAAGGCGAAGGTCTATGCTGACATCGTCTGGACGATCCTGGGGCCGAGGAGCGACCAGGTGCAGGAGGCGCTGATGCAGTCGGGATTCGAAGGGTACGAGTACCAGAGCGAGTTCGCCCGCAAGTACGTCGCTCAGGGACGAGCCGAGGGCAAGGCCGAGGGCAAGGCCGAGGGCGAGGCCATCGGTGAGGCGAAGGGCGAGGCGAAGGGCAAGGCTGAAGGCAAGGCGGATGCGCTGCTCGCCGTCCTCGCCGCCCGGGCGCTGCCCCTCTCCGAGGAGCAGCGCCAGAGGATCCTCGCCTGCCGCGACCTAGTGCAGCTCGACCGCTGGATCGCGCGGGCGGTCTCGGTGACCACCGCGGCGGAGCTGTTCGCGTAGTCCCCTCGGCTGGGGAGGCAGGGGTGGCAGCGCGCGGGCTCCGGTGAGCGCTCGTCCGGGGGAGACGAGTGACCGTCCGGGCGGCCTCGCCGGCCGGCGCTCCACCGGGATTGCGCACGTGGTCGTCGGCGGCCTGGCCGTGAACGCCCACGGGCATCCTTGCTCGACGGGGGGCGTCGACGACCTCGTCGACGCCGGGGAGGCGTTCGAGGGGGAGATCGTCCTGACGCACCGCGCGGCTGTTCCGTTCGAGGTCGATGGCGTGCCGATCGATGACGTCACGGCCGCGCGCGCGCTCCCGCGAATCGTCCGGGCTGGTGTATCTTCCCCGCCCCATGGCCGAGATCCTCGACACCCTGCTGCTGCTCGCGCTCCCCGCCTCGGGGAAGTCGGAGGTGCGCCGCTACCTCGCGCACCTCCCGCCCGAGACGATCCGGAGGGACTTCCACCTCGGCGAGACGGTGCAGCTCGACGATTATCCCTACGTCCACCTGATGCGGCGCATCGACGATGAGCTCACGGGGCTGGGCGCCCCGCGCGTCTTCTTCCATGCCGCGGACCGCTCCTTCCAGGACGCGCGCGACTGGGAGACGCTCATCGGGCTGCTCAACGAGGATCACGCCGATCTCCTCGCGCGGCGGCCCCTGCGGCCGGCGTCGGCCGCCGGACTCCTCTTCGACCGGCTCGACGCGGCGGCGGTCAAGGCCGGTGCGCCGGCGCGGCTCGCGCCGCTCCCCCCGGCGACGCGCGAGAGGCTCGCCGCGGCGATCGAGCCCGAGGCGCGTCTCCAGCTCGACGAGAAGCAAGCCGCTTACGCCCCCCTCGCCGGGAAGACGCTGGTCGTGGAGTTCGCCCGCGGCGGCCCCGAGGGGAGCGCCATGCCGCTCGCTGCTCCGCTCGGCTACCGCGCGTCGCTGCCGCACCTCTCGCCGGCCATCCTCGAACGGGCGGCGATCCTGTATGTCTGGGTGACGCCCGAGGAATCGCGTCGCAAGAACGCGGCGCGGGCGCGGCCCGACGGCCAGGGGTCGATCCTCCATCATGGCGTGCCGGTCGAGGTGATGCGCGGCGATTACGGCTGCGACGACATGGACTGGCTCGAGCGGACGGCGCGCCGGCCGGGCACCATCACCGTCGAAGCCCACGGCCGCGTCTTCGACCTCCCCTTCGCCCGGTTCGACAACCGGGTTGATAAGACGTCGTTCCTGCGCGCCGACGAGGCCCGGTGGCGGGTCGAGGAGGTGCGCGCCGTCCACGAGGGGCTGCGCGCCGCCTTCACCCGGCTCGCGGGGTGAGGCGCGAGAGGCCGCCCGCGTCCCGCCGGTCGCACGTCACGGGGCCGAACCAGACCTCCGACACAGACCTCCCGCTCGGTTGACACGCGCGCCTTGCGCGGGCAGTCTCGCGGCGACCGAGAAGGAGCCTCCATGACGAAGACGCCGATCGGCATCGACCTGTTCCGGGTGGATGACCTCCTCTCCGAGGAGCAGAGGCTCGCACGGCGCGCCACCGCCGAGTTCGTCGACCGGCGCTTCCTGCCCGTCGTGCAGCGCCACTTCCGCGCGGGGACGTTCCCCATGGATCTCGTCCCCGAGATGGGGGCGCTCGGCCTCTTCGGGGCGAATCTCCACGGGTACGGCTGCGCCGGGATGGACAAGACGGCTTACGGCCTCGTCATGCAAGAGCTGGAGCGCGGCGACTCGGGACTCCGCTCCTTCGCGAGCGTGCAGGGGGCCCTCGCCATGTTCCCCATCTACACGTACGGCACCGAGGGGCAGAAGCGGCGCTTCCTGCCGAAGATGGCCAGGGGCGAGCTGATCGGCTGCTTCGGGCTCACCGAGCCGGACCACGGCTCCGATCCGGGCGGCATGACGACCACGGCCCGCCGCGATGGCGCCGGATTCCTGCTCAACGGCACCAAGCTCTGGATCACGAACGGGACGATCGCCGATGTCGCCGTCGTCTGGGCGAAGACGGAGGGGGGCGGGGCGGGCTCCATCCGCGGGTTCCTGGTCGAACGGGGAACGCCGGGCTTCTCCTCCCGCGAGATCGAAGGGAAGGTCTCGCTGCGGGCCTCGGTCACCGCCGAGCTTTCGTTCCAGGACGTGCGGCTGCCCGAGGACGCGATCCTGCCCGAGGCCCGCGGCCTCTCGGCGCCGCTCTCCTGTCTCACCCAGGCGCGCTACGGCATCGCCTGGGGCGCGACCGGCGCGGCCATCGCCTGCTTCGCCGCCGCGCGCGACTACTCGATCGAGCGGACCCAGTTCGGCCGGCCCCTCGCCGGCTTCCAGATCACGCAGGAGAAGCTCGCCGAGGTCTACTCCGAGATCGTCAAGGCACAGCTCCTGAACCTGCGGCTCGGCCAGCTCGCCGACCGCGGCGAGGCGACCTTCCTCCACGTCTCGGTCGCCAAGCGCAACAACGTCCGGGCGGCGCTCGCCGCCGCGCGCACCTGCCGGGAGATCCTCGGCGCGAACGGGATCATCGACGACTACCCGATCATCCGCCACCTCGTGAACCTCGAGACCGTCTACACTTACGAGGGCACGCACGACATCCACACGCTGATCCTCGGCGAGGCGCTCACCGGGATGTCCGCGTTTGGGGGCTGATTTGGGGGCTGGAGCGCGAGACGGCTCTGCCGGCGAGCGCGCGGGGCGCGGGGGCGTCGGAGGAGCGCAGCCCGAAGGGCGAGCACCGGACGGGCCCCCGAATGATAAATCAGTCCACTCCGTCCGCCAGCACGTCCGCTTCGGGGACATCGACGGCGCGGGGATCGTCTACTACCCGCGCTTCTTCAACTTCTTCCACGTCGCCTTCGAGGAGTTCTTCGGGCGGGTCGCGGGCGTGCGCTACGAGGACGTCCTCTACCAGGAGCGCGTCGGCTTCCCCATCGTCCACGTGGAGACCGACTTCTCGGTCCCCCTGCGTCACGGCGACACGATCGACGTGGCGATGACCGCGGTCCGGATCGGGCGGTCGAGCTTCACCTGCCGGTACCGTGTCCTACGCGACGGCGTCTTATGCGCGCGAGCGGACATCACGAGCGCCACCGTCGACCTCGACACGATGAAGTCCATCCCGCTCCCCGAACGCTACCGCGAGGCGCTCTCGAAGGTCGCCGAGCATGATTGACGGCCGGACGCCCGTGACGTAGCTAGGAGGCTGCTGTCCCATGGCTGCCTACTGCGAAAGCCGATCCCTTCGCTGCGACGGGCGGCCTCGTCGCCTCGCTGGTCAACGTACTGCAAAGAGTATGTCTCCGCTCTTCACCCCTCGGGCGCCCGCCTCGGCTCGGTCTTCTCGCGACGGCACCCATTGGACACCGCTCTCCTAGCTGCCCATGGCCGATCCCCACGCGCGCCAGCTCATCCGCCCGTATGGCGACCGGCGCGACGACGGCGTCGTGCAGATGTCCTTCGTCCTCCCCGTGCCGCCGGGGAGCCGCGCCCGGGAGGCCGCGATCCTCTTCGTCAAGAAGCTCGGCTTCTCGCAGGCGCTCGTCGCCACGATGGAGCCCGCGGGACGCGACTTCTCCTTCTTCGTCGTCTATGGCCGGACCGCGGCGGCCGTGGACTTGAACGCGATCGACGTCCCCGAGGTCGTCATCCGCAAGCTCGGCTTCGACGAGTTGAACGCCGAGATCACCCGCCGCCTCGGCCGGAAGATCGTCGTCGTCGGCGCCTGCACCGGCTCGGACAGCCACGCGGTCGGGATCGACGCGATCATGAACATGAAGGGTTACGCCGGCGACTACGGCCTGGAGCGCTACCCAGGCTTCGCGGCGTACAACCTCGGCAGCCAGGTCGAGAACGAGCGGCTCGTGCGCGAGGCGAAGGCGCGGGGCGCCGACGCGATCCTCGTCTCTCAGGTCGTGACGCAGCGCGACCTGCACCGCGAAAACGCCCGCCAGTTCATCGACCTGTGCAAGGCCGAGGGGCTCCACGGCAAGACGGTGCTCGTCCTGGGGGGGCCGCGGATCGACCACGCGTTCGCCCTCGAGCTGGGCTTCGACGCGGGCTTCGGGCCCGGGACGCGCCCCTCCGACGTCGCGAACTTCGTCTTCCACCGGCTCGTCGAGCGGAAGGAGGCAATCTCCCCGTGAAGGCGCTCCTCCGGCTTCGCATGTCCGCCCACGACGCCCACTACGGCGGCGACCTCGTGGACGGCGCCCGCGTGCTCGCCCTCTTCGGCGATGTCGCGACCGAGCTCCTCGTCCGGCGCGACGGCGACGAGGGACTCTTCCGCGCTTACGAGGAGATCGAGTTCCTCGCCCCCGTTCACGCCGGCGATTTCCTGGAGGTCGAGGGCGAGATCGTGTCCGAGGGCAGGACGTCGCGCAAGATGCGCTTCTCGGCGCGCAAGGTCATCGCGCCCCTCGGGCCGCCGCACCCGCCCTCCGCGTGCGAGCGGCTCGATCCGCCCGTCGAGGTCTGCCGCGCGGTCGGGACCTGCGTCGTTTTGCTCTCCTTGCAGCGCCGGAGGTGACCCATGGACCCGGTCGTCGTCACCGCCTGTCTCGTCGGGGCCGAGATCACCCGCGAACAGACCCCCTACCTGCCGATCTCCGCCGAGGAGATCGGCCGCGAGGCCGAGGCGTGCCGGAACGCCGGCGCGGCCATGATCCACCTGCACGTCCGCGAGCCCGACGGGAGGCCGTCACAGTCCGCGACCCTCTTCGCCGCCGCGATCCGCGAGGTGCGCCGGCGCACGGACATCCTGATCCAGGTCTCGACCGGCGGCGCGGTCGGGATGACCGCCGACGAGCGCTGCGGCCCGCTCTCCCTCGATGGTCCGGAGCGCCCCGACATGGCGACGCTGACGACCGGCACCGTCAACTTCGGCGACGACGTCTTCCTCAATCCGCGCCCGCTCGTGCGCGAGATCGCCCGCCGCCTGCGCGATCGCCGCATCGTGCCGGAGATCGAGTGCTTCGACGCGGCCATGATCGACGAGGCGCTCGCACTCGCGAAGGAGGGGCTGCTCGACCTGCCCGCCCACTTCGACTTCGTCCTCGGCGTCCCCGGCGCGCTCGCCGCGACGCCCGAGGCGCTCCGTTTCCTCGCCGGGAGACTCCCCGAGGCGTGCACCTGGACGGTGGCCGCGATGGGCCGGCACGAGCTGCCGTTCGCGGCCCTCGCGATCGAGATGGGCGGGAACGCCCGCGTGGGACTCGAGGACAATCTCTACCTCGCGAAGGGGCGGCTCGCGAAGGGCAGCCACGAGCTCTGCGCCGAGGTCGCGAAGCTCGCCACGGCCCGGGGCCGCCCGCTCGCGACCCCGGGAGAGGCGCGGCGGCTCCTGCGGCTCCATTAGCCCGCGTCTCGGCTGTTCCCGCGCCTGCCTGTCGCCCGCGACCAGGGTTGGGCTAGCCCATGACCGGCGCCCAGGGGGTGCTGCGGCCTGCCTCGCCCGTCATCGCCGCCTTCTCGAACGTTCCGATACGCCGACCTGGTGAGAGCTGCGGGCCAGAAGGCGCTCGGCCGTCAGTTAACACTTATTGCTCCCGCCGCACGTGCCGCCGCCGTCGCAGAAGCTCCCGGAGCAGCACTCCTGGCCTGCGGTCCCGCAAGGCGTGCAGGTACCGGAGGCGCAGAGCGTCTCCCCGTACGGGCAGACGGTGCCGCACTTCCCGCAGTTCGCGATATCGTTCTCCTCGTTCACGCAGCTCGAGCCGCAGCAGCTCGGGGTTGCCGCCAAGCAGACGACACCTCCGTCGCCCGCGCAGCCGCCGCAGTTGTTCGGATCGATCGCGGTATTCGTGCACTCCGTCCCGCAGTTGGTAAGACCGGACGCACACTCGTACGCGCAGACGCCGGAGCCGTTGCAGGTCTGGCCGTTGGTGCAGGGGCTGTTGCAGCCGCCGCAGTTGGCGTTGTCGGTCTTCTCGTTCACGCAGCCGCCATCGCACGAGGAGAACCCGGAGGCGCACAACGTGGTACAGGTACTGTTCTCGCAGGTCTGGCCCGCCGAGCATACCTGTCCGCCGCCTGGCACGCAGCCGCCGCAGTTGGCGTTGTTGCTCGTGGTGTCGACGCATGTCCCGCCGCA
>JAKAPL010000108.1 GCA_021807105.1 Myxococcales bacterium | reverse complement strand
CCCAGATCTCCGGGCAAGCGAAAACTCACCCGCCGGGCGGCTACCGCCCATCGACGCCAGCAGACCTATCGGCCTTGGGCATAGCGGCTTATGCACCCGTTCGGATTGAGCAGAGCGGAGTTATGGGCAGGGATTGGGTCCACCCCTTCGTGAGGATGTTCCTGCCGCGGGAAGATCCCCGGACTTGGAGGATCCGTGCCAGCTTCCGGGCCTCCGATCGCAGCCTCCAAGGCTCCGCGCTCACCGGCGGGGCAACCCTTCTTTAGCGGCACTTCGCCACGTAGCTCACCGCGACATGGGAGCCAGCAGGAGGCTCGGCGCCGGGCTGGAAATCGACCGCGTTCGCGCCGGGGTCATAGCTCCAGCCGGAGGCGGTCGCGCCGTCCACGGTCACGTTGATCGTGCCCGGCTGCGGGAGCTGCGAGAGCGGGAAGACGCGCTGGAGGGTCGTGGCCTGCCGGCCGAGGGCGGCGAACGCGGGGCCGAGGTCCGTCGCGCAGAGGTCCTCGGTCGCGCCGGCGGTGGCCCGCGCCGTCGCGAGGTAGCGGGTCCCGACCCGCGTGTCCTGCGGGCAGCCGGACTGGTCGACCACGGCGGACAGGCTCACGCGCCTCTGCCTGCCCCAGCCGGAGAGCTCGCGCAGGACCTGGACGTAGGTCGCGATCGGCAGCCCCGAGTAGTCGTCGTCGTCGCTGACCACCACGACCGCGAGCGAGGCGTCGTCCCGCAGGAAGCCGGCGTTCCCATCCGCGGGCTGCGGCGTGCCCGGCGCCTTAGCGCTCGTCGCGAGCGGCGGGGTCAGCGCGAGCGCCATCGCCTGCAAGCCTTGCTGGTAATAGTGGCAGAAGCCCACCTGGAGGTGCTCCGCGAGCGCGTCGGTGAGATCGCCGGTCGCCCGGTCGAGGACGCGCGGCAGGCTCCCGTCCACGGGGAAGAGCCGGCCGTCTTCGCCGCCCTGCGCGCCGCCCGGGCAGCCCCAGAGCGCGTCCGGACCCGGCGAGAGACCGGTCGTCGTCACGCCCACGTGCCAGTCGAGCGGGCTGTCCGTGAGCAGACCCGCGAAGGCCGGCACCGCGGCGAGGACCGCGGAGAGCTTCGTCTGCATCGACCCGGTGTTCGCCATCACGAAGAGCACGTCCTCGCGCACCGGCGACTGCTGCACGAAGTCGTCCTGGGTCAGCCCCGGCGGCAGCAGCTCGCCGAGCACCGGCACGAGCATCGGACTGGCCAGATCATCCTCTCCAATGAAGAGCGGCACCCCCTGCATCCCCTGCTCGGTCGGATCGTAGTGGACCGTGGCGACGAACGACCCGCCCGGCGGGACCGACAGCGGGGTCGCCGGCGCGGAGGAGAGCGAGAAGTCCTTCGTGGTCCCGTCGCCGAGGAAGATGCGGGAGACGGAGGCCGCCTGTGGGCAGAGGTTGATCACGCGGGTCGAGAGATCGAGGCCGGCGCCGCAACCCGGCACGACCGGGCCGAAGTCGAGCCACGGCGGCGAAGCGGAGAGACACGGCTGCTGCTCGTTTCCGGCGAGCGGGAGCTTCACGCCGGGGGCCGCCGGGTCGTTGATGCTGAAGGCGACGGCGCCGCGAGCGAGCCCGGGCCCCACCGGCCGGAAGGCGACCTGGGCCTGCGCGAACTCCCCCGGGGCGATGACGAAGGAGTTGACGTCGCCTCCGGGCAGCAAGAACCCCGGGTCCGAGGCTGGATCGATCTCGATGTGCCGGAAGACGCAGACATCGGGCCCGACGTCGATCGCGTGGAAGACGAGCACCGCCCCCGCGCCTGGGGCCACGGTGCCGAAGTCGACCCGCTGGGGAACGAGCTGCAACGCGCAGGGGAGCGTCGTCCGGGCGCTGCCCGAGAGCGCCACGGACACCACCGGATAGAGCGGGTCGTCGGAGCGCACGTCGATCGTCGCGTGGACCTCCGGGACGGCCGCCGGCTGGAAGTAGACGGGCAGCGAGATCGCCTGCTCCGGAGCGAGGCTCGCCGGCAGCCGGCTCGTGTCCAACGTGAACTGGGGCGCACCGGCGACCGTCGCGGCGGTCACGTTCAGGGGCCCTCCGCTCCCCTGGTTCTCGATCACGAGCTGGACGTCCGGCTGCGCGCCTAAGGGGACGACGCCGAAGTCGATGGCGACCGGCGCGACCGCGATCAGCGCCCCGCCGACGCGCCCCGCGAGCGGAACGGTGAAGGTCGGACGGCCCGGATCGTTGGACGCTACGGCGACGGCTCCCGCCGCGGCCTGGAGCGAGGTGGAGAGGAACCGGACGGTCACCGGGAGCGAGCCGCCGGGCGGCAGCGTGACCGGCAGGGCCGCCGCGACGCCGACCGAGAAGTCGCCCGAGGAGCCCGCGCCCAGCGCCACGCCGTCGACCTCCACGGCCTGGTCCGAGACGTTCTCGAGCTGGACGCCCCCCTGGGCCGAGAGGTCCTTGGGAACGGGGCCGAAGGTGAGGGTGGGTGGGACGGCGATCAGCTCGTACGGGATGGCGGTCCCCGAGAGGTCGATCCGGACCACCTGGCAGTAGGGGCACGGCAGGGCGATGAGCCAGGCGTCGAGCGCCTTGGGCCGCGCGGGCGTCCAGCTCACCGCGATCGTGCGGCTCGCGCCCGGCGCGAGATCGGCGGCGTCGGGGGAGACCCGCAGCGCCGCGGCGTCCGGGCCCGCGGGGACCAGCACCGCCCGGGTCCCGACGGCGCCGGCGTTCTCCGCGGTCAGCTCCCGGGTCCCGGTGGTCCCCTGCTCGACCTTCCCGAAGTCGAGCGCCATCGGCGAGAAGGCCGCCGCGGCCGCGACCGCGACGCCGGTGAGCGGGACGGAGATGACCTGCCGCTGCGGGTCGCCGCTCACGATGTCGACCTCCGCCTGGAGCGCCCCCCTCCGCCCCGGGGAGAGATCGACCTCGACGTCCACCGCCTCCCCGCTCGCGAGCGTCACGCCCGCCGGCGCGTCCGCCGTGAACTCACTCGCGTCCGGGCCGGAGAACGTGAGCGAGACGAGCTGCGCCGCCCCCTGGCCCAGGTTTCTCAAGCGAAGCATCCGCGCCGCCGTGCCGAAGACCCCGACGTCGCCGAAGTCGAGGAGCGGCGGTTCGACCGCGAGGACCCCGCTCGCCTGGGTGATGCTTCCGGTCTGGTGACCACAACCGCCGGCCAGCGCGACGGCCAGGCCCACCGCCAACTTCAATCGCTCCATCGCCCCTCCCGGACGTCCCCGCGGGAGGAACGGTAGGCACGGCCCACTCGGGACGGCGGGAGCGTTACCCCGTCTTATTCACGGTACGGCGTAGCGAGGCGTTCGAGACCGCAGCCGAGAAGGGCAAGCGAGAGCGACGACCGACGAGGCGTGCGTAAAGCACGCCGCAGGAGGAAGGAGCGAGCAGGCCCTTCGCAGGCGCGGGATCGGACGCCGCAGCAGCCGGACCGTGAATAAGACGGGGTTACACCAGCATCAGCCCTTCGGCCTCCCCCACCGGCTCGCCGCCGAGGGCCGCCGCCGTCGCCTGCAGCCGCTCCTCGGAGAGACGCTGCACCAGATCGAGGATCTCGGGATGGGTCATCAGGAGCTCGTCGAAGTCCTCGCGCGGCAGCCGCAGCAGGCGGCCGGGGGCGAGGGCCGTGACCCCGGCGGTCACGGGGATCCCGAGCAGCAGCGAGATCTCCCCGAAGAGATCGCCCTCGTGCAGCTCCGAGAGGAGCCGATCGCCGCCGGACGCGAGGCGGCGGTGGACCTGGAAGCGCCCCTGCATGACGACGTACAGGCCATCGCCTTCCTGCCCGGCCGCGAGGATCACCTCGCCGGCGGCGACCGGGCGGACGAGAAACCGTTCGATGAGCCGGCGCCGATCCTCCGGATCGAGGGGTCGGAAGAGCGGCGAGGTCGCCATCACGCGGCCGAGGAGCCGCTGCCGGGTGAAGCGCTCCACCGCCGCGCGCGCCGAAGGGTGGTGGTCCATCAGCGCCGCCAGCACGTCCGCCGGGAACTCGAGCAGCTCGACGTCGCCGTCGGCCACGACCGACGCGCTGCGCGGCGCCTCGGAGAGGAGCGCCATCTCCCCGAAGAAGGCCCCCTCGGCGAGCCGGGCCAGGTCGATGACCTCTCCGTCGCGCGTGGTCCTCCGGACGAGGACCGCGCCGGAGCTGACCACGTAGAACGACCGGCCGAAGTCGCCCTGGAGCAGGACGAGGTCGCCGGACCGGAAGCAGACCCGCTTGCAGCGCTCGAGGATCTCGACGAACGCGCGCTCGTCGAGATCCGAGAAGAGCGGGGTGGGCGGCACGTCGCCGGGCGTCGCCGGGCCGATCCACCCTCCGGCCGGCGCCGGCGCGGGCCGCCGGGGCGGCGGTACGGCCGCCCGCCGCTTCTCCCGCGCCGCGTTGAGGCTGGCGAGCGCCGCCTGGGTGGCCTGGTGGTCCGGCGAGAGCTCCAGGATGACCTTGTTGACCGCGACCGCCTTGAGCAGCATCCCTTCCCGGGCGTACCGCTCGGCGACGGACTGGTACGTCTGGATCGCCTCGCCGGTCCGCCCCGCCGCGCGCAGCGCGTCGGCGAGCCGCCGGCGGAGCCCGAGGTCGGCCGGCACGAGGTCGCACAGCCGCGCGTAGGTCTCGGCCGCGCCGGCGAACTGGCCTCCGGCCATCTGCTGGGCCGCCTGGTCCTCGAGTCTCTGGATCTCCGGCATTCTTTCTCCCACGACTCCCTTTCTAGCCGACTTCGATCATAAGCCGGCCGCCCGGCGCACCTCGCCGTCGTAGTCGTCCCGCAGCGCCTCGATCTCCTTCGCCGCGCCCGGGAGCTTCCGGAGCGCGCGCGCCGCCGCCGCGCGGACGGCCGGGCGGACGTGGAAGAGGAGCGGCCGGAGGAGCGGCGCGTCCTCGGTCATCTGCAGCGCGGCGACCGCGGCCACGACCTCCGGGAGGCCCGGCGACGGCGCCGCCCGCAACCGCGCCGAGAGCACCGCTCGCGCCGCGGGCGTGCCGATCGCGCCGAGCGCGCGGGCCGCGTCGCTGGTGAGCCCCGGCTGCTTCAGGTCGTCCGCGAGCGCGGGCACCGCCGCCGCGGGAATGGCCGCCGCCGGCAGGCCGGCGACCACCTCGATGAGGTCCGAGTCCTGGATCCTGGCGATCGCCCCCGCGAGGAAAGCGGAGAGGGCCGCCGCGTCGGCGCCCGGCTCGCGCGCGAGGACCGCCAGATCCCGGAACGCCGCCTCCCGCACGTCGCCGTCGCGGTCGCCGGCCAACTCCCGCAGGAAGGGCCAGCCCGCGGAAGGGGGCAGCGCGAGGGCCGCCGATCCCCCGTACGCGCGCACGGCCGCCACCGGGTCGCGGGCGAGCACCCCGGCGAGCTGCGCCGCCTTCGGAACGTGGAGCCTCACCAGGGCGAGCGTGGCCTCGGCAGAGAGCGCTTCGTCGGCCGAGGCGTCGCTCCCGAAGAGCGGCCCCAGCGGCGCGAGATCGTCGTCCTGAACTTGCACGCCCTGCGCCGCGAGCTTCGCCATGAGCTTGTCGTAGCGCTCCCGGTACTTTCCGCCGATGGCCCCCGCCGGCTCGAAGCCGGGAGCATAGGCGAGCGGCAGCGGCTCCTTCACCCAGTGCTCGCGTTCGTCCTGGAGCCGCCGGCTCGCGCCGGCGAGCGCCTGTTCGAGGTCCGGGACCGCGACCGCCAGCGCGAGCGCCCCCGCCGCCCGTGCGGCGAGCGGCCGTTCGAACCGGTCCCCCGAGCGCAGGAGCGAGAGGAGGCAGCGCCCCTCCTCCTCGGTCGCCTTCCCGCCCAGGGCGGCGAGCGCGGCGAGGGCCGCCGCCGAATCCCCGCCTCCGAGGACGCCCTCCCGCCCGGGCGCGGGTGCGCTGCAGCCGCGCCGCAAGAGCCGCGCGACGAGCGGCGCGGGATCGCAGCGCCAGCCGCGCCGCGCGACCAGCTCCGCGGCCTGCCCGGCCGTGCTCTCGTCCCCGGCGGCGGCGACCGCGCAGAGGGCGGCGCCGTCGTGGGAGAGGGCGGCGATCGCCGCGAGCGCCGCCGCGTCCGTCCGCTCGTCTCCCCGCTGCGCGACCCCGGCGAGGGCCGGCGCCGCGGCGGGGTTCCCGAGCGCCCGCAACCCCTCGATCGCCGCGCCGGCGACCTCCGGGGCCGTGGCGGCGAGCGCCCCGGTCAGCGGTCCGAGCGCCCCCGGCAGCCGCGACGCCCCCAGGCCGCGCGCCGCGGCCGCGGCGACCGGGGCCGACGGGCCGGCGAGCAGCGGCACCAGCAGCGCGAGCGCCTCGGGTCGCCCCGACCGCCCGATCTCCTCCGCCGCCGCGACCTTCTCGGCCGTGCCCCCCCGGGCGAGCGCGGAGGTGTACCGTTTCCAGAGCGCCTTGGCCTCCGCGGCGACCGCGAGGCTCGCGGACTCGCCCGCCGCCTCGAGACCCTCGGCGACCGCGGCCCGCAGCGGCGAGTCGCCGCGGCGGTAGGCGAGCAGCAGGTACTCGCGGGCGCGGGGGTCCTTCATCCGCGCGAGCGAGCGGGCGGCGAGGAGCTGCACCGCGACGGCGCCGTCCGTCGTCAGCACGCCGAGCGCGTCCGCGGCCTTGCGCGTGTCGTAGCGGCCGAGGGCGGACGCCAGGCTCGACCGGACCAGGTCGTCCTTGTCGGCCACGCGGGTCATCAGGGGATCGAGGTCGTCGGGGTCGCCGCGCCGGGCGAGCCCGGTGATCGCCTCGGCCCGCGCCCGGGGGTCCTGACTCGTCAGGGCGGCGAGGAGCGCGTCGTGGGACGGGCCGCATCCGAACACCCCCAAGAGCGCCGCGACCCCGCCGGCCCACGTGCGCGTTGAGCGGCCGGACGGCATGCGGGGGATGATGTTAGCCGCCGGACCGCGGCCGGGTCAACGGAGCTTAAGCCCGTCTTATTCACGGTACGGCGTAGCGAGGCGTTCGAGACCGCAGCCGAGAAGGGCAAGCGCAGCGACGACCGACGAGGCGTGCTGAAGCACCTCCCCCCAAGTCGTTTGGAGGGTGGCAAGCC
>JAKAPL010000047.1 GCA_021807105.1 Myxococcales bacterium | reverse complement strand
CGATCTAGGCGGCCCCGAGGGTCAGCGCGACGTTCTCGGTGGGCGCGCTGCCGGGGTTCATGTTCGTCGCGAGCGCGACGGTCGCGCCGGCGTCGAGCAGGGCGCGCGCGGGGGCGTACCGAGGCAGCCGGAGCACCCAGGTCGACACGGGCGCGAGCACGGCGGCGGTCCCCGCCCGGGCCAGGGCGGCGATGCCCGCCGCCGACAGTTGCTCCAGGTGGTCGGCGGAGGCGGCCCCGTACTCCGCCGCCAGCTCGGCCCCACCGCCGGCGGAGAGCTGGTCGGCATGGAGCCGGAGCACGAACCCGGCGCGCCGGCCGGCGTCGAAGAGCCGCCGTACCTCGGCCGCCGTGAACGCGCCCTCCTCCAGGAAGGCGTCGAGCATGCGGCAGCGGCCCCGCGCCGCAGGCAGCAGCTCCTCGGCCATCCGGGCGACGAACGCGTCGCGCGCGGCCCCCGCCTCCGGAGGCGCATGGAGGGCGAGGAGCGTCGGCACGATCTCCAGAGGCGTCGTCTCCGCGAGCGCCCCGATCACGCGCAGGAGGCGCAGCTCGGCCGCGACCGACAGCCCGTAGCCGGTCTTGACCTCGCAGGTCGTGACGCCCTGCCGGAGGAGTCGCTCGGCCCGCGCCGAGGCGAGACGCAACAACTCCGGCTCGCTCGCCGCGCGCGTCGCCTCGACGGTCGCCCGGATGCCGCCGCCCGCGTGCGCGATCTCGAGGTAGCCCGCGCCGCGGCAGCGCGCCGCGAACTCGCCCGCGCGGTCGCCCGCGAAGACGAGGTGGGTGTGGGGATCGATGAGGCCCGGGGTGACGACCTGCCCCGAGGCGTCGATCACCTCCGCGCCGGGCAGCAGCTCGACGCGCGCGGCGAGGTCGGAGGTCTCTCCCGCCCAGACGATCGTCCCCTCGCGGGCGGCGAGGGCGCCGTCGCGGACGATGCCCGCCGCCGCCTCGCCGCCGCCGGCCGGCCCGTTCATCGTGCAGAGCTCGGAGGCGTTCCGGACGACGAGGTCCGCCGCGATCATCGTTCGTCCCAGCGCTGCCAGCGCCCGAGCCACCCCGGCGCCCGCGGCGGTTCGGGTCCCTCCCCGTCCCCGGGGACCGCCTCCCGCTCTTCCCGCGCGAGCTCTGGGTCGCCGCGGCGGACGAGCCAGAGCGCCGCGGCCGAGAGGCGCGCCGCCTCCGGGTCCCCGGGGCGCGCGGCGACATAGCGGCGGAGCGCGGCCCCCGCGTCGGGGAAGCGGCGCAGCGCGAGGTCGCAGGCGTAGACGTTCCAGTCCACCTCGGGCTCGGGGTCGATCTTCCCCGCCGCCAGGAAGCCCGCGAGGGCGGCCGCGTAGTCTCCGCGCTGGTAGCTCGCCGAGGCCGAGGTGAAGAGCTTCGCCGCCGCGGCCCGGTCCGCGGGAGCCAGGGCGAGGAGGAGGGAGAGGAGGAGCAAGAGGGCGCCATTGTACACGGCGCACCCCCGGGCGGCGCGCGTCGCGAAGAGCCGCGGGTGGCGCCGCGCCTGGCCGCGCGGCGCGGCCCGCCCCGGAGGACGGGACCCGTCTTGTTGACGGTCCGGCTGCTGCGGCCTCCGATCCCGCGCCTGCGAGGGGGGGGGCTTGCCACCCCTCGCGTCGACCCCGGGGGGAGGGGCTCGTCGCCCGCCTCGCCGGTCGTCGCCCTCGCTCGCCCTCCCCGGCTGCGGTCTCGAGCGCCTCGCCACGCCGTCCCGTGAATCCGGCGGTGCTGGAACGGATGGAGCCGTGCCTCAAGGGCCGGGGGGCGGGGCCGCGGGCCCCTCGACGCAGCGGACGAAGAGGGGCTGGGCGCTGGGGCTCTCGTGGGCCTGCCCGTCGAAGAACGAGATCGCGAGCCCGCGGCCGGGGGCCACCGTGTCGGAGGTCCAGAACCAGGCCGCCGGCGTCCCGGGGAAGGAGGTCCGATCGATCGTCGGCGGGGCGCCGGGGCGGACGAGGGAGAACAGCTCGGCGACGCTCGGGAGGCGGAAGCCCGACCTCCCCGCGATCGTGATGGTCTCGCAGATCCGGCGGGCGTTCCCTTGCGAGACCTGGATCGGCTCGGGCGAGCGCTGCCACGCGAGGCCGCTCGCGAGCTCGACCGCCACGCCGGAGGTCGCCGAGAACCCGCCGATCCCCGCGCGGGCGACGGCGTCGTGGTAGGCCGCGGGGCCCATCGAGGTCTCCCGGACCGCGGCGAGCATCTGGCGGTACCAGTCGATCAGCTCCCCGTTCGTCGCGAGGGCCTCGATGCCGCCCGTCACCCGGCGGGGGCGCGGCACCTTCCCCGCGAGCGCGTCCAGGCTCCGTCCCGCGAGCGCGTCGAGCAATCCCTTCCATACTCGTGTCTGTTCCGAGACGAGGCGGCTCACCCGGCCGGAGAGGTCGTCCATGCTCGGCGGCGCCTCCGGGGGGACGGGGGCGGACTGGCGCGGGTAGAGCTTGCCGACGCCCTGGTCGACCGCGGCGAGCACGGCGGGGAGATCCCCCCGGTGGACCGCGATCTCGCCCTCGTGCAGGACGACCGCGCTCCGGGCGTCGACGCGGCGCAGGTTCAGGAGCAGGCCGCCGCCGACCCGCCGGAGGCTGCCCTCGACGACCTCGGACGCGCCGAGCGCGTGACCGAGACGGGTCAGGACCTCGACGTTGGCCTCCCCGAACTTCGCCGCCTTCGCCTCGACCCGCTCGATGGCGTGGATGTCCGTCTCCCCGAGGACCCTCGACGAGCCCGTGACCTGCCGGATCCGGTACTCGACCGCGTCCGTCACCGCGTGGGCGAGCGCCGCGCAGACCCCCGGGCCGGCCCGCAGGGGGAGGACGATCGTGCGCGCGCCGGGCGGCGTGGCGAGCTGCCCGAGCAGGGTGAAGAGGACGGCGCCGAGGGCATGCGTGGCCGGCATGGGGTGCGCCGCAGGACGGGCGGCAGCCGATCCCTTACAACCTCCGTGACGGCCTCCGCAACCTCCACGGTCGTCAACGACTTTCAACCCGTCTTATTCACGGCCCGGCTGCTGCGTCGTCCGATCCCGCGCCTCCCGAAGGGGGGGCTTGCCACCCCTACAACGACATGGGGGGGTGTGCTCGCTCCGTACCTCCTCGCGGGGGGCTTGCCACCCTCCAAACGACTTCGGGGGGAGGTGCTTTACGCGACGGCTCGTCGGTCGTCGCTCTCGCTTGCCCTTCTCGGCTGCGGTCTAAAAACGCGTCGCTACGCCGTACCGTGAATAAGACGGGCTCACGGTCGTCGTGCGCGTTTCAGACCGGCCTCTAGGGGATCTTCACGCCCCGTTCGCGCGCGATCCGTCTGGCTTCGGGGTAGCCCGCGTCGGTGTGGCGCAGGACGCCCATCGCCGGGTCGCTCGTGAGGACGCGTGCGAGCCGCCTCGCCGCCGCCTCCGTTCCGTCCGCGACGATGACCTGCCCCGCGTGGAGCGAGTAGCCCATCCCGACCCCGCCGCCATGGTGGAAGCTCACCCACGAGGCCCCGTTGACCGCGTTCACCAGCGCGTTCAGGATGGGCCAGTCGGCGATCGCGTCCGAGCCGTCGGCCATCGCCTCCGTCTCGCGGTTGGGGGAGGCCACGCTCCCGCAGTCGAGGTGATCACGGCCGATCACGACCGGCGCCTTCACCAGGCCGTCGCGGACCAGCTCGTTGAAGCGGAGGCCGGCCTTCGCCCGTTCGCCGTACCCGAGCCAGCAGATGCGCGCCGGCAGTCCCTGGAACTGGACCCGCTCGGCGGCGAGCGAGAGCCAGCGGCGCAGGTGGTCCTTCTCGGGGAAGAGCTCTAGGAGCGCGCGGTCGGTCGCCGCGATGTCCGCCGGGTCGCCGGAGAGCGCGACCCAGCGGAACGGCCCCTGCCCCTCGCAGAAGAGCGGCCGGAGGTAGGCGGGGATGAAGCCGGGGTAGTCGAAGGCGTCCTCGACCCCCGCGTCCTTCGCCATCGCCCTCAGGTTGTTGCCGTAGTCGAAGACGTGCGCGCCCGCCCGGCGCATCGCGAGCATCGCCCGCACCTGCTCGGCCATCGACGCCTTGGCGCGGGTCACGTAGGCGTCCGGGTCGCGCGCGCGCAGCTCGGCGGCGGCGGCGGGCGAGAGGTCCGACGGGACGTACCCATTGAGCGGGTCGTGGGCCGAGGTCTGGTCGGTGACGAGATCAAAGCGGACGCCGCGGCGCACCAGCTCGGGGTAGACCTGCGCCGCGTTGCCGACGACGGCGATCGAGAGCGGGCGCCTCTCGGCCGCCGCCTGGTCCACCCGCCGCAGCGCGTCGGTGAGGTCCGGCGCGATCGCGTCGAGGTAGCGGGTCGCGAGCCGGCGCTCCGCCCTCGCCGGGTCGATCTCGACGCCCAGGAACGCGGCGCCGGCCATCGTCGCGGCGAGCGGCTGCGCGCCGCCCATGCCGCCGAGCCCCGCGGAGAGGATCTTCCGGCCACGAAGGTCGTCCGTGCCGAAGTGGCTCCTCCCCGCCTGGCAGAAGGTCTCGTAGGTCCCTTGGAGGATTCCCTGCGTGCCGATGTAGATCCAGGAGCCGGCCGTCATCTGGCCGAACATGATGAGCCCCTTCTTCTCCAGCTCCCAGAAGTGCTCCCAGGTCGCCCAGCGCGGCACGAGATTGCTGTTCGCGATCAGCACGCGCGGGGCGTCCGGGTGGGTGGAGAGGACGCCCACCGGCTTGCCGCTCTGGACGAGCAGCGTCTCGTCGTCGTCGAGCGCGCGCAGCGCGGCGACGATCCGCCGGTACGAATCCCAGTCGCGGCACGCCTTGCCCGTGCCCCCGTAGACGACGAGGTCCTCGGGTCGCTCGGCGACCTCGGGGTCGAGGTTGTTCATCAGCATCCGCATCGCGGCCTCCTGCACCCAGCCCTTGCACGAGATTCGGCTGCCGCGGGGCGCGCGGACGTTCTCGGGGGAGGTCACGAGGGGGCTCGTAGCTCCGCCGTGAGGGGCGGTCAAGCCTGGGGGGTTTGGAGCTTTGGGCCTCGGACCCGGTCGCGAGAGACCGTGCGCCGCAGGATCCGTTCCCGAGCGGCGCTCCCGAGGCCCCGTGCCCGAGGAGGGTTTGGGGCCCCGGCCGCCGCGGATCAGAACGTCCCGATGTTGAACTGGGGCTCGATGAGCCCTTCGTTCACGAGCGGGTCGGGGTTCAGGTTCACGCCCAGATCGAGGACGAGCGGGCCGATCGGGGTCGGCAGGCGGAGGCCGACGCCTGCCGCGGGGCGCCACTCGAGCAGGCTGAACTTGCTCGGGTCGGCCCAGAGGTTGCCCGCGTCCAGGAAGACGGCCATGTCGAGCGCCCGGATGACCGGGAAGGGGAAGCGCAGCTCGGCACGCAGGTCGTCGTAGACCTCGCCGCCGGGCGAGGGGAGCTGGTTCAGCGGGTTCTTCATGAGCTGGGCGGCGAGGGTGCAGGAGGCGCCGCTCGCCGTCTGGGCGCATGCGGCGACCTGCCGGTGGAGCTGGTCGCGGAAGTCCTGGGGGAGCATCAGGTCCTGCTGAAAGCCGCGGTCGCTGTCCGCGCCGCCCATGAAGAAACGGTAGGTGGGGATCACGAAGCTCTGGCCGAAGGGGAAGATGATGCCGCCCTGCGCGGAGAGGGCGAGCGTGAGCGTGCGGCCGAGCGGCACGTAGCCGGCGACCTGGCCCTGGGTGGAGAACAGGTCCACCGGGCAGGGCTCGCCCGGCACCGTGCAGGTCAGGTTCTCGCCGGGGATCCCGGAGCCCTGGGAGGGGGTGAAGATGCCGTCGACCCAGAGCCCCTTGGCCGTCGCGAACAGGCCCCGGTGCGGGTTGGCCGGATCGTCGCGCAGGTCCCAGGAGATCGCAGGACCGGCCGAGCCGAGGAAGGCGGTGCCGTTCGGGATGCGCAGGTTCTCGAGGTCGGCGTACGAGAGGAACTGGAAGATCTGGTCCAGGTTGTCCCAGTAGGTCTGGATCTGGTCGGCCTCGCCCTGGATCTGGAAGGTGAGCGTGAGGCGCTTGCCGAAGCGGAGGTCCAGCCCCGGGACGAGCGCGGCGCGGGAGAAGCCGTAGTACGGGCGATCGACGCGCTCGGCGACCGCGTCCAGGCGGGTCTCCCCGTGGCCGCCCGACCAGCCGAACGTCGCCGGGTCGGTCAGCGAGGCGTTCATCTGCCCGCCCAGGCCGAAGTAGTTGTCCCGGCCGGTCAGCGTCTGCTCCGGCGGCAAGCCCTCTAGGAGAAGCGATCCCGAAGGGCCCTCCAGCGCGAGATAGGAGAGGGGAAAATAGTTGACCTTCAGCTTGGACGAGAAACGGAGGGCGCGGCCGAAGAGGTTCTCGTAGGAATACTCGATCGTGGCCCGGGGCCCCTCGACGAGCGAGAAGCCGACGCCGGTGACGATCTCCTGGGAGCGCCGCTCGCGCGCCGAGACCAGCACGTCCTTGACCTTCTCCGGGACGTCCGGATCGATCATCGAAACCTGGACCTCCTCGAAGACGCCCAGCGCGGCGAGGGCCTGCTGGGTGGCGGCGAAGGAGTCGGTGTCCAGGACCTGCCCCTCGGAGAAGGCGAGGGCGTGACGGATGAGGGACGGACGCGTGCGGCGGGCGCCCTGGAGGATGATCCGGCCGATATGGACGAGCGGGCCCTCGTCGATCCGATAGACGACCGAGCCCGAGGGATCGTCCGGGACGACCTCCTCCTGCTCCTCGACGCGGGCGAACGGGAAGCCGCGCCGCGCGTAGGCCCGTGAGAGCTGCTGCCGGGCGCGCTCGAAGAGAGGCCGGGAGTACGGTGTCCCTGCCTCGAGCCCGGCGGCGTTCTCCACCACGGCCAGCGGCAGTTGCCGGACTCCCTCGAACCGCACGGACGACAGGAGGGTCCGCGTGCCCTCGTGGATCGCGACGCGGACGACGGCCTGTCCGGTCCGCTCGTCGATGTCGATCGACGGCGGCGGCACGGAGGCGGCGAGGTACCCGTCGTCCTGGTAGCGCTGTTCGAGCCTCCGGGCCGCCTCCGCGTACAGCTCCGGGACGTACAGCGGCGGGTCGGGAGAGTAGCGTGGGGGCGTCGCGAAGGCCGGCCGGCCGGAGACGCCGAGCGCGTCGGCGGCGGCCGGATCGACGTGGTCGAAGACGGCGGCGCGCTCCTCTCCCGTGACGGCCGCGAGGATCTGCGCGCGGACCGCCTCCGCGGAGAGGTGATCGGCGCCCGTCACGTCGATGCGCGCGACGTGCAGCGGCCGCCCCTCGTCGATGATGAACCGCTCGATGAGCCGGTCCGCGCGGCGAGCGGACTCGGAGCGCACCGCCGCCTGGAAGAACCCCTGTTCGACGTAGAAGGCCCGCAGCCTCCGGGAGAGGCGCGAGAGCATCTCGCCGTCGAGCCGCTCGGCGCCGTCGTAGTCGAGCGCGCGAAGGAGCGCCTCCCGCGAGAAGCTCAGGTTCCCCCGGAAGCCCAGCTCGACGCGCGGGCCGGCGGCGACCGGGATGTCCACGTCCGCCAGGCCGTCCCCCACCTCGCGCACCCGGTACGGGCCCACCCGCGCCTGCCAGTAGCCTCGGGCGCGATAGAGCTTCGAGAGGCGTTTCTCTCGTTCGTCCAGGACGTCGAGGTCGACGATCCGCCCGGGCTCGAATGAGACCGCTTGGCGGACTTGCGCGGCGGGGAGGCCGAGGTCGCCGTCCACCCCCACCCGGCGAGCCCGGAGCGGCGGCCCCTCGTCCACGTCCACCTCGACGGCGGCCCGGGTCGATCCCGCGGTCACCTCCGGAGCGAGGCGCGCCTCGGGATAGCCGGCGCGGCGGTACGCGGCGGCGACCTCGGCCATCGCAGCGGAGAGCCGCTCGGGCGTCAGCTCGTCCCCGGCCTTGAGGCCGCTCACCCGGCGCAACGTCTTCTCGTCCAGCGTCCGGTTCCCGTGGAACCCGATGCCGGTGAGCCGCAGCTTGGGAATCAGACGGAAGATGAGGGCCACGCCCCCTGGAGCGGCCTTCTCATAAACGAGGACGTTCGTGAAGCGCCCCTCCTCGTACAGGAGCTCGACGCTGCGCCGCACGAGCTGGGCCGAGAAGGGCTGGCCCCGGCGGATGACGAGGAGCGGGGGCACGCCGGTGAGGTCGACCCCCGCGGGGGCGAGCAGCTCGACGCCGACCACCGTCGGGGGGGCGGGCGAAGACCAGGTCGGCGCGGGCGCCGTGGCGGCGAGCGCGGCGGGCCGGCCGAGCCAGAGGGCGGCCAGGAGGAGCAGCCGGCTCATTCGCCGAGCTCCCAGCGCATCCGCAGGTCGAGCCCGAGATCGCCGACGTTGTAGTCGCTGTAATCGTTGTTCCAGTCCGCCCGGAGGCTCATCCGCCGGTCAAACAGGTATTCGGCATCCACCCGCTTGCCCTGGGGCTCCGTCAGGGGGAACTGCCCGGAGAGCCGCAGGTCGTCGGTCAGCACGCGGGATTCCAGCTTGGCCACCGGCTCGACCTGCCCGGTCGCCTCCAGGAAGGCGCTGCCGACGTTGAAGGAGAAGTCCCGCAGGAGCTGGTTGTGTGGGATGAGCCGGTGGACCTGCGCCTGCATGCCGGTCAGGTTCCAGAGCACGTCCCCGAGGTAGCCCACGTCGCCCGCGGTGCCGACGTTCGTCGCGCTGTCCCGGGAGGTGATGCCGAACAAGAGGAGCTTGACCACGTCGTCCTCGCCGAGCGCCGGCTGGGAGCGCATGCGGACCTGGAAGTCGTCCGGCGTCCCGTAGACGTGCACCAGGACCCGATACTGGCGGACGTCGGTGTCGGCGTTCACGTCGAAGGAGGGGACGATCCGTTCGGAGCTCGCGAACGTGAAGGCGGCGTCGCTCACGTGGTACTGGTTCTCCCGGAACTGCACGAGGCCGTCGTGAGCGGTGATCGAGCCGAGCAGGCCCGGCCGGTCGCTCGTCCCGGTGAGGACCAGATCCCCGTGGAGCGCGAGCTGGGCGAAGTCGCTCTCCACGCGCAGGTCGCCGTCGCCGTGGAGGCGGAGGTCGAGGTGGAGGGGCGGGCCCGCCTCGGCGCGCGGCGGGGGCGGGCGCGGGTGGGCCCGAAACGCGTCGAGCAGCGCGTCCACGCCCAGCTCGCGGGTGTAGCGGGCCCGCTCCACGTGCAGATCGCCGGCCATGGAGAGGCCGGAGGCCAGGACCCCGTACAGGTTGACGCGCCCGCTCACCACCGAGGGGATGACCTCGGGGATCCGCAGGGAGACGTGGCGCAAGGCGGCCGTGAGCGCGCACCGCTCGAGGTCGAAGCCGCGCAGCTTCACGTCGCCGGTCAACGCCGCCTCTCCGCCGTTGGCGGTCGCGGTCGCCTTGTCGATGACGATCCGCCGTTCGGAGAGCTGCGCGTCGGCGTTCATGTCCCGGACGGCGAGCGGCCAGCCCTTCCAGTCGAACCGGCCCCGGTGCAGGGCGAGCGTGCCGTTGATCGCCGGCTCCTCCCAGCTCCCCCGGAGATCGGCGCGACCCTCGAGGATTCCGCCCAGCCGCTCGACGTGCGGCACGAGGCCCTCGAGCAGCCGGGTGTCGAGCTGCCCGTTCACCATCACCTGCAAGCGGCCGTCACCCTCGCGCCGGCCGGAGACGCGCACGCGGGTGTCGACTCCGGAGAGGGCGAGCTGCCTGAACTCCAGCGCCGGTCCGTCGAGGGCGATGCGGACGGGGCCGTCGTTCGCGACCCGCAGGGCCTGGCGGGAGAGGGTGAGGCGAGAGAGGGAGAGCAGCCCGGTCGAATGGACGGGATCCAGGATGTCGCCCGCGAGCGAGAGCGTCCCCTCGAGCGCCCCCGCGGGCGGGTTCGCGAGACCATAGCCGCGCAGATACCGTTCGAGGTGCTGGGTCGCGAGGTGCAGGGTCGCCGTGTAGGGCCCCTTCGCGTGGAGCTGCACGACACCCCGGATCGCCGCCTCGTCGCCCGCGGCGCCGGAGAAGAGCACGTCCCGCTCTCCTGGGCGTAAGGAGACGCGCGCGGTCCCCAGGGGCACGCCGAGGACGGAGAAGTCGCGGATCGTGGCCTGGCCCCCCGGGCGCCAATCCGCGAACGAACCGGTCAGCGTCGCGTCGGCGTCGATTCGACCCTGACCGGGGGGCTCGCCAGGGTCGGGATGGAGCAGCGGACCCAGGGGCAGGTCTCGAGCCGCCGCGTGCAGCGCGAGGCTCCCGTCGGTCCCGATGGTCCCCGCGCCCTCGATCCGCCCCTCCCCCGCCTGGGCGGAGAGCGAATCGACCACGACCCGCGTCCCGCGGGTGAGCCGGCAGGCGAGGGCGCCGTGGGAGAGAGCCCGCCCGAAGATCGTGAAGTCGCCCAGGTCGAGATCCACCTGGGCGTCGGCCTGGGCGATGGGGCCATGGAACCTGCCGTGCCCCGAGAACTCGCCCGCGAGCGCTTCGTGGACCCCGCGGAGCGCCGGGTTCAGACCCTGGATGGCCGCGGTCAGATCCTCGAGGCGGCCGGTCCCGACGTCGAGGTCGCCGTCGATCCAGAGGTCCCGGGCGAAGTCGATGGAGCCGGCGGCGTTGTAAGCCGTTCGCCCGCGCAGTCCAAAGAGGATCGGGAACGAGAGCACGGAGCCGGCCACGCGGAGGTCGGACTGGACGTGCCCCAGGTCCAGGTGGTCGAAGTGGAGGTCGCGCAGGTCGGCGTGCCCCCCGATGGCGGGCGCGGAATAGGGGCCGGCGATGGAGACCGAGGCCGTCCCCTCGCCGGACCACGGGATCCCGGAGATCACGCCCAGCTCGCCGAGGGAGATCCTCGCGGCGCGGGCCGAGAGCTTGATCCCTTTGGCCGCGTCGTAGTGGAGGGCGACCTCGGTCCCGATGTCCGTCGCCGGGCCGCGCAGCCGGGCGCGGTCGAACCGGACTCGGTCGCCGTCGATCGAGAGGCCCGCCTTCACGTGGAGCCGTTGGGGCTCGGTGAGGATCCGATGGCGCGTCACGCGCCGGTCCCACCCCCAGTCGTCGACGGTCAGCCCGTCCACGTCGCCCTCGGTCTCTCCGGTCAGGTCGAGTCCACCGAGCAGCGGGCCAGCGACGTGGGCGCGGCCGGTGAACTTCAGGTCGACGAGGCTGTGCTCGATCCGGACGCGATCGAGCGTCCGCGCCAGGTCGGCCCGGCGCAGGACGGCGTCGAGGGTGAGCGGAAACCGGCCGGACAGGACGAGGCTCCCCCGCAGGTCTGCCTCTCCTCCCTCGTCGAGGAAGAGCCGCAGCGAATCGACTCCCAGCCGGCCGCCGCCGAGCGAGAGGGCCGCCGTGAGATCGCCGAGTCGATAGCCGCCGAGGTTCGCCCGCTCGACCCGCGCGTGCAGCGACACGCCCGGGTTGGGGCCGGCCGCCGCCCAGCGCCCGGAGGCCGAGAGCGCGCCCGATCCCACGAGCGACGGGGAGAGCAGCCTGGCGAGCGCGGCCAGCGGCGCGTCCGCCCGGAACTCGACGTCGGGCTCGATCCGGCAGAGGTCGCCCAGCCGCCCCGAGGCCGAGCCACGCAGGCCGCCGGCGTCGAGGCCGAATGACTCGAGCGCGACGACGTGGTGGCGCGGGTCGAGGCGCACGCGCGCCGTGGCGCGTCCGATCGGAATCCGGAACGAGTCGAGAGCGACCTGCCCGGACAGCTCGGCGGAGGCGAGCAGGCGGCCGCGCTCGCCTCGGGCCTGCACGGCGGCCGAATCGATCTCCACCCTCGCGACGCCGAGGTCGATGTCCGCCTCGACCGGCCCCAACTCCAGCGCGCCCAGGTGGACGTAGCGCAGCGCGCGGCCCCAGCATGCCTTCCTCTCCGGCCGCCGGGGGGAGGGGCCCGTCGTCGTCTGGACTTTCCAGCGGGCGCGGACGCCGGCGACGGTGAGCCGCTCGATCGACAGTCCTCCGGCGAGTGATTGCAGCGGGGCAAGGCGAAGATCGATCGATTCGATCGACAGCCGATTGCCCAGGTCCCGGGCGTCCACCGCCTCGACGCCGGCCATCCGGATGCTCGCGGAGAACGGATCGACGCGGCAGGTCCGGACGGCCAGGCGGACGCCGAGGCGGGTCCCCAGCGCGCGCAGGCCGAGCGCGCACAACGGCTGGGCGATGGCGGGCCGGCGCAGGCTCTCCACGGCGGCGCCGCCGGCGGTCAGGCTGGCCAGCGCGGCGGCGATTAGGGCTCTCCGGCCGTTGCCGCGCCCTATCGGCATGTCACGTCCGCGCGGATCTTAACCGGTTCAAACAGCTTCGGACGTTGCGGTACCCAGGGTCCAGGCCGGCGACCTTCTCGTAGGCGGCGAGCGCGCCGGCCGCGTCACCGAGCCCTTCCCGGGCCGCGCCGAGCTCGAACAAGAGATCGGCGGTCGTCTCCTTGCGCAGCCCCGCTACCCGCAGCGCCTTCTCGAAGACCTCGGCGGCCCGGGCCGGGCGGGACCTGGCGGCGTGGCACTTGCCGATCATCGCGAGGCAGTCGGCTTGTCGCGGCCCCGCGGCCCCGCGGGCCGCCAGCTCGAACTCGGCGACCGCCTCGTCGAGAAGTCCCATCTCGCGATAGGCGATCCCGAGGTCGTAGTGCGTCTCCACGTCTTCCGGTTGGACGGTTCGCTGGACGCCCTTCTTGAACTCGGCGAGCACCTCCGCGACCGGATACTGGAAGTCGTCCGCCGCGGAGGCCGCGGGCTCCCCGCCGGCCTCCGGCTCCCCGGCGGCCGTGGCCCCGGCGCGCCCCTGTGCGAGGCGCCGATCGAGCGCCTCGACCCGCGAACGCAGGCTGGGCTGCGAGGAGGCCCGGGCGCGCAGGCCGCCGAGGACCTCCGCCGCCTCGTCCCAGAGCCCCTGATCGAGCAGGAACTCGATCTCGGCGAGGTCCTCCGGCTCCTCCCCGGTCTCCGCCGTGGCGTGGACCACGGCCCGCGCCGGGGTGGGCGGCGTCGTCTTCTCCGGCTCCTCGAACGATTCGCTCGTGGAATCGGCCGGCTCCGGTGGCGGACCGCGGCCGGTCCGGTTCAAGGGCTCGTCGGCGGCGAGGTCCGCGGCGTCGTAGAGCTCCGTCGTGAGCGGGGGATCCAACTCGTCGCCGCCGAGCGGCTCGTCTCCGTGCCCTGCCAGGAGGGACTTGCCGTCCTCCTCGTCCACCGGGGGCGCGAGGCCGCCCGGCCCGCTCCCCTGATCGAACAGGAAGTCGAAGGCCGAGATCTCTTCGGCGATCTCGTCTCCCTCGGGGACCAGGACCTCGTCGGAGGACTCGACGAGGACGGCGTCGTCCGACGCGTCGACCACGTCGACCGGCTGGCCCGTGGCCTCGCGCAGCTCGGCCAGCCGCGAATCGGTCGGCAGCAACGACTGCAGCTCGTCGAGGTAGCGGCGCGCCTCGTCCGGGTCGCCGGCCGCGAGCGAGAGGCGCACGAGCGCGACCAGCTCGTCGGCCGCGCGCGGCTTGTTGCCCATGGCGACGTACAGCTCCCGCCCCTTCTCGTGGGCCGCGAGGTCGTCGGGGGCGATGGCGAGGATCTTGTCGAGGTGCTCGGCCGCCTTGGAATGGAGGCCGTATTTCAGGTAGACCCCCATTTCGATGAGCAGCCGCTGGACCGTCTCCGACGCTCCGCCGGGAGCACGGGAGGCTGGCTCCGCGCCCGCCCGGGCAGGTGGCGCGGCCACGGCGCCGAAGTCTGCCCGGACTCGCTCCGGCTCCTTCAGCCCCCGCCCGCGGGCGTCCGAGTCCGAAGGATCCAGCGCCAGGATCTTTTTCCAGACCGCCTCCTCGTCGTCCACGCGGTCGGCGGCGGCGTGGACCTTGGCCAGCTCCTTGTAGACCGTGATCGTCTTCGCCGTCTGGCCGATGGACTCGAAGGCCCGGGCGAGCAGGGTGAGCGTCGCGACGTCGTGGGGATCGATCTTGAAGCAGCCCTGGAGCTTCGCGAGGGCGCGCTTCACGTCCCCCTTCGCCAGGTAGACGGACGCCAGCTCGCGGCAGAGCGGCACGTCGTTCGGGTCGAGGTAGGCGATTCGCTCCGCGACCTTGACGTACTCCTCTCCCCGGTTCCGCTCCTTGAGCAGGGTCGCGACGCGCTTGAATTCGGCGACGGCGTCGTCGTTTCGGCTGTCCCGCGCGCAGGTCTCGGCGTACCGGATCCGCCCCGCGATGTTGTCCGGATCCAACTCGACGATCTTCTTCAGCGTCTCGATCGCGCCCGTGGCGTCGCCGTTCTGCTCGTACGCGGCTGCGAGGACTTGGTACTGCTGCAGGGCGTCGGAGAGGAGGCCGAGCTGCTGGTAGAGCTCCGCGAGCTTCAGGTTGGTCGCGAGCAGGCCCGGGTTGAGCTTGAGCACCTGTTTATAGACGGCGGTCGCCTTCAGGAAGAAGCCGTCCGCCGCGTACGTCTCGGCGACCTTGATGAGGGTCTGCGCCGCCTGCCCGTTATCCCCTCGCTTCTGGTGCAGCTCCCCGATCTTCTGGAGGATCCGGGTGTCCTTGGGATCCCCATCGACGATCTTCTGGTACTCCTTGATCGCGCGGTCGAACTGCCCCTTCTGTACGAACTTGGTTGCGGCCTGAATGAGCTTGTTTTTGTCCATTGGCCGGTCGCGGAGCCGCGGGCGCGCGGGGCGGACCTGGCGCCCCTCCCGAATCGCCCGGGACAAGGCCGGCGTGGTGCCGGTGGCGAGACGCGGGAGAGGGCGCCAGAGCGTAACCGCGGGCTCCGGCTGTTCTCCTGGTAGGCCGAGACTACCATTCCATGCGGTACCGTCAAGAAACGGCTCCCCGAATGGCAAGGCTCGTCCTACCCGGCGGCCTCCACGGGGAGTCCTTCCGCGAGGAGTCGTTCGGCGAGCCGCGTGTCGTAGCGGCCTCGCCCGAAGGCGTCGGACGCGAGGACGGCCTTCTGGAACGAAACGTTCGTCCGGATTCCCTCGACGACGATCTCCCCGAGCGCGCGCCGCATTCGCCCGAGGGCTGCCTCCCGCGTTGGCGCGTGCACGATGACCTTGGCGAGCAGGGAGTCGTAGTAGGGCTGGACGACATATTGCTCGTAGACGCCCGAATCGACCCGGACGCCCAAGCCCCCCGGCACGTGGTAGCCCGTGATCCGCCCCGGCGAGGGAGCGAACGTCACCGGGTCCTCCGCGTTGATCCGGCACTCGATGGCGTGGCCGGACCGCTTGATGCTCCGCTGGGTCCGCCGCAGCGGCTCACCCGCCGCCAGCTCGATCTGCTCCCGCACGATGTCGATTCCGGTCACCGCCTCGGTCACCGGATGCTCGACCTGAATCCGGGTGTTCATCTCCATGAAGAAGAAGTCGCCCCGCTCGTCGAGCAGGAACTCGAGCGTGCCCACCGTCGCGTAGCCCGTTCCCCGGACGGCCTCGACGGCCGCCTTGCCGAGCCGGGCGCTCGTCGCCTCGTCGAGGGCCGGGGAGGGACTCTCCTCGATGAGCTTCTGGTGGCGGCGCTGGACCGAACACTCCCGCTCGCCGAGGTGGACGACCGATCCCTTCTGGTCCGCCAGGATCTGGATCTCCACGTGGCGCGGCTGCTCGATGTACCTCTCGACGAAGAGGTCCGGGCTGCCGAACGAGGCCGCCGCTTCGGCCTGGGCGGTCCGGAACGCGAGGCGCAGGCCGCCGGGCTCCCGCACGATCTTCATCCCGCGCCCGCCGCCGCCCGCCGCGGCCTTGAGGATGACCGGGAAGCCGACGTCCGCGGCGACCCGTTCGAGCTGTTCCTCTCCGGCCACGACGCCCTTGCTGCCCGGCAGGAGAGGAACGCCCGCGCGGGCCATCGCCTCCCGCGCGTGCACCTTGTTGCCCAGGAGGCGGATGGCTTCGGGGCTCGGCCCGATGAAGGCGATGGCGCAGTTGCGGCAGACCTCGGCGAACTCGGCGTTCTCGGAGAGAAATCCGTATCCCGGGTGGATGGCGTCCGCGCCGGTCAACTCCGCCGCCGCGATGATGGACGGGACGTTCAGGTAGCTCTGCCTGGCCTGCGGGGGGCCGATGCAGACCGCTTCGTCGGCGAAGCGGACGTGCAGCGCCTGGACGTCGGCGGTGGAGTGGACCGCGACCGTCGCGATCCCCATCTCCCGGCAGGTGCGGATGATCCGGAGGGCGATCTCCCCCCGGTTGGCGATGAGGATCTTCCGGAACACGCTGGCCTAGGCGGGTTCGAGCCGGAAGAGCGGCTCCCCGAACTCGACCGGCTGTCCGTTCTGGGCGAGGATCTCGGCGACCCGGCCGTCGACCTCCGCCTCGATCTCGTTCATCAGCTTCATCGCCTCGACGATGCAGAGGACCTGCCCCTTGCGGACGGCCTGGCCGACCTCGACGAACGACGGTGCGTCCGGCGAAGGCGATCGATAGAAGGTCCCGACGAACGGCGAGGTCACGAGGAGCCGTCGCGCCTCGGCGGGCGGCGGCACGACGGCGAGCGGCGCCGGCGCGGCGGTGCTCGGCAGGTTAGCGGCGGGCGCCCCGGAGGCCTGCGGCGGGCCCAGCCTGTGGATGGCGATGCTCTCCCCCGCGCTCTTCCACTCGAGCGACGTGACGTCCGTCCCGGAGAGCAGCGCGATGATGTCCTTGAGCTTCTCGATGTCCATCGGCTTTTTTAACCGTGGTTAACCGACGCGAGTGAGGTAGTCGCCGGTGCGGGTATCGATCCGGAGCACGTCGCCCTCGTTCACGAAGAGGGGGACCTGGACGACGTAGCCGGTCTCCATCGTCGCGGGCTTGGTCGCCCCCGACACCGTGTCGCCCCGGACGCCCGGATCGCACTTCATCACCGCCAGGTCCACCGCGTTCGGAAGGGAGACGCCGATCGCCCGCCCCTTGTAAAAGAGGATCGACGCGTTGATGTTCGCCTTGAGGAAGTTCCTGCTCTCGCCGAGCGCCTCTACGGTGACCAGGACCTGCTCGTACGACTTGTTGTCCATGAAGCAGTAAGTGTCGCCCTCGGCGTACAGGTACTGCATCTCCCGCTCGTCGACGTCCGGCCGCCCGACCTTGTCGCCGGACCGGAACGTCCGGTCGAGCACGTTGCCGGTCAAGAGGTTCTTGATCTTCGTGCGCACGAAGGCCCCACCTTTGCCGGGCTTGACGTGCTGGAACTCGATGATCTCGAACGGCAGGCCCTCGACCTCGATCTTGAGGCCCTTGCGAAACTCCGAAGTGTCCAGCACGTCCGCCATGAAAGCCTCCGCGCCGCGCTTTGCGGCCGCTCTTCCTCAGAACTCGGCCTGCACCTTGGGCGCCGTCGTCCTCATCACGAAGCGCGCCTTGCCCCAGTTGCCGTCCGGTCCGAGGGCGAGGACCAGGAAGTAGTCGGCCGTCAGGGGCCGCGAGAACGCCGTGAGCTTGTCGGTCGAGACGACCAGCTCCTCGATCTTGCCCGACTGGAGGACGCTCGCCGCCTGGCGGACCTGGTTGACGACCTGGGTGTACTCGACGAGCAACGCGGCGACGTCCAGGCCATCCGGCCGCTGCTCGACCGTCTCCACGGCGATTCCGTCGTAGCCCATGACGCTGCACAGGAGCGAGCCGTCGACCCGCGCACAGATCTCTTCCAGATGTTCCCGGAATCCCACGGTCCGGGGGGTTCTATGCGCAGCAGGACAAGGTGTCAAGCAACGGCAAGCCCCCAGGGTCCCGGCAAAGCCGTGCAGCGAGCGAAACTTTGATGAGGAAACTAGGAAAGCAGGAAGAAAACCTCCTGATTTGATGGATTCCTCATAGCCAGGTTCGCGCGCCGCGACTTTGCCGGGGCCCTGAAGAAGCCCCTCGCGACCACCCTCGGCGCCCAGGCTAGTTCAGCGGCACCGCGAAGACGAACTGCAAACCTCGCAGGAGCGGGGGCGGCGGATCGAGCTTCCAATGGAGCGCGGCCTCGGCGACGCAGCTCGCGAGCGGCGGGTTCGCGTCGCCTCGTTCGAGCGAGGCCTGCAGGACCCGCCCGTCGTCGGCGAGCGTCAGGTCCAGGCGCAGCGGCCCCTGGGGCCTCTCGCCGCCCGCCTCCGATCGGCAGCGGGCCAGATCCGCGACGACGAAGGGCGGGGGAGGGGAGGGGGGCACGACGGAGGCCGGCGGGACGGCGTTCGCTCGCGCGGGGCGCTCGAGCCGCGCCTCCTCGTCGGCGCCCCGTGAAGCGGCGTCGCCGAGGGGCCGGACGTTCGCGGCCTGCGGGCCCCGGTCCTCCCCGAAGCGGACCTTCTGGCCGGGGTGGAGGAGGAATCCCGCCGCCTGACCGTCGGCGCGAATCTCGACCGAGCCGTGCCAGAGCGCCACCGAGATTCGCCCGTCGCGTCGCTCGACGCGGAAGGCCGTCCCGTGCACGATCACCCTCCAGCGTCCGGCGCGCACGGCAAGCGAGCCCGCGCCGAGCTTCGGGACCCGCACGAAGACCGCGCCCGAATCGAGGGCCAGCTCGACCCTCCCTGGAGCCAGCCGCGCGAGGTGCGCCGCCGATGATCGCTCGAGCAGGGCGACGCTCCCGCCCGGCAGGGCGAGCCGCGCCTCGCGCGGGCCCGTCCGAACGAGCGACCCTTCGCCGGGGGCGCCGGCCTGCGGCTGGGCCGTCGCGGCAAAGGCCGGCGGGGAGCGGGCATCAGGCATCGGGCGGTGAGCCGGCGCGGCCGCGACGGGCTGGGCGCCGTTGGGAGCGCCCGCGCTCGATGGGCGCGACGGCCGCAGCAGGAGCGCCGCGACGGCCGCGGCGCCGCACGCCACGAGCCAGAAGAGGCGCGGCGCCTCGCGCTTCTTCTCCGGCGCGTTCATCGCCGCCGAGAGCCGCCGCCAGGCCTCCTCCTCGCCGGCGAGCGGTTCCAGCGGCGGCAGGCTGCCTGCGAGCTCGCGCAGGGGATTCCTGGCGTCGGGCCTCACGGGCTACCCCGGCTCCTCTTGAAAGAACTCCGCGAGCACGGGATCCTCGCGGGCCGCCGCGTACAGCTCGCGGCGCGCGTAGAAGAGGCGCGTACGCACGGTGAGCACCGGCGCCCCGACGAGCTTCGCGATCTGGGCTGTATCGAGTCCCTGGAGGTCGTGCAGGGCGAGCACCATCCTCTTCTTCGGCGCCAGCCGGTCGAGCAGGCGCATCAGCCGGTCGTGGCGGTCGCGGACCTCGGCCCCGTGGGCCGGGTCGGTCGCCTCGGGCGCCGAGCCGTCGAAGGGTTCCGGCAGGACCGCGTCGGCCCATCGGCGGCGTAGGTGGCGGTAGGTCGCGCGGACGGTGATCCGGTGGATCCAGGTCGAGAAGGTCGACCGCCCCTGAAAGGACGGCAACGACCGGAAGATCTCCAGGAAGACCTCCTGGACCACGTCGTCCACCTCCGCCCGCCGGCGCAGGAGATAGGCGACGTGGCGGACGACCCGGGGGCGCAGCTCGGAGAAGAGCGCCCGCTGCGCGGTCCGATCACCGGAGGCCGCCCGTTCGACGAGCCCATCCTTCTCGGGACGGGCGGCCTCGATGGGTCGGACGGCGGTGGGCATCGGCACGGCGCAGACCGCGGAGCCGTCCGCGGTCAGGCCGATCATAACACAAGGCGCGCGCATCGGGGCTTCGGGGCCTCTGTGCAGGGATCGAGCATTCCCATTCACCCGCTCCCGGTCGCCGACCCCCCCCCCGCGGCTCCTACTCGGGGATCACCCGCAGGCCATGGCGCTGGCGGGCGATCTTCTCTTGCAGCAGGATCAGCCCATCGAGGACCTGCTCGGGGCGCGGCGGGCAGCCGGGGATGTAGACGTCCACGGGCACGATCTGGTCGATCCCCTGGATGACCGAGTAGTTGTCGTAGAAACCGCCCGAGGAGGCGCAGACGCCGAACGCCACCACCCACTTGGGCTCGCACATCTGCTCCCAGACCCTCCTCAGGATGGGCCCCTGCTTGATGTTGACCGTACCGACGACGAGCAGCAGGTCGGCCTGCCGCGGCGAGAAGCGCGGGTACTCGGCGCCGAAGCGGGCGATGTCGTAGCGCGCCGAGGCGACGGACATGTACTCCATGCCGCAGCAGGCGGTGACGAACGGGTACTGGAAGATCGAGAACTTGCGGGCCCAGCCGAGCCCCTGCGAGAGGGACCGGCGCAGGAAGCCCTCCGTCTCGTCGCGCCGGGTCGTGATCGCCGGCAGCATCTGGACATCGGCGTCGGTCTCCATCTAGTGCTCCCAGTCGAGGGCGCCCTTCTTCCAGACGTAGACGAGGCCGATGGCGAGCGTCGCGACGAAGAAGCCCATCGCGGCGAGGCCCGGCCAGGCCAGCTCCCGGAAGAGGACGGCCCACGGGTAGAGGAAGACGCCCTCCACGTCGAAGACGATGAAGAGCAGGGCGACCACGTAGAACTTGACGCCGAACCGCTCGCGCGCGGATCCGATCGCCTCCGAGCCGCACTCGAAGGACTCGTCGTGAACTCCGCGGGCCCGGCGCGGCCCGACGAGCGCGGAGACCGAAGCGAGGGCGAGCGCGAGCCCTGCGGCGACGAGGAAGAGGAGGGCGATCGGCAGCCAGCTCCCGAGCTGCGAGACGGCGAGCATGGCGGCGCACTCTAGGGGCGAGGCGGGAGCAAGTCAACGAGCTCCCGCCGCGCTGGATCGCGCCCCCCGATGGCCGCGCCGTTCGACGACGTCGTCCCGCGTGCGCGATCCGGGGTCCGGCGGCGCCTTTGACCTCCCCGCGCTTCGGGGTATAAGACCCGACGCTTCGAGGCGGTCCCGCATGCGGCGGGCCGTGAGCACGGCGGCGGCGGATGGCCAAAGGCAAGGACCAGAGAGCGGTCAGGATCGTGGAAGAGCGGCCGGACATGGATGCGCCGGCCAGCGAGGGCGCCGGCTCCGACCCCGGGCCGCTCTCGCACCGGCTCCTGCGCGAAGCCTTCGGCGACGGCCTCTTCGCGAGCCGCCCGTTCGCCCGCTACTTCGCGATCCCGGAGGAGCGGCGCCACGTCCTGCTGATCGCCCTGGGCGCCGTGGCGATGTTCTTCCCGCTGCTCGGGGCGGTCGGCCTCTGGGATCCCTGGGAGCCCCACTACGCCGAGGTCGGGCGGGAGATGATGGTCCGCCACGACTGGATCCATCCCTACTGGGAGTCGGCCTACTTCTTCAGCAAGCCGCCGCTGACGATGTGGCTCACGAACCTCGGCCTCTGGCTCTCGGGCGCGGGCGCGACGGTGCCGCACACGGAGATGGGCCCGTTCGCCGAGTGGGGCATCCGCACCCCGAACGCGCTCCTCGCCGTCCTCGCCATGGTGATGGTCTACCTCGCGGCCGGCCGGCTCTTCGGCCGCCGCGTGGGCCTGATCGCCGCCCTGGCGTTGGGGACGATGCCCATCTACGACCTGCTCGCCCGCCAGGCCGTCACGGACATGCCGTTCGCGGCGCTCCTGACGGCGGGCTTCTGCGCGTTCCTGATCGCCGAGTTCGATCCGAACGTGAAGCACCGGGACCGCTGGCTCTACGCGTTCTACGGCTTCATCGGGCTCGCGACGCTCGCCAAGGAGATCCCGTTCGGCTTCGGCGTCGCGGGCGGCGTCGTCCTGCTCTACCTGCTGATCACCGGGGACTGGCCCCTCCTCAGGCGGGTGCGCCTCTTCTCCGGGGGCCTCTTCGCCTGCCTGATCGCCTTCCCCTGGGTCCTGGTGATGGACGCCTTCCGGGGCGTCGACGACGAATCGAAGACGTTCGCCTACCGCTACTGGCTCCACGACAACGTCTACCGCCTCTTCTCGGGCGTCCACACGACGACGCCCTCCACGACCTTCGTCTACTTCTTCCGGCAGCTCGGCTACGGGATGTTCCCCTGGGCCGCGCTCGTCCCGGGCGCGCTCGTCTCGGCCGCGAAGATCCGGCCGTCGGTCCGCCGTCATCGCCCGCAGCTCTTCGTCGCGATCTGGGCGCTCGTCCCGTTCCTGGTCGTCTCGATGTCCGCGACCAAGTTCCACCACTACGCCTTCCCGTGCCTGCCGCCGCTCGCCATCTTGGTCGCCCTCTTCGTCGACCAGCTCTGGCGCGAGGGGCTCGAAGGGCAGACCGTCCCGCTGCTCGTCGGCGGCGCGCTCTTCGCGATGATCGCCCAGAACCTGTCGGCCGCCTCCGGCGGCTACCCGGCGGCCAAGCACCTGACCGACATGTTCGTCTACAACTATGACCGCCCCTATCCGACCGGCCTGATCGCCGACCCCGCGCCGGTCATCTGGGCGCTGCTCGTCGCGGGCGGGCTCTCCTGTCTGGCGGCGCTGGCCTTCGGGGGCAAGGGCAAGGCGGTCGTCGGGGGCGCCGTCGCGCTCGCCGCGGGCTTCGGGATCTACCTCTGGAGCCACCTGGTCTCCCTCCCGGCCGGCGGCTACTCCTGGTCGGCGGCGCCCTTCTCGCGCTGGATCCCCGCGGACATCTTCGGCGGCATCTTCGTCGCCGGCGCCGCCCTCTGCCTGCTCGCCCTGCTGCTCGGCCACCGCCACTGGTTCATCGCCGCGTTCGCCGGCTGCGCGGTCGCCTTCGCGACCTACCTCTCCTGGGTCCACTGGGAGCAGCTCTCGCCCAACTGGAGCCAGCGCGACATCTTCCACACCTATTACGCGGAGCGCCGTCCGGGCGAGCCGATCGCCGCCTACTTCATGAACTGGCGCGGCGAGACCTTCTACAGCAAGAACGACGTGCGGCAGATCAAGGACCCGAACAAGCTCCGGCAGTTCATCGCCGAGCCGTCCGGCCCTGGCAACCGCCACTGGGTCATCGTCGAGCAGGCCCGCTTCAACATGCTCCACCAGGCCCTCGGCGATTCCCACCAGTTCGAGGTCCGGGACGACTCGGACAACAAGTTCTACCTCGTCCTGGTGGACTAGGAGGCTCGGTGTGAAACGGCTGCCTGCTGCGAAAGCCGAACCCTTCGCCGCGACGGGCGGCCTCGTCGCTTCGCTGCAAAACGTACTGCAAAGAGTACGTTGGACGCGGTTCCCTCCTCGGGCGCCCGTCTCGCCTTAGGTCTCGGCGCTCTCGCGACGGCACCCATTTGACACCGGCCTCCAAGTTGCCCGCGGCCATCTCCGCCCGGGGGCTCGGCAAGCGCTTCGGCGACCGCTGGGCCGTCGCCGGGCTCTCCTTCGAGATCGCGGCGGGCGAGGTCTTCGGCCTGCTCGGGCCGAACGGCGCCGGCAAGACGACGACCTTGCGGATGCTCGCGGGGATGATCGCCCCGGACGAGGGCGCCGCGTCGATCGCCGGCCTCGACGTGGCCCGCGACGCGGACGAGGTCCGCGCGCGCGTCGGCCTCCTCACCGAGCAGCCGGGCCTCTACGACCGGCTCACGATCGGCGAGAACCTCGAGTTCTTCGCCCGCCTCCACGGCGTCCCCTCCGGCGAGGCCGGCCGGCGCATCGACGGCCTCCTGCGCCGGTTCGACCTCCACGAAGCGCGTGGCCGGAGGGCCGGGACACTCTCCAAGGGGATGCGCCAGAAGGTCGCCATCGCCCGCGCGCTCCTCCACGAGCCGGAGGTCATCTTCCTCGACGAGCCGACGAGCAGCCTCGACCCGGAGGCGGCCCGGACCGTGCGCGATTCGGTCGCCGCGCTCGCCTCCTCGGGCCGGACGCTCCTCTTGTGCACGCACAACCTCTTCGAGGCCGAGCAGCTCTGCCGGCGGATCGCGATCCTGCGGCCGGGCGCGGGCAAGAGCGGGCGGCTCGTGGCCGAGGGCGATCTCGCGCGGCGGCGCGACGGCCGGGGCGTCGTCATCGAGCTCGCCGGCGAGGCGGCCCCGTTCGTCGCGGCGGCGCGGGCGGTGGCCGGTGTGGCCTCCGCGGAGGCCGAGGGCGCGCGGCTCACGCTGGCGGCGGCGGACGGCGCGCCCTCCCCGGTCCCGGACGCGATCGCGGCGCTCGTCGCGGCCGGGGCGCGGATCGAGGCGGTGGTCCCACGGCGGGTCGCCCTGGAGGACGCCTACCTCGCGGTCGTCGCCGAGGAGGGGGCCTCGTGAGCCGCGTCCTCGTGCTCTTGCGCAAGGAGCTGCTCGAGGTCCGGCGCAGCCGTGGGCTCCTCTTCGCGATGGCCGCGCTGCCCGCGACGATGCTCTCGGTGCCGATCCTGCTCGTCCTGACCGCGGTCCACGCCACCGACGCGGACGCCGCGAACCTCCTCGGCTTCTACCGGGCCGCCGCGCCCGCCGTCGCCGATCCGCGCCAGGCGTTCGTCCTGCTCGCCGTCCAGAACTGCGTCGCGCTCTTCCTCGTGATGCCCCTCTTCATCCCCGTGCTCATCGCCGCCCAGTCGATCGCCGGGGAGAAGGAGCGGCACACCATCGAGCCGCTCCTCGCCTCGCCGCTGCGATCCGCGGAGATCGTCCTCGGCAAGAGCCTCGGCGCCGTCGTGCCCGCGCTCGGGATCACCGGGATCGCCTTCGTCCTCTTCGCGGCGGCGGTCGACGGGATCGCCTGGCCCGTCTTCGGACGCCCCGTCCTGCCCGACGCGGCCTGGACCTTCGCCGTCCTGGTCCTGGCCCCGCTGCTCTGCTTCCTCGGCAACACCGTCACCGTGCTCGTCTCCTCGCGGGTCGGCGATTCCCGCCTCGCGCAGCAGATCTCGGCGCTCCTCGTGGTGCCGCTCCTCGCGCTCGTCTCGGTCCAATTCACGGGGCTCCTCTACCTCGGCCCGTGGTTCTACCTCTGGCTCGGCCTGGGCGCGGCCGTCCTGGACGCGGCCCTCTTCGCGCTGGCGGTGAGGCTCTTCGATCGCCAGCGGATCCTGACGCGGTGGGGGTGAGGGCGGCCGCAGGGCGGCCCGGCCCCCGTCTCGTCGGCCGTGACGCGCACGGGCGGGCAGCGCGGCGACCGCCCGAGGGAGGCGGCCGCGCGGCAATCGAGGAGGCGCGCGGAGGTGGGTTGGCCGGGGGGCGCGGGTGCCGGGGCTTCGGTGCTGCCACGCGGAGTGACGTCGGGGGCGCTCAAGTGGCGTCCGTGTATAGAGGACGACACCGAGCGGGTGCAACCCGCCGTCGCTTCCCGGTGTCCAGCGCCAACATGCAGCGCCAACATTGACTCGTCGCCGGGCGGGTGGCAGCGTGGCGTCCAGGAGGTCCGCCGCTTGGTCGTCTCGCTCGTCCTCGTCGCCGCGCTCTCGATCTCGCCCAAGGAGCTGCGCGAGGCGAAGCGGCTCACCCGCCAGTCCATCCTCGAATACAATTCGGGCGACTTCGAGCCGGCCCTGCGTGACGCGAAGCGTGCCTATCAGCTCTCCGGCGCGCCGGCGCTCCTCTTCGACATCGCGCAGTGCTACCGGGCGCTCGGCCGCTGGAAGGAGGCCGAATTCTCCTACCGCGGCTACCTGCGCGAGCAAAAGGTCGTCCACAACCGCACCGAGGCCGTCCTGCTCCTCGCCGAGATGGAGGCTCGGCAGCGCGCCGCGGCGCCGCCGGAGCCGGTCGTCAACCGCGCCCCGGCGCCGTCCCCGCCCCCGCCCCCGGTCCTCATCCTGACCCACCTGGCCCCGGTCCCGGCGCCGCCGGCGACGGCCGCCGGCCCTGCGTCCCGTCGATCGGCGCCCGCGGCCGCCGTGTCGGCCCCCCCGCCGCGGCGGCGCATCGAGCCGGCCGTCTGGTGGGTCGGAGGCGCGGGCGTCGCCACGGCCCTCGCCGGCACCGTCTTCGGCGTCGCGGCCGGCGACCTCGCCGCGCAGGACCACCCGTCCCTCAGCGGCGCTTACCGCTATCACGATCTTTCACCGTCCCGGTACGCCTCCGAGCAGGCGAGCGGACTTACGGCCGACATCCTCTGGGGAACCGGCGCCGCGCTCGTCGTCACGGCGGCCGTCCTCGCCTGGACGAGCCGCTAGGAGACCGGTATCCCATGGGTGCCGTCGCGAGAAAGCCGAGACCGAAGCGAGAGGGGCGCCCGAGGAGTGGGCAGCGGGAGCGTACTCTTTGCAGTACCAGTACTACGTCGAGCAGCGAAGCGACGAGGCCGCCCGTCGCAGCGAAGGGTTCGGCTTTCGCGGCAGGCAGCCACGGGACACCAGTCTCCTAACCCCATGCGCGCCCGCCCGCTCCTCGCCTCGCTGCTCGTCACCGCCGCCTGTGGGTATTCGCCCGCGAGCGCGCGGGACCTCTTCCCCTGCGACGCGGGCTGGTGCAACGCGGCCGGGGTGCCGGTGGGCGGGGGCAGAGGCGGTCCGGCGAGCGGCTCGACGACGACCTCGACCTCTGGCTCCAGCTCCAGAGGCTCGACGACGTCCAGCTCCGGCAGCTCCGGCTCCACGTCGGGCTCGACGACCTCCGGCTCCGGCAGCTCCGGCTCCACGTCGGGCTCGACGACCTCCGGCTCCGGCAGCTCCGGCTCCACGTCGGGCTCGACGACCTCCGGCTCCAGCAGCTCCGGCTCCACGTCCGGCTCGACGACCTCCGGCTCCAGCACCAGCAGCTCCACCTCCGGCTCGACCACGAGCGGGAGCAGCAGCGGCGGCCCCGGGGCGGCGGGCGCCGCCTGCGATGGGGACGAGGGTTGCCGGAGCGGCATCTGCGGCAACGGCTTCTGCTGCGCGAACCCCTGCCTCACCTCCGGCGTGTGCGGGGCGACCGGGTGCGACGCGAACGGGGCCTGCGTCTACCCCGCGGTCCAGTGCGGGGGCGCGAGCTGCGCGGCTGGGATGGAGACCCTCGCGGTGAGCTGCGCGGGCGGGAGCTGTCCGTCCGCGACGGTGCGTCCCTGCGCTCCCTACGGCTGCGGCGCGACGGCGTGCAAGACGACGTGCGCGACGAGCGCCGACTGCGCGAGCTGCGACGACTGCGACAGCGGGCGGTGCGTCGCCGCCGATCTCCAGACCGACCCCGCGAACTGCGGGAGCTGCGGCGCCGTCTGTCCGCCCGGCGCGGTCTGCGCCGCCGGGGCGTGCGACTGCGCGATCGGCGGGAGCGACTACGCCGACGGGGGGCTCGCCCCCGGGAACGCCTGCCGGTACTGCAACGTCGAGGCGGGCGCGACGGGCTGGACGAACGCCGTGGACGGCACGGCCTGCGGCGGAGGGTGGACGTGCCAGGGGGGCGAGTGCGCCGGCCGGCAGACGACCGGCCTCTGCCTCATGACGCTCGCGTCGGGACGATCCAATCCGGTCGGCATCGCCGTGGACGGCTCGTCCGTCTACTGGACCGAAGATGTTTCGTCCGGCGAGATCATGAAGGCGGCGTTTTCGGGCGGGACGCCGACGACCCTGGCGTCCGGGCAGGGCAACCCCGGCTCGTTGGTCGTGAGGGGCGATTACGTTTACTGGGCGAATAACGACGGCACGATGATGAAGACGGCCAGCACGGGCGGCGGGGCCTTGACGACCCTCGCGAGCGGACAGAGCAGCCCATGGTCGATCGCCTCGGACCCTTCCTCGGTCTACTGGACCAACCATGGGGGTGGCACCGTCATGAGCGTGCCGCTCTCGGGGGGAGCGCTGACCACGCTCGCGACCGGTCAGAGTTCCCCGAACTTCATCGCCGCCGATGGCACCGCGGTCTACTGGACGGAGGGCGTCGCCGCGGGCACGGTCATGAAGGTCATGCTCGGCGGTTCGATGACCCCCACGACGCTCGCGTCGTCCCAGAGTTGGGCCTATGCCATCACCACGGACGGCCAGGCGGTCTACTGGACCAACAGCGGCACTGGTTGGCCCTGGAACGACGGAAGCGTGGTGATGGTGCCCGTCGGCGGCGGACAGGCCACGACGCTCGCCTCGAACCAGCACGCGCCCTACGGTATTGCCGTTGACGGCAGCGGAATCTACTGGGTCAACAGCGGGGATGGAACGGTCATGACCAAACCGCTGGCAGGCGGGGCACTCACGACGCTCGCGAGCGGCCAGAGCGGCGCCTGCGACCTTGCCCTGGCCGCCACCTCGCTCTACTGGGCGGGCGGAACCGCCGGCACGATCATGAAGCTCGCCCCCGGGCAGGCGTGCGACGGCGGCTGCGTCGATCTGCAGGACGATCCCCGCAACTGCGGGAGCTGCGGCCGGTCGTGCGCGAGCGGGCTCTGCCAGGGCGGCTCCTGCTGCCCCGGGACGGATATGAACGGCCGCTGCCTGGTGACGCTCGCCTCCGGGGAGGACCACCCGGTCGGCATCGCCGTGGACGACTCGTCGGTGTACTGGACCGAAGACGTGCCGTCGGGCGAGGTCATGGAGACGGCGCTCTCCGGGGGGACGCCGACGACGCTCGCCTCCGCGCAGGGCAACCCAGGCGCCTGCAAGTCTCAAGGCGGTTACCTCTACTGGGTCGACAACGGGGGCACGGTGATGAAGGCGGCCGTCGTCGCGGGCGGCGCGCTCACCACCCTCGCGTCCGGACAGGACGAGCCGTGGACGCTCGCCCTCGGCGACGCCTCGGTCTACTGGCTCGACCACGGCAGCGGCACGGTGATGAGCGTCTCCCTCGGCGGTGGCGTACCCACCACCCTCGCCAGCGGTCAGGCCTCTCCGAACTTCATCGCCACGGACGGACGGGCCCTGTACTGGAACGACAACGTCCCCTCGGGATCGATCATGAAGCTCACGCTCGACGGGGGGACCACGGCCACGCCGCTCGCGTCCGCGCAGAACTGGCCGTTCGCGCTCACCACCGATGGCACGTCGGTCTACTGGACGAGCAGCGGCACGGGAGCGCCCTGGAACGACGGGAGCGTGCTGAAGGTGCCGATCGGTGGGGGAGCGATCACGACGATCGCCTCCAATCAGCACTTCCCGTTCGGGATCGCCGTCGACGCCAGCCATGTCTACTGGGCGAACAACGGAGATGGAACGGTGATGTCGGCGACGCTGGACGGTGGGTCGCTCACCACGCTCGCCACGGGCCAGAACGGGCCCTACGTCGTGGTCGTGGACGGGACATCGGTCTACTGGACGAACAACGGCGGCGGCACGATCATGAAGCTCACGCCGAAGTGAAGCTCCGTTCGACTGGCTCCCTTATCGAATTTGAGCTGCCGCGAGGTCTTGTCGTGTCACGGCTCCGATGGAGCGAAACCCGTCGCGCCGCCACGTCGCAGCGGCGAGCCCGACGCAGCCCGGCGCGAGCCCTCCCCAAATGTAGTTCAGGTGAATCATCTTGGAGAAGGCCATGAACATGAGCCAAGTGCCGAAGCCAACGGAGGCGGCGTGCGTCGCCGTCCGACAGCGACGCGAAAAGAACAGCCAGACCGCAGCCGTCGCGAGATAGCCGAGGCCCAGAAACCACGGCTGGAACCGATTCGGCGCGAAGAACCAACCGGCGGTGTTGTCCCCCCCGGCGTGGTTGGACAGATAAAACAGGATGGTAGCGGAGAAGAAGTGGGCGGGGTCGACAGCGGCGAACGGGAGGAGGAACGCCAGGGCCACCGTCGCATAACCGGCGAGCAGCCAGCGTCGGCGAGGTCCGTCGAGCACGAAGAGGAGAGGCAGAAGGAAGAAGGGAGCGGGAAGCAGCTTGCTCGCCTGCGACAGCCCCATCGCGACACCCGCTGCGAAGGGGCGGCGCCGCTCGACGAGCACCAAGGCGGCAAGGAGGTAGACCCCCAGGACAAGGTCCGGGACGACGTAGTCGTACAACTCCCGCTGGTAGGTGGGGTTCGCGGAGAAAAGAATCGCGGCGAGGCCGGCCAGACCGGTTCGCCTCTCGCCGAGCCAGAGAAACATTCCGAAGATCGAGAGGACGATCCAGAACAGGTTCGCGACGACCAATCCCCTGGCGTCGTGGAAAAGCCACTCGAACGGCCAGTAGGTGAAAATATAGCCGGGAAAGTATGGAAAACCGTAGTCGTACCGAACCCCGAAGAGCCGGACCTGACCCGAGGCATCGATCGTCGCGTGGGGACGTCCGCGGATGTCCCTGCACCCGTCGACGGTGCGGGTGGCGTAAGGGTTCGTCCTCTCGTCGAACAGTCTCCGGATGGCGTTCCGGACGGTCACGGCCATGTCGCCGAGTCCCGGTGGATTAGAACGCAGGACCGATCGGACGCCGGTTCGAAGCTGGTATCCCGAGATCACGATCGCGAGCGTGCACAAGACTGCGGCCGTTGTCCGTCCGCGAAAGGCGCGGCGTGGAAGCTCAGGCAACTCCCAAATCCCGATCGAGATTGCGGCCAGGACGAGCAGTAGAGCGCTCGTTTCGACGCCCCAGCCCCACGTGTGGGTGAAAACGAAGTCCAGGGCGACGATCCATACGACGACGGCAATTGCGTAGAGAGCGGTGCGGTCGCCGGTACCGAGCCGCCAGGAAGTGGCCGGAGACGTCGGTTTCGGAACCGTGGGCCGGTCGTAAGCGTTCATGGGTCGAATCCGCGTTTCCCTCGGCAAATGCTCATTAGGAAGCCATGAAAGCAGGGAAAGAGGATCCGACCCACGCCTCCTGGCTTCCTGGTTCCCTCATCCCGTCTTATTCACGGTACGGCGTAGCGAGGCGCTCGAGACCGCAGCCGAGAAGGGCAAGCGAGAGCGACGACCGACGAGGCGGGCGTAAAGCACCTCCCCCCAAGTCGTTTGGAGGGTGGCAAGCCCCCCGCAGGAGGTACGGAGCGAGCACACCCCCCCGTGTCGTTGTAGGGGTGGCAAGCCCCCCCTTCGCAGGCGCGGGATCGGACGCCGCAGCAGCTGGACCGTGAATAAGACGGGCTCATGGGCATTGCCTTCCCGGGCGGCGAACGGTTACAGAAAAAAGAGAGCCGAGGGGAGCGACCCCGCCCGCCACGCGCGCGCAGCAGGCTCGGCGACCGGCACGAGGACTACCCATGGACCGCTGGGGTTGTCAAGTCGTTGGGGTGGGGTGCGTCCTGGGCCGATAGCCGCCATACTGGCCCTCATGGTGCGTCGTGAAGGCACAGCCGCAGGTCCGGTGGGAAGGTCCGTCAAAGGGGGCGTGCCGTGTTGTATCGCTCCAGCGGGTGGAAGTCCCGCCCGGGTAATCGCCGGAGAGCCCGGTAGCAGACCAGCGCCTGAGGCGGAGATGCCGACTGGCGAAGCCTGGTGTCGAGAGCCGGCTCCTTATTTGCGGCTCTGGCCGTGGCGATGTCGAGGTCAACCCGCGATGAACGAGCGGGCCGGTCGTTCCATACGGTCGAGCCCGCGGCCGATCGACGGAGGTTCTCCTGGGAGCGCCGGCGTCCCGCCGGCTTTCGCCCGGGATGAGGTCGATCGGATCGACCATCGAAGGCGATCGGAGGAAAGTCCTCCGCTTCGGCTCTCTCGAACGCGGCAATCGACATGTGAGAGCCGACGGCCGCTCTCCCGCCGTGCTCGGCGACGGCGCGCAGCGCGACGGCCGATCGAGCGACGCGCGCGAACGAGCGAAGGGCGCTCGCGATCGACGAAGCGCAGCCTGTATCGGGACTCTCGAGCGCGACGATTGGCCCGTGAGCCGCGGCGATCGATCTCTCGTCGCGCCCGACGATGCCGTGCAGCGCGATGACCGATCGATCCTCAGCCGCGATTGGCCAACGAGCGGCGGCGTTCGGTGTCGCATCACGCGCTCTGCGCCTCTTGGCCGCGACATCGAACTCTTCAGCGGCGATGAACGATCCGTCGTCGCGCTCGCTCGCGCCCGATCGCGCGACGAACGGTCGAGGGCGGCTCTCGATCGCGCGAAGAGCGGCGACGAAGGCCCGGGGAGTGTCAGTTCTCACGAGCTAGGGACCCCTGAGGGGAAAGTTTCTCACCTGCTTTCCCCCCTTCCGGAGCTGAGTTTCTCAGCTGAATTCCCCCCCCCGTCCACGCGTGACAGACGCGACCGCTAA
>JAKAPL010000003.1 GCA_021807105.1 Myxococcales bacterium | reverse complement strand
TGACGTCGTCATTCCCACCGCAGAGGCCCAGCCCCGGGAACTCCACCTTCGATGCGTGGTTCGTCCCGACCAAGCCCAGCGCCAGCTTCTTGAGCGCCTCGGGCTCCGATTACCGGAGCGTCTTCGCGTGCCCGCGTAGCGCCAAATGTAGTGCCGACTTCGAGACCTAACCCCCCATAAGGACACGAGTCAGCCCCTCGAAGTGCGGAAGTTGGGCTAGGAGGCTGGTGGGAAATGGCTGCCTGCTGCGAAAGCCGATCCCTTCGCTGCGACGGGCGGCCTCGTCGCTTCGCTGCTCAGTACTGCAAAGAGTACCTTTGATGCTGCTCACTCCTCGGGCGCCCATCTCGCCTCGGTCTCGGTTTTTTCGCGACGGCACCCAGTTCACACCAGCCTCCTAAGCCTCCTAGCGTCCCACGCTCCCGCGGCCATGGCCGCCCCGCGCTTTTTCGGGTCCACCCTGACGCTGGCGTCAGGCTTCTCCCCCGCCGGCGGCGGGAGGCCGTTTACAATCCCGCGGACTCGCGCTACACGCATGGTCTGCTCGCCCGGCACCCGACTTGCAGGGTCTGGCAGCCAAACGGAGGAAGCCGCCATGAAGATCGCCTCGCTCGCCGTCCTCGTCCCCTTTGCCCTCGCCTGCGGCTCGACCCCGCAGCACAACGGCGACGGCGGGACCCAGGAGAACGGCGCCGACTCGGGCAGCCAGAACGCTCCGGCCAATCCGGCTCCGCCGAGCAACTGTGGCGCTCCACCCGCCGCCGACGCCGGAACGGTCGCGGCGGTCGTCCAGGGGAACACCACCTTCGCCGCGAACCTCTTCACCCAGCTCGCGAAGGAGGCCGACGGCGGCAACCTCTTCTTCTCGCCCTACTCGGTGTCCGCGGCGCTGGCGATGACCTACGCCGGCGCCGAGGGTCAGACCGCGACCCAGATGGAGCAGGTCCTCGGCATCCCCGGCGCCGCCCAGGACATCGCCCCGGCGGAGGGCGCGCTCGCGTGCAAGCTGTCCGCGGACGGAGCCGGCGCCGACGGAGGGGAGTTGGACATCGCGAATGGGCTCTTCGGCCAGCAGGGCAAGACGTTCGAACCCCCCTTCCTCTCCCTGCTCTCCAGCGACTTCGGGGCCGGCCTCCAGTACGTCGACTTCCGGGGCAACCCGGATGGCGCGCGCCAGGCGATCAACCAGTGGGTCTCGAATCAGACCCGTGGGATGATCCCCGATCTCCTCCCGCCCGGCACGATCACCTCCGACGATCAGTTCGCGCTCGCCGACGCGCTTTACTTCACCGCGCTCTGGGCGGGCGTGAATGGGAAGACGGGGCCGTTCGATCCGGCGCTCACGCAGCCGGCGAATTTCACGACCCCGACCGGTACGGTCCAGGCCCCCATGATGCGGGGCGACGAGCCGCAGAGCGTCCCCTACTTCCACGGGTTGGGGGTCGCGGCCATCGAGATGACCTTCCAGGACCAGGGAATCGCGATGGACTTCTTCCTGCCCGACTCCCCGACCGGCCTGCCCGCGCTCGAGGCGCTGATCACCCCGGCGACCCTGCAGACGGTGATCGGCGCCATGACGCCCACGACCGTCAACGTGCAGCTCCCCAAGCTCAACCTCGACACCAAGCTCAATCTCGTCTCCACGCTCCAGGCCATGGGCCTGACGAACCCCTTCGACTCCTCGCAGGCGGACTTCTCCGGCATGGATGGCCAGAAGGACCTCTTCATCGGCCTCGTCCAGCACGAGGCTGTGCTCAAGGTCTACGAGGCCGGGGCGACGGCCGCCGCCGCGACCGTGGTGGCGATGGTGGGCGGCGCCTCGCCGCAGAATGTCGCGCAGTTCGTGGCCGACCACCCATTCCTGCTGCTCATTCGTGACGTGCCGACGGGAACGATCCTCTTCGCTGGCCAGGTGACGGACCCGACGAAGAACTGACCCGGGGGCGGACGATGATCTCCGCGAGGCTCCCATGCCCCCGAGCGCGGCGCCTCACCAGAGGGCGCGGCGCCACGATCGGGCGCACGGACGCTCGTCGAGAGAGCAATGGCGCAGCCGGCGGGGAGTTTTCCGCCGGGGTTCCGGTCCCCACGACCTGCGGAATGATGGCCGTCCCGTAGGTCGTGATGGTCACGGTCGGCGTGCCCACGGTCTGGACCTCGAGCTTCTGCTTCGAGCCCAACGAGTGGCGCACTTCGCGCGTCAGCTTCGCCTTCGCCGCGCGGCCCGCCTTCCGTTCGACTCTTCCACTCCGATTCGGAGCCGATCTCTCCGGGTGAGCTGGAGCACGTCCTGGGTGGGAGCCGCGGGAGGCGATTTCAACGGGTTCGCCCATCGGCTGCCCCTCGCGATCGAGCCGAGAGGTCGTGGACGGCAGGCGGCCGGCCTCTGATTCCAGCCGGCTGCGAAGCGGAAACCCCTACTCCGAATCTCAGCCCGTCTTATTCACGGTCCGGCTGCTGCGGCGTCCGATCCCGCGCCTGCGAAGGGGGGCTTGCCACCCCTACAACGACATGGGGGGGTGTGCTCGCTCCGTACCTCCTCGCGGGGGGCTTGCCACCCTCCAAACGACTTGGGGGGAGGTGCTTTACGCGACGCCTCGTCGGTCGTCGCTCTCGCTTGCCCTTCTCGGCTGCGGTCTCGAACGCCTCGCTACGCCGTACCGTGAATAAGACGGGCTCAGAGAGGCCGACGGGAGCGAGTGCATGTTACACGGGCACGAATAGACGCTGCACCCGAGCCGGGAGGGTTCTTTCCTGGATTCTCCCGTGATTCTGGGCTCATCCGGTCTATCTTGCTGGGAAGCCTACACTCGTCGGGGACTTCGCGGCCTTGCTTCTCCTTGACACGTACTTGGAACGGCAATTAAGAACCAGGACCAGCCCACCGGCTGCCCGTTTTCGAGGACCCACGAACGATGCCGGCCGACACGCTCCGCGACGAAGGATCTGGCCAGCACATCTGGTCACGCCGGGAGGTCCTCTCCGTCACCGGCTGGAGCGCGATCCTCGCCTGCTTCGCGGCCTCGGGGGCCGCCTTCGTCCGGTTCATGTTCCCTCGGGTGCTCTTCGAGCCGCCGACCCGCTGGAAGGCCGGCTACCCGACGGACTACACGGTCAACACGGTCTCCTCCCGATGGATGGAGGATTACCGCTGCTGGATCATCCGCTGGCCGGACCAGATCTTCTCCATCCTCGCCATCTGCACCCACCTGGGTTGCACGCCGCGCTGGCTCGCCGGCGAGAACAAGTTCAAGTGCCCCTGCCATGGCTCCGGCTATCACATGGACGGCACGAACTTCGAGGGGCCGGCGCCTCGTCCGATGGAGCACATCTACATCGCGCTCGCCGACGACGGCCAGCTCCTGTGCGACAAGTCGGTGACCTTCCGCAAGGAGCTGGGCGAGTGGGGCAAGCCCGGCTCCTTCGTCGAGTTCCACGGCTGACCGAACATGGCAGAGGACCCGACCCGCCGGGCCAAGCCGCCCGAGAAGAAGGGACCGCTCGCGGAGCTGTTCGCGAGCCCGGTCTGGCGGTCGATCTTCCGCCACGGCTACGACGACACGCCGCGCAACCGCGTCCTCCAGATCTCGGCGAACGTCTGGCTCCACCTGCACCCCTCGAAGATCCGCCGCCACGCCGTCCGCTATCGGTACACCTGGTGCGCGGGCGGGCTCACGTTCCTTCTCTTCCTGGTGACCGTGGTGACCGGCGTCGTGCTGATGTTCTACTACCGGCCGGTCCAGGAGTACGCCTACTGGGACATCAAGTACCTCGACTTCGACGTCCCCTTCGGCTTCCTGATGCGCAACATGCACCGCTGGGCCGCGCACGCGATGGTGCTCTTCATCTGGCTGCACATGCTCCGAGTCTTCATGACCGGCTCGTACAAGCCGCCGCGCGAGTTCAACTGGGTCGTGGGGGTGAACCTGCTCGTGCTCACCCTCCTGCTCTCGTTCACCGGCTACCTCCTGCCCTGGGACCAGCTCGCGATCTGGGCGGTGACGGTGGGCACGAACATGGCGCGGGCGACGCCGCTGCTCGGCCACCAGGGGCCGCTCGGCCCGCAGCTCGGCATGACGCCGCGCTACGACGCGCGCGCGTTCCTGACCGCCGGGACGCTCGTCGGGGCGCCGACGCTGCTCCGCTTCTACGTCCTCCACTGCATCTTCATCCCCATCCTCGCGAGCATCCTCATGATCCTCCACTTCTGGCGCATCCGGAAGGATGGCGGGATCAGCGGACCCCTGTGAGCGCCCCCCTGGATAGCGGTCTCGCCGCCGACGAAGGGAAGGTCGCGGCGGGCAGGAGGCGGGCGGCGGCCCTCGCCGAGCTGCCGGACAAGGTCCACACCTGGCCGTACCTCGTCCGCGCCGAGTTCATCGCCGGCTGCGTGATGATCCTCGCCCTGCTCGTCTGGTCGATCGCCATCGACGCCCCGACGGAGGAGCCGGCGAACCCGACGAAGACCCCGAACCCGTCGAAGGCCCCCTGGTATTTCCTCGGGCTCCAGGAGATGCTCGTCTACTTCGACCCGTGGTTCGCGGGGGTGGTCGCGCCGAGCCTGATCATCGTCGGGCTGATGGTCATCCCATACGTGGACGTGAACCCGAAGGGGAGCGGTTACTACACCTGGCGGGAGCGGAAGTTCGCGATGAGCGTCTTCCTGTTCGGCTTCCTCGTCCAGTGGTGCAGCCAGATCGTGATCGGGGTCTTCCTGCGCGGCCCGGGCTGGAACTTCTTCCTCCCCGGCCAGTATTGGGACCCGCACAAGGTCGTCGCGATGACCAACGTCGATCTGCCCTACCTGCTGGGGGCGCGGACCGAGGCGTCGCAGATGCTCGTGGGGATCGCGCTGGTCCTCGGCTACTTCTCGCTCGTGCCCCTCGGGTGGCTCGTCCTGCGCGGGCGCCCGATCGGCCAGAGGCTCGGGGTCGTGCGCTACGGGATCGTCGCGTTCCTGTTCGCCACGCAGATGGGGATCGTGGTGAAGATGCTGCTGCGCTGGACGCTCTCGGTGAAGTACATCATGGTCATCCCGAACATCGTGAACATCTGACGCGACGCCATGGGGAAGCCGGTCGAACGCCAGAACCTCTCTCTCCCCTTCTTCGTCCTCGCGGGCCTGATCGCGATCGCGACCGGCTGGGGCTTCTGGGAGGAGTTCGTGGGCCGGCGGCCGTGGAAGCTCTACCAGGATGCGTTCATCGACCGCTACCTCGTGCCGAAGGCCGAGCACGACCTCGCGGTGGCGAAGGCGAAGCTCGACCAGAAGAAGCCGGAGCTCGCGCGGCTCGACGCCGAGTTGGCCGCGGCGGAGGCCGAGGTGCGCGACCCGGCGCGGCGGGGGACGTACGCGGCCGCGGAGGAGCGGCTCGAACGGCTCACCATCCGCGTCGCCGAGGCCGAGCAGGACGTGAGGTTCGCGAAGAGTGATCTCGACGCCGCCTACTACCAGTTCAAGCACGCCGAGCACGATCACTCGTCCGACCTGCCGCGGGCGCGGGCGGCGATGCGCGCCGTCGAGGCTCGGGTCGACGATCTCCAGGCGGATCTCGTGAAGGCGACGCTCGCGCGGGACGGCGCCCAGGCGCAGGTGGAGGCCTTCGCCGGCCGGATCGCCGAGCTGCGCAAGGCGATCGCCGCGCTGCGCGGGCCCGTCGGCGACGCCGAGCGCGCCCTCGCGAAGGCGAAGGCCACGGGGACGGGGATGCAGCAGTACTGGATCCCGGCCCTCGCGACCGCGAACCCGCCGGGCGTCGATCGCTGCCAAAACTGCCACACCGCCATCGACACCTGCGGCTTCACCGACCCCCGGGAGATCCTCGCCGAGCGGGCCAGGGTCGAGACGGCGGGGGGGACGCCCGACGACGCGGCGCTCGCGAAGAAGTACTGTGTGGACGCGGGCCGCATCGAGACCTGGGCGGACGAGCTGGCCAAGGACCCGAAGCGGACGAGCTTCACCGGCTACGACCTGCCGCTCGTCTTCCGCACCCACCCGAACCGCGACGCCCTGCTCGGGGAGAACCACCCGGCCGCGACCTTCGGCTGCACCCTCTGCCACGGCGGTGAAGGGCCGCAGACCAAGGGCGTCGGCGGGAAGCGGTTCGATCATGGCTACGACGATCCCTTCTGGGGGGGCTGGAACGAGCCGCTCCTCGACCTCGCCAAGGTCAACGGCAAGACGCCGCCCGGCCATCCGTTCGTCCAGGCGACATGCGCCCAATGCCACCGCGAGGAGACCCACCTCGCCCACGCGCCGCTGCTCTCGGGGGGGCGCCAGTTCATGGCCGAGATCGGCTGCTACGGCTGCCACCCGATCGCGGGCTACGAGAAGATGAGCCACCCGGGCCCCGCGCTGACCGCCGTGCAGGTGAAGCTCACCCCCGCGTGGATGGAGAACTGGATCTCGTACCCGCGCGGCTGGCGCCCCCACACGCGCATGCCGAACTTCTGGCCCGAGGCGATCGACCCCGCGACCGGGAAGGCGCGGGCGGGCAGCCCCGAGGCGAAGCTGCGGCAGGAGGAGGTGACCGCGATCACCGCTTACCTCTGGGGCCACTCGGAGCAGAAGGCGGGCGAGCTGCCCGATCCGCCGGCCCTCGCGACCGCCGACCCGGCGCGGGGGCGGGCGCTCGTGGCGCGCGTCGGCTGCTACGCCTGCCACAAGATCGAGGCCGATGATCCGCGCCGGCCACTCGCGAGCAGCGCGGCGCGCGACTTCGCCCCCGACCTGTCGAACATCGGCGCGAAGACCAACGCCGGCTGGCTCTACCGGTGGCTCAAGAACCCGAGCGCGGTCTGGCCGGAGACCCGGATGCCTTCCTTGCGCCTCTCCGACCAGGAGGCGGCGGACATCGCGAGCTACCTCGCGAAGAAGACGGGCGGGCAGGACTTCCGCGCGCCGCCCCCCGAGTTCGCGCGCGGCTTCGACCCCAAGGAGTTCGCCGACCTCGAGACCGAGGGGCAGGCGCTCATCAACAAGTACGGCTGCTTCGGCTGCCACGAGATCCCCGGCTTCGCGAAGGCGCAGAAGATCGGCGCGCCGCTCTCCGACTTCGGCAGGAAGCCGGTCGACCTGCTCGACTTCGGCGACGCGATCACCGACCACCACCGGCAGACGTGGTACAACTGGCTCGATCTGAAGCTGCGCCGGCCGCGCGCCTACCGGTACGAGCGCGTGGACACGGTGATGCCGCAGTTCGACTTCGACGACCACGAGGTGGAGCTGATCGAGGTCTTCTTGAAGTCGCAGCAGGGGCCGCCCGCCGTGCCCGCGAACTACCTCGCCGGGCAGGCGCCCTCGCGGCGGGCGATCCTCGAAGGTCGCAAGATCGTAGACCGATACAACTGCGAGGGCTGTCACGTCATCGACGGCCATGGGGGCGTCATCCGAGACCGCTACCGCGACGCGCCGGGCAAGGACGACGACTTCTCGATGGCGCCGCCCAAGTTCAACCATGAGGGGGCGAAGATCCAGCCGGCGTGGGGGTTCGACTTCCTGAAGCACCCGATCCCGCTGCGGCCATGGTTGAAGGTGCGGATGCCGACATTCCCGCTCACCGACCAGCAGGCGACGGAGATCATCCACTGGTTCGCCGCGTCGGCCGGCAAGAGCTGGCCCTATCTCTACGCCGACACACCGCTGCCGCCCGAGCCGGAGCTCGCGGTCGCGAAGATGATGCTCCTGGGCCCGACCGACGGCCCACCGGGGAAGCGCGGGTTCGGCTGCCTGAGCTGCCACGTGCTCGGGACGCCGGGACCGAACGTCGACCTCTCCACCGCGGCCCCGAACTTCTACCTCGCCCAGAAGCGGCTGCGGCCGGACTGGATCGTCCACTGGATCGAGAACCCTCAGGCGATCATCGACGACACCAAGATGCCGAGCTTCTTCCCGAACGGGACGACGCTCTTCCCCGAGTACCTGGGCGGAGACGCCAAGGCGCAGATCCGGGCGCTGCGGGACCTGCTCATGCACCTGCGCGAGGTCCTGCCGCCGCCCGCGACCGAGACGAGCGCGGTCCCGCCGCCCCCCCCGGGGAAGCGGAAGGGCTGAAGGGCGCCAGTGTCCTTCCGGATCATCGAGTCCTGCACCGGCTGCACCGCCTGCGAGAAGCGCTGCCCGACGAGCGCGATCCGCGGCGAGCGCAAACAGCTCTTCGTGATCGATCCGGCCCTCTGCATCGATTGCGGCGCCTGCGGCGTCGTCTGCCCCGAGGCCGCCATCTACGACACCGACGGCGTCCCCCAGGAGCTGCTCAAGAAGCAGCAGCGCCCCTACGCCTTCGTCGACGAGGCGGCCTGCACCGGGTGCGACAAGTGCGCGGAGCGCTGCCCGTTCGATTGCCTCCACCTCGCGAGGGTCGACGACCCGTCGAGCCCCTACTTCGAGGTGATGGAGGTCGAAGAAAACAAGTGCACGGGCTGCAAGGAGTGCGAGAAGGCCTGTCCCTACGACGCGATCTTCGTCTTCCGCAAGGACCAACTCCCCGGCTGGCTCGCCGGTCCCAGGCTGCGGCGCGCCGCGGCCTGACGTTCTGTCGGGGGAATGCCTCGTGCACCGGGAGCGCGCCGCCGCCGGTGCAGGGGCGATCGAATGCCAGGGAATTTCTCGGACGGGCCCCCGCCCATCCGGCTCGCGGTCCGGCTACAGCTCCTCTTCCACTTCGTCCTCCGGGGCCTCCTCCTCGGGGACCTCCTCGACCTCGGCCTCCAGCTCTTCGGATCCCTCCGGGGCCTCCTCGGTCGCCGGCCGGTGCTTCTCGGCGAACGGCACCGACGCCGTGGCTGGTTGCTCGCGGGCGTCGGCTCCACACTTGGGGCAAATCGGCACTGGTTTCCCCAGGTCGTAGAACTTCGTTCCGCACTGAAAACAGTGATGCTTGAGGCCAAGATCTCGCGCCATGGATCCGCTCCGCGCTGAAGGGGCGCAGCGGAATAGATCGGCCGTCCCGGGCCAGTCAAGCACCACCGCGAAGCCCCCGCGTCGTTGACCGGAGGGCGGGCACCCCCTAAGATGCGGCGCCAAGATCGACCTCGGCTTGGCGCCGTGGCGAATCCCGGACCGCCATGTCTGCGAGAAGAAAGGACCGCCAGTCCTGAGTTGGATGATTCATGAGCCCGCCGCGGCGGCGGCCGATACCGTTCCTGCGAAGGGGGCTCGCCCACTGCCTCTCGTGGGAGCTGGCGCCCACGGGGCGGCGCCGGGGAGAGGGCGTGGCATGCCTCGCCGGCCGTCGCTCCGCTTGCCCTCCTCGGCGGTGGTCTCGCGCGTCTCGCCACTTAGCCCGTTGAATCCTCCAGGCTAAACGATGCGGTTCGTCTGCGAGAAGTGCCGGACACGCTACTCGATCCCTGACGAGAAGGCCCGCGGCCGCGCGCTCAAGGTCCGTTGCAAGCGGTGCGAGAACATCATCGTCCTGCGCCCCCGGCCGGCGGAGGCCGACGAGGGCGCCCCGGCGGAGATCACCGAGCCCAAGGCGGGTCAGGCGCCGCCGCCACCCGAGGAGAAGGAAGAAGACGCCCAGTGGTACGTCATCACCGGCGGCCGTCAGGAAGGTCCCATCTCCCGGACCGCGCTCGTCGCCAAGATCGTCGCCGGGGGCGCGAGCCGCCGCAGCCATGTCTGGTCCGAGCGGATGGACGACTGGAAGCGGGTCGAGGACGTGAAGGAACTGGCCGCCTATCTTCCCGAGGCCGCGCCGCCCATCGGCGCGTCACGACGCCCGCCGGCCGCGCCCCTAAAGGCGAAGGCGCCCGCCTCGGCGCCAAAGGAGCGGGGCTCCAAGGCGAGCGCCGCGCCCCTCGCGGGGGAGGAGCGCGTCTCTCTCTGGTCTCCGCAGGACGAGCCGCTCTTCCCGGCGAAGAGGACGGACGGGCACCCGGCCGCGCCCGTGGAGTCCGATCGGCGGCAGCCGCGTCCGGTGGCCCCCACGGCGGCGCAGCAGCCCCCGCGCGCAGCCGAGAAGGGCGCGCTCGAGGAGGAGAAGCCGGCGGCGGCGCCCGGTCTAGACGCGCGGCAGCCGGATTTCTCGGACCTCCTGCCGCCGGAGGAGAAGAAGCCGGCGGCGGCCGAACGGGCCCCGGAGAGCACGGGACCGCACGAGGCGACCACCTCGCAGCCACGGGCGGCCGAGGAGGCGAAGCCCGAGGCTCTGAAGGCTGCCGAGAAGAAGGCGAAGCCCTCCGAGCCGCCGGCGAAGGAGGAGCCGCCCCCGGCCCCGACGGCGAAGGCCGAGGAGACGCCGGCCGCCGAGTCTGCCGCGCCAGAGAAGTCTATCGAGCACGCGGCGGACCGAGAGGCGGCATCGGAGTCGATCGCGAAGAAGGGGGAAGGGAGGCCGCCGGCCGCGAGGGAGGCGGACCGGGATGCGGCGCCGGAGCCGATCGCGGGGAAGAGGGAGGAGAAGCCGCCGGCCGCGAAGGAGGAGCCCGCGGCGAGGCTCGACGATGACGAGACGGAGATCGACCCGAGCCCGGCGGGGGCGCTCCCCGTCGCATCCCCCGCCGGCGGGGCGCCCGCCGATCCGTTCAAGCAGGTCCCCGACGCGCCCGATTTCATCGAGCCGACCGTCGGCGAGATGACCCGGTTCGTCATCGCGCAGTCGGGCCTGGACGAGCCGAGGTCGCCCTTCCGGCTCGTCGCGTTCGTGGGCGCGGGGCTCCTGCTCCTCGCGAGCCTCGCTTTCCTCTTCTCGCGGATGGGGGTCAACATCCCGATCGTCGGGGGGAAGCGGGGGCCCGAGAAGTACTTCAAGGTCACCGGATCGTCGAACGCGGGCCTGCGCAACCAACTCCTCGGGATCCGGGAGGACCGGCGGGCCAAGGCCGCCGGCGGCGCGCCTCTCGCGCACGCGGCCCGGCCGGAGATGGGCCCGCTCGCGCACAAAGAGGAGCAGCACGTCGAGAAGCTCGCGGACAACCAGCGCGCCGCCCTCGCCAAGCTGTACGGAAGCGCCGGGCCGGGGGAGCTTCACCTGCCGGCCTCGTCGGCGGTGTCGCCGCCGGCCATCGATCGGCCGGACGCGCCGCTCACCCCTCAGCAGGTCGCGGAGACCGTCTCCCACTACCAGTCGGGTTACGGGCGCTGCATCGACATCGAGCTCAAGCGTAACCCGAACTTCCAGGGCGGCAAGATCAGGATCGTCACCACGATCATGGGCTCCGGGCTCGTGCAGCAGGCCGAGATCCAGAGCGACGATCCGGCCCTGGCGCGCCGGCTCTCCGGCAGCTCGCTGGGCAGTTGCCTCGTCGACCAGACGCGCCGCATGGTGTTCCCGAGCTTCGCGGGCGACCCGTTCGACGCGGAGCTGCCGCTGGTCCTCGGCGCCTCGATGTGACCTCGCGGCATCCATGGACCGGCGGCGGCCTCCCCCGGTCCGTGGATAGGGCGGGATCCGGCGAGGTGACGCTCGCGTCTCGCGGAGGGTCGCCGGGGCCGGGGTGGCGCGTACACTTCTCCTGCGGTATAGCGGACGGTCGTGTACCTGGGACGCGTCATCGGCACCGTCGTCGCCACGCAGCGCATCGCCGGCCTGGAGGGCCGCAAGCTCCTCTGCGTCCGGCCGCTCGATCACGCCGGCCGCCCGAACGGCGCGCCCGACGAGGTGGCGGTCGACGTCGCGCAGGCAGGTCCGGGCGACCTCGTCTTCCTCGTCGGGAGCCGCGAGGCGGCGCTCGCCGTCGAGCCCTCGTTCGTCCCGGTCGACGCGGCCGTCGTCGGCATCGTCGACCGCCTCCCCGGAGACTAGGTGAAGCTCTGTCGCGTGCTGGGACCGATCGTCTCGACCATCAAGCATCCCTCCTACGCGGGCCAGAAGCTCTTGGCGGTCCAGCCGATCGACGAGGCCGGCGCCGACGCGGGCCGCTCGTTCCTCGCCGTGGACCACGCGCAGGCCGGCGCGGGCGATCGAGTCCTCGTCCTCACCGAGGGCAACGGCGTCCGCCAGATCCTGGGCGGCGCTCCACCCATCCGCTCGATCATCGTCGGCATCGTCGACGAGATCCAATCCACCGCGGGGTCCCTCGTCCCGCCTGGACCACGGTAGATGCGCGCGGCCTTGAACCTCCGGATCGAGCTGACGCGCGCGAGCCACCGCCTCCACGCGGCCGGCTGGGTCGCGAACCACGACGGCAACCTGACCGCGCGGCTCGGCCCCGGCCGCTTCCTCGCGACGCCGACGGCCGTCAGCAAGGGGGCGATGCGCGAGGACTGGCTCATCGTGGTCGACGCCGCGGGCCGGCTCATCGAGGGGCGGCGGCGTCCGTTCGGCGAGCTCGACCTGCACCTCGCCTGCTACCGGGGTCGGCCGGAGGCGCAGGTCGTCTGCCACGCCCATCCACCCACCGCGACCGCCTTCGGCGTCGCGGGCGTGGATCTCGCGCCGATCCCCCTCCCCGAGGCCGTCGTCTCGCTCGGCCGGGTGCCGACGCTTCCGCTCGCCCCGCCCCGCTCGCCCGAAGGCTCGGCGGCCGTCGAGCGGGCGGCGGCCGAACACGACGCGCTGCTGCTCTCCGGCAACGGCGTCCTCACGCTCGGGGCCGACGTCGAACAGGCGATCTTGCGCATGGAGCTGGTCGAGCACCTCGCCCGAATCCTCCTCGCCGCGCGCGCGCTCGGCGGGGCCCGCGAGCTGCCGGGCGCGATGATGCCCGCGTTGCGCGCCGCGCGGGAGAAGGCCGGCCTCGGGCCGAAGAAGCCGGCGAGCGGGGAGGGGCAGTGACGGAGGAGACCATGGGAATCCGACCGGAAGAGTTGGACGAGATCGCGGAGCGGGTCGCTGAAGCGCTCCGCCGGCGTCTCTCGGCCGAGAAGGTCGGGCGCGAGGAGCCCTGCGAGGCGAGGCCGTCCGACGCGCACGAACCGGCGTGCGCCGATCTCTGCTCCGGCTGCGGGGCGGCCGGCGCCTGCCCGACCTACCAGCTCGTCCAACTCGGCGCCGACCGCGTCGCTCCGCTCGGGGCGCCGCGGACCTCGGCCGAGATCGCCCGCCACATCGACCACACCCTGCTCAAGCCCGACGCCACGGTCGCCGAGCTGGAGAAGCTCTGCGCCGAGGCGCGCCGCCACGGCTTCGCCACGGTCTGCGTCAACTCGGTCAACGTCGCCCAGGTGGCCCGCCTGCTCGGCGGATGCTCCAGCGTCCCCATCGCCGTCGTCGGCTTCCCCCTCGGCGCCTCCGCCCCGCGCGCCAAGGCGTTCGAAGCCCGCGAGGCCGTCCGGTGCGGCGCGAGGGAGATCGACATGGTCATCAACCAGGGCGCGCTCAAGTCCAAGGACTACCGGCTCGTCCTCGAAGACATCGCGGGCGTTGTCCGCGCGTGCGGCGCGACCCCAGTGAAGGTCATCCTCGAGACCGCCGCCCTGAACCAGGACGAGAAAGTCGCCGGCTGCGTGCTCGCGAAGGCCGCGGGCGCCGCGTACGTGAAGACCTCGACCGGCTTCGGCCCCGGCGGCGCGACCGTCGAGGACGTGGCCCTCATGCGGCGCGTCGTCGGACCCGGCATGGGCGTCAAGGCCTCCGGCGGTATCCGCACGGCGGAGGACGCGGCCAGGATGTTCGCGGCCGGCGCCGACCGGGTCGGGGCCTCCGCCTCGGTGGCGATCGTCTCCGCCAGCGCGGGGCGATAGCGCAAGGCGGCAAACGGAGCCGTGGATCCGTCGAGACCTCGGCCCGCCGGCGGGGGCCCAACCGGCAGCCTGGACCCGAACGCCGGTGGCGCGCCGGTGGCGTGTTACAATGGCCGCCGCGTGCTGCGATTCCTGCTGGTGAGCGTGGGCGGCGCCCTCGGGAGCGGGGCGCGCTATCTCCTGTCGGGCTGGGTCCTCACCCGACTCGGCCCGGGCTTCGCTTACGGCACGCTCGCGGTCAACGTCGTCGGCTCGTTCTTCATCTGTCTCGTCATGCGCCTCTCCGTCATGGGCGACGTGGTTTCTCCGGACGCGCGCCTCTTCCTGACGACCGGCGTCATGGGAGGCTTCACGACGTACTCGACGTTCGACTTCGAGACCTTCACCTACGTCCGCGAGGCGGCTTACGGGCTCGCGGCGCTCAATGTGGCCGCCACCCTCGTCCTCTGCTTCCTCGCAGGGATGGTGGGAGACACCGCGGGCCGGTGGATGGTCCGGGCCTAGCAGAGCGGTGTCCCATGGCTGCCTGCTGCGAAATCTGCTAGCGGTCTGACTGGCGAAAGGGGCGTATCGTGCGCGTGCTCGAAGGAGAGCGGGTGCTCATCCGGGTCTTCATCGGCGAGTCGGATCGCTGGCGTCACCAGCCGCTGTCGATCGCGATCCTCGAACGGCTGCGGCGCGAGGGGTTCGCCGGGGCGACGGTCTTCCACGGCGTCGCGGGCTTCGGCGCGCGCAGCCACCTGCACAGCGCACATCTATTGAGGCTCTCCGAGGACCTGCCGGTGGTGATCGAGATCGTCGACACCGAGGAGCACGCCGCCCGCGCGGTCACGCTCCTCGACGAGATGGTGGACGGGGGGCTGGTCACGATGGAGAAGGTCAAGGTGGTCAAGTACGCGCCGGGCGAAAAACCCATCGCCAAGAAGTAGCGGGCCCGCGGCACCTCACCGGAGGGCGGGATCGGTCTCCACGCGGACGAGCTGGGTGGGGGCGCGGGTGGTGGGGAGGGCGTCGATCTCCGCGAGCGCCGCCTGCACGTCCCCTTCACGGGCGGGGTGGGTCAGCAGGACGATGGTCACCGGCTCGCGCCGCTCGCGCTGGTGGAGGGCGGCGATGCTGATCTCGCGCCGGCCGAGCGCCGCGGTGAGCGACGCGAGCACGCCGGGCGCGTCGGCCACGGTGAGGCGCAGGTAGTAGGAAGCTCTGATCTCCTCGCGGGGCAGGAGCGCCATCGGCGCCGCGGGCACGTGAGGCGGCGTCGCGGCCCCTGGCCGGGCCACGTCGAGGATGTCCGCGGCCACCGCGGCGGCGGTGCAGGCGCCGCCCGCTCCGAGACCCGAGAGCAGCGTGGGTCCGCTCGCCTCGGCCTCGATGAGGAGCGCGTTGTGGGCGCCGCCGACCGAGGCGAGCCGGCCGCGTTCGGGGATCATCGCCGGATGGACGCGCAGGTCGAGCGCGCCGCCCACGCGCCGGGCGACGGCGAGGAGCTTGACCACGCAGGAGAGCTCGCGCGCGCCCGCGATGTCCTGCGGGCCGATCTGCTCGATCCCTTCGACGAGGATGTCGGCCGGTCGCACCCACGCGCCGAAGGCGAGCCGCGCGAGCAGGCAGAGCTTCTGCGCAGCGTCGTGCCCCTCAATGTCGAGCGTCGGGTCGGCCTCGGCGTAGCCCGCGGCCTGGGCCTCGGTGAGGGCGCCCTCGAACGACCCGCCGGACTCGGTCATGCGGGTGAGGACGTGGTTCGTCGTCCCGTTCAGGATGCCGTGGAGGGCGAGGACGCGATCGGCGGCGAGCGCGTCCCGCAGGGTGCGCACGACGGGGAGCCCTCCGCAGACGGCGCCCTCGAAGCGCAGCGCGACCCCGCGCCGGTCCGCCTCCGCCAGGAGCTCCTCGCCCCGCTGCGCGAGCAGGAGCTTGTTCGCGGTGACGACCGGCTTGCCGAGAGAGAGGGCCTCGGCGACGAGCGCGCCGGCCGGCTCCAGGCCGCCGAGGAGCTCGACGACGACCGTGACGCGCGGGTCACGAACGACCGCAAACGGATCGAACCCGAGCGCACCGGCCGGCAGCTCGGGTGGACGGGCTCTCCCGGCGTCGCGCGCCGCGGCGCGGACGAGGGAGAGCCGCAGCGAGGCGGCGCGCTCGATCCGCTCCGCCCGTTCGCAGAGCAGCCGGATGAGGGCGCCGCCGACGTTGCCGACCCCCAGGAGACCAATGCCGGCGTCGCGGACCACCTACTTCGCCGGGACCAGCCGGTAGGCCATCAGCTCCTCGCGCCACTGGGGCGGCCCCCGCTCGCCGCCCCGCTCCTCGTAAGTGACGACGCGGACGAGCCCGACGCCTGGGCAGTAGGTCTGCTCGGCAAGCTGGACCGCGCCGGGCCGCGACGGCGAGCGCCCCTCGACCCGGACGCAGCCGGCGAAGCGCCCGGCCGGCACATCGGCGCTCTCGGCCGTGCCGGCGACGCGGTAGCTCTCCGTCGCCTCCAGGCTGATGACGCTGCGCCAGCTTTGGCCCGGCTCGACCGGGTCGCGAACGAGATAGCGGTGGTCGTCCCGCACCCCCGCGGGATCGACGAGATAGTGGTCGCCGCGGTTGTCGGAAAAGCGGCCGTCGTTCTCGGAGACTATGGCGACGGAGAGGACCTGGCTGGCTCCGAGAAACTGTACGCGATAGGTCCAGCGGTTGCCGACGGCGAGCGGGAAGAGGGCCGAGGCCCGCGGGGCAGCCGTCGAGACGGGAGGCGGCCGGGCGGCCGCGCACGCGGCCAGCCCTACGGCGAAGAGGAACATCCGAGGCACCGTCCGGCGGGCCGCGACCCCCGGCGGGCGGCCGCGACGATCTTGGACCCGGCTTGTCATTCCCGATTCGCCTGGACGACGCCGCCGTCGGCGGAGGCTCTGTGCCGCCGCAGGTCGGCCGCGGCCTCCGCCGCCGCGGCGCGCACGCGCGGGTCTGGCGACCCGTTCTCCTCCGTGAAGAGGAACGCCTCAGCGTCGGAGCCGCCGATGGCCCCGATCACGTAAAGGACCTGCGCGACGAACTCCGGATCCTGCCGGTCGGTCAGGTCGATGAGCGGCTTCACGGCACGCCGGTCGTGAAGCGCATCGAGCGCGCCGATTGTCCGCATGACGACCTGTCGGTCCGGGTCCTTGAGCCGCGCGATGAGCGCCGGGACCGCCGCTGGGTTCTTCCGATCGGTAAGCTTGCGGACCGCGCAGTCGCGGACGCCGCCGTCCGGCGAGGAGAGGTCGGCGATGAGATTCCCGTCGGTCTTCCGATCGGCGTCGAGGTCGAGGAGAAGGCTGGAGGCCGCCCGCGCGAGCGCCATGTCGAGCGCTCCCCGAAAGGCAGCGGCTCGCGCATTCCTGCTGGAGGGGTCGAAGATCCGCGAGCCGTCGGCGACGGCACGGGTCGTCTCGCTGTCCCGGCCGGGTCGACTCAGCTCCACGGCGACCCCCACCTGGGCGCGCCGCAGCGCCGCGCCTCCGTCACCGCCTGCCCCACCGGCCTCGTCGCTCTCGCGGGTGAACGCGACCTCGGCGTGGCAGCGGTAGGAGTCGGGCTTGCCGCCGCCCTTCTCCGGCAAGGGCGTGAACCGTCTCGTCGCATCGAGCGCGGCGACAAGCCGGTCTTCGAGATTGGCCGGCGTCACGCCCAACTCCGGATTGTCCTGCAGCGTGGCTTGGGAGACGACGATTCGGGAGACATAGTACGGCGGCGGACCACGAGGACGCCGGCAGCCGGCAGGCGCGGTGGCGAGGAGGACCGCAAAGAGAATCCAGGGCGCCCGCTCGGGTGTCGGGAGGAGCTGCCGGGGTGGGATCGGGGGTGGGCTCATCACGCGAGCTTTCACCGGCGAAGGTAGCACGCGCGAGCGGCGCTGGAAATCTTCTCCGCTTCGCTCTATTCTACGGGATCGAACTCACGTCCCTCTGAGCCCATGCCCATCTACGAATACGCTTGCAAGAAATGCGGGAAGAAGGTCGAGGTCCTGCTCAAGGTCTCCGAGCGAGGACCGACCAAGTGCGCCGCCTGCGGAGGCGCACTGGAGCGGCTGCTGTCGCGCAACAGCTTCCAGCTCAAGGGCGGCGGCTGGTACCGCGACCTCTACTCCTCGGTGCGCCCCGGCGGCTCCGGCGGCGGGGGAGCGGCGAAGACAGAGGCCGCTGCGTCCTCGCCAGCAGCCGCCAAGAAGAAGGCCGCCGACTGAGCGGTCAGCCGAGCTTCGCCAGCTCGGCGATCATTTCCGCGGTCTCCGGCACCGTAGGGATCTCCACCGGCTTGACCCAGCGGACGATCCCTGTCTTGTCCACGATGATCGTCGTGCGCGACTCGATCCCCTTGTCCTCGAGGTAGACACCGTACTTCCGTCCGACCTCGCCGCGCGGCTGGAAGTCCGCGAGCAGCGGGTAGGCGATGCCGAGCTTCTGCGCGAAGGCGCGGTGAGCCCAGACGCTGTCCACGCTCAACCCGAGGACCTGGGCGTGCACCCCGGAGAAGCGTGACCCGTCGGACACAAAGCAACTCGCCTCGTCCGAGCAGGTCGGCGAGAAGTCGAGCGGGTAGAAGGCCAGCACGACGTTCCGGCCGCGATAGTCCGTCAGCGAGACCTTCTTGCCTGGCCTGCCGCCCTCTTCCAGGTTCGAGGGCAACGTGAACTCCGGGGCCTTCTCTCCGACCTTGATCATGATGTCTCCTCGTTCGGGTGCAGCGGGGTGGAAGTCGCGCGGGCGGTGCCGAGCAGCAGATCCCAGAGGGGGGAGCTGATCCCGTAGAAGGCGTTCTCGTCCTCGAAGTGGTGGCGCATATGCCAGCGGCGCAGCCATTTCCCCAGTCGCGTCCGGGGATGGGCGTGGTGAGTGTAATAATGGATCCAGTCGTAGGCGACGTAGCCGGTCATGGTCCCACCCAGGACCGGCGCCCAGGCGAGCGGGCCGAAGACGACGCGCCAGGCGGCGGCGACGATGAGCGCGATCGGCCAAGAGATCATCGGCGGCATGACGAGCCGCATCCGGTCGTTCGGGAACTCGTGATGGTAGCCGTGGACCATGAAGGCCCGGAAGCGGCGGGCGTCGGTCTCGGCGTGGCGCAGCAGGCCGTGCATCACGACGCGGTGGAGGAGGTACTCCAAGCCGCTCCAGAGCAGGACACCGGCGCCGAAGAGCCCGAGCGTCGCCGCGAGACCCAACGGACCGGCCGCGCCGCGCAGGACCGCCCAGGCCGCGAGCGGCAGGAACCAGACCCCGGGCGTCACGGGGTGCGCGCGGCTCGCAAGTTCCAGCAGCCCGTTCTCGAACACCCGGATGGCGCGCGGCCGATCGCCCGCATTGCGTCCTCCGTGCGCACCCCTCGCAGGCCAGCGTCCCTGCGCCGCCTCGAGGCAATGTCGGGTGTATCGGATGGACCCCATCGGTTTTCGGGAAGCTAACCGGGCGATTCGCGGCTGGCAAGCCGATCGAGGAGCTGCCCCATCTCTTCGGGGACAAGTCGTCGAGTAACCCCGCCGGACCGTGAATAAGACGGGGTAACCTTCCACGGGTCGAACTGCCTTTGTTGATTGAGGAAAGCAGAAAGAGCCCATGCCTGGGTTCGGGCCTCGGGGAGCGGGAGCGATATCTCGTCGAGCGCGCACGATCACCCGCCGGGGAATCGCGATCACCCGCTGGGGAATCGCGATCCCCCGCCGGGGAATCGCGATCACCCGCCGGGGAATCGCGATCACCCGCTGGGGAATCGCGATCACCCGCTGGGGAATCGCGATCACCCGCTGGGGAATCGCGATCACCCGCCGGGGAATCGCGATCACCCGCTGGGGAATCGCGATCACCCGCCGGGGAATCGCGATCACCCGCCGGGGAATCGCGATCACCCGCCGGGGAATCGCGATCACCCGCTGGGGAATCGCGATCACCCGCCGGGGAATCGCGATCACCCGCTGGGGAATCGCGATCACCCGCGGGGGAATCGCGATCGCTCGCGGGGGAATCGCGATCACCCGCGCCGAGGGGGCGCCGTGGTGGCGCTCCGGGAGCCCCCCGCGGGGGTCTTCGTCCACGATCGAGACAGGCGTACGAAATCCGCCTACCCCACCCTCGCGCTCGCCCTCGTGATTTCGCGGACCTGCGGCTGGCACCGATGATGCGTTCTCGGAGAACCATGGGCCGGCGGTCCCAACCAACCCGCCGCCGCGGGACCTCCCCGCGGTGCAGAGACGAAAGGACAAACACCCCATGGCGAACAAGACCAAGGGCCCCAGCGCGTTCCTCCAGAAGGTCGACAAGCTGGAGGCCGGCACCACCAAGAACGTCGTCGGGAAGTCCACTGTCACGGTGGCCGGAACGGCGATGACCGGGCCGCAGATCAACGCGAAGCTCGGCGCGGCCGACACGCTCTACGCGGCCGTGGCGCAGGCGCGGGCGGCGGAGACGCAGGCGCTCTCCGCCTACGACGCCGCGCTCCCCGAGCTGCGCGAATTCGTGAAGGACTACGAGTTCGCGCTCAAGGGGACGTTCGGGAGCAAGAGCGCGATCCTGGTGGACTTCGGGATCGCGCCGGCGCGCCCGGCCGTCCGGACCGTTGAGAGCAAGGCCAAGGCGCTGGCCCGGGGCAAGCAGACCCGGGCGGTCCGCGGGACCAAGGGCAAGGTCCAGCGGCAGGCGGTCACGGTCGAGGGGACGCCGGGGCTCGCGCTCGTGACCCCCGGCGGCCAGCTCGTCGGCGGAGTGCTCGACGGCCCCATCCCGCCCGGCGGCTCGGAGCCCGCGGCGGTGCAGGCCGGCCTCCCCGTCACCGGCGCCCCGCCCGCGGCCCCGGAGCAGGGCCCGACCGGGAAGTAGCTCCCGGCCGGTAGAGAAGGGCGCCCGGGAAATGTCCCCCCGGGCGCCCTTCGTTTGCTCGCCCACCCGCACAGGAGCAGCGCCCTTCGACACCCCCCTCAGGGTGACCTGCTGAAAATCCGGCCTCGATGCTTTCGAGTGGGCGCCCGCGCCAGTTCGCGGTGATGTGAGAGAAGATGCGGTGCTCTGTAATTCATCCCGTCTTATTCACGGTACGGCGTAGCGAGGCGTTCGAAACCGCAGCCGAGAAGGGCAAGCGAGAGCGACGACCGACGAGGCGTGCGTAAAGCACCTCCCCCCAAGTCGTTTGGAGGGTGGCAAGCCCCCCGCAGGAGGAAGGAGCGAGCAGGCCCTTCGCAGGCGCGGGATCGGACGCCGCAGCAGCCGGACCGTGAATAAGACGGGTTCATACACGGCGCCCTGTGATAGCCTCCCAGAGAGGAATGTCAGCAGCCGCAAACCGAGGCGTTGAGCCGCAGCGGATGAACGACCGTCAGGCTCTCGTCGAGATTGCTCGAACGCAGTGGGCGGAGCGGCTGACCGACCTGTCGCGGCGAAATCCGCTCTTGTACTTCCGCCCGCTGAAGCGCGGTTCCCTGGATCTCACAAATGCTGAACCAAAGGCCCTGCGGGATCTTCTCTTTGGGTCTCGGGAGGTTGGACTAAAGTCCCTCTGGCCGGCGGACGAAGCCCAGCGCGAGGACGCGCGGAAGCGACTCACAACCATCTACCGCAAGGCGGTTGAGAACCGCGAGGAAAGAGGAATAGCGACGCTGGTTCTGGGATGCGGTCTGGCAACCTGGAAATCAAAAGACGGCGGAAGCCCAGTCAGGTGTCCGCTCTTTCTTCTCCCGATCGCGGTGGAACTTCGTCCATCGCCGAAGATCCGGCGGGAGCTGGAGTGGCAGGCAAACTCCGTTCTGCCCCCTGCGCTTCGTCGGGATTACGCGGTTGTAATTAAACAAGAAGCGCTCGACCAGATCGCTGATGGGCTCAACGACAGTGGGAGCCCGGAGTCCCTTGCGGAGTCCCTTGCAATGGCGTTCGAGGGCGTGGCTAGACTCGGAAGGCAGGTTCCCGAGTTTGCCATCGATCAAACGTGGCGGTGCCTTACAAATTTGGCATTTCAGAAGATGGCGATGGTTCAGGAGATTCAAGAGGGTCAGGAGGCCATGTCCGCCTCTCTCCTCGTTGCCTCTTTAGCCGGCGACCCAGAAGCCGCACGTGCGTTGAAAAGCGGAGGTCCCGAGAATCAGGATCTCGACCTGGATCGTGTCCCTGCTCGAGAAGAACTCCTGCTTTTCAATGCCGACGGGAGCCAGCAGGCCGCGATCCATGCTGCTTTGCGCGACAGCCTGGTCATCTACGGCCCCCCAGGGACGGGGAAGAGCCAGACAATCGCCAATTTCATTGGTGCGTCCGTCGTTCGAGGAGAGAAAATCCTATTCGTCTCCCAAAAGAGGGCTGCGCTTGAGGTTGTCCAGGAGCGACTGAAGCGGAGGGGGCTGGGCCATCTCACCCTAGATCTGTCGGCTCGCGACCTGACGGCGAAGAAGATAGCAGCTCAGTTGAGAGAGAGCCTTGAAGCCTTCGGCGCGGCTGGTAGCACTGCGGGACATGCCGCAACTCACGAGCCGCTCGACAAAACTCACGAGCCGTTCGACAACGCTCGGAACCGGCTGACGGCGTATCGGGAATGGTTGCACTCGCCCTCTGCGATAGTGGGGATCTCCCGTCGAGAGATCTGGGGGCGGCTGCTTCGGTTGCCAAAGCGACAATTTGAAGCGTCGATCTGGGCCGCAGCGGAATTGTCCAGGCTCACGCCAGCGCTAGCGGAAATCAAGGATCGTGTTCGGCTACTTGCGGAGCATGAGTCCGAGTTCCTGGCCGGACTCTCCGACAACTCCTCGTGGGCGCCATTCCTGCCGCAGAACGGGGGCACCGGCAGGGAGGAGATAGTTCGAAGAGTTGAAGAGGTCCTCGGCTGGTCCGGAAGGCTGAGAGACGGAATCACCGCACTCTCGACGCTTCTTCAGCCGCTGTCAGAGAGATTCGGTTTCCAAAGCGACATCTCTTTGGGCGACATCGAGAAGGTCGTCCAAAGCCTTGGGCAGCTCTCAAAACTACTGCCCGCGTATCAGCCCGGCGTACTCGACCTCGAAATTGACGACGCGAGGGAAGCACTCCAACCCGCGACGCGAGGTGCGTGGGTCCGCTTCTGGCACTTCCTGACGAGCAGCCGATACAGATCCGCCCGGAGGGCCCTGCGCCTCATGCGTAGGACCCCGGCTGCAGCGGCAGCGCTGCATTCGGAAGCAACGGAGATCGCTGCTGCGTTGGCATCGGCCAAGCCGCAGATCCAGAAGTTCGAGTACGACACGATAGTGACGGTGCCATCGGCGCTTTCATCGACGACGAAGAATCTGATCGAACTGTTCGCGGAGGCGCCGTGGGAGAACTGGAAAGACGCCCAGCTTAGGACCCTCAAAGCCAAAGCAGAACGGCTTGAAATCGAAGCCAGCGAGGCGCCTGCAGTCGGCGATGTCCGCCGGCTTGTTTCGGAGCTACGTCGTTCAGGGGTGGGACAATGGCTGGATGCTGTCCGAAGGGCTCAGCTCCCGGCCGGTCCGGACGGCGGGCAGTGGATCGAGACGCTGGATCGTCTCTGGCTGGAATCCGCCATCTGCGACCTCGACGGCAGGGCATCGCACGTTTCCGGCGCGGTTCAAACCGAGAACGTGAAAAGCTTCTGCGACATCGACCGACGTCGGTTGGCTCTCGCGCCGGAGGAGGTGCTTTTCAAGTGGCGCCGAGGAGTCGACGAAGCGTTTGGGGACGACGAGGAGGAGGGGCTCGTTAAGCGAGAAGCCTACAAGAAATCCAAGCACCGGCGTCTCCGCCAACTGCTCGCTGAAGCGCCGAACGCCGTCCTCGCGCTCCGTCCCTGCTTCATGGCGAGCCCCCTAACCGTTAGCCAGTTGTTCCCGCCCCTCTCGGATCGGCCCCTCTTCGACGTCGTAGTCTTCGATGAGGCCAGCCAGATGCCGCCCGAAGAGGCCGTGCCGTCAATTACCCGGGCGAGGCGCATGGTCGTGGCCGGCGACGACAAGCAGTTGCCGCCGACAGCCTTCTTTGATGCCGACGATACCGAAACCGACGCGGCCGATGAGCAGGCGGAAGGGCCCCACGACGCAGGCATGGAGAGCCTGCTCGACGCGGCTCAGAGTCTTCCGGTCCGGAAGGAATGGCTGCGCTGGCATTATCGTAGCAGAGATGAACGCCTCATCTGCTTCTCGAACCGACACCTCTATGGGGATCGGCTGATCACGTTCCCCGGCGTTGAAGGCGGGACACCACCGTGTTCTTTCATTCGCGTCGAGGGTGGGGAGAGCACGGATAGCTCTGCGGAGGAGGTTCGAAGAGTCGTTGACCTCATCTTCTCAAGCGCGCGTGAGCAGCCCGAGAAGTCTTTGGGGGTGATCGCGCTCGGCCGCAAACATGCTGACCGTATCGACGCAGAATGGCGACGGCGCCTGGAGGACGAGAAAAGCGATGCGATCCTTGAGTTCTTTCGAGAGGATAGTCCCGAGCGGTTCTTCATCAAGAATCTGGAGTCGGTTCAGGGTGATGAGCGCGACGCCATCATCCTGACGCTCGGGTACAACAATCGCACTGCGGGCCGTCTCAACCTCAAATTCGGCCCCCTGAACCAGGAAGGCGGTGAGCGGCGATTGAACGTCGCTGTGAGCCGCGCCCGTGCTCGAATGACCGTTGTTGCCTCGTTTTCTCCCGACGAACTTGATGCAAGCCGTACCGACGCTCGCGGTGTTCAGCTCCTGAAGGCGTACCTGGAGTACGCCAGGAGCGGGAGCTTGCCCGACGTGCAGGCAGCGGCCCGCCAGCCGGAGAATCCCTTTGAGCAAGACATTTTTGACGCTCTCTCGGGAAAGGGAGTTCGGCTGGAGCCGCAGTGGGGGGTTTCTGGGTACAAGATTGACTTTGCGGTGCGGCATCCGACCGACGGTCGCTTCGTCCTGGCAATCGAGTGCGATGGCGCGTCCTACCACTCTTCTCGAAGCGCGAGGGAGCGCGACCGGCTTCGCCAGGAGCAGCTCGAAGAGAAGGGCTGGATGTTCCATCGGATTTGGTCTCCGGACTGGTTTGAGCACCGCGACAAGGAGATAAGTCGAGCCCTCGACAGCATTGCGGCTGCTTGCCAACGAGCCGACCGCGTCGGGGACGGCCGAGTTGCCCGAACTGCTTCTGAGCCTTCCATCCCGGCGCGACCCATGCCGCCTCCAGAGAGGGTTCACCGCCTGGACGATGGCACGACACCAGGGAAGGCGCCCTTGCCCTCAGCCTCGGGAGTGCGCAGAGAGCCAGTTAGCTTGAACGGCCTGTCGTCACCCCCGCCGAGCGGGGGCAGCGGGGCGGACGGCCTCAAGGGAGGGGCTGGCGCTGCTGCTACCAATCGAGCAGTCGTGTTGGCGGCCCTCACGGAAGCGATGCGCAATGCAGCGCCCTGCCAGTGCCGGGGGCGCAGAACCGTCTTCTTTGATCGTTACGACAATGGGCCGTTTCTCCGATGCTCCTCCTGCGGCACCATCGACCAGGCACCGCCACGCGCGAGCTTGCAGAGTGCAGTCGATGATCTGGCGATCAAGTGCCCCACGTGTTCCGCAAAGATGATCGTACGCACAGTTACGGGCTTCGCGCGAACCTATCTGGCGTGCTCCAACTACCCAGGTTGCAGGAAGACTTTCGATTGGCGAGAACTCCTGGGGGAGGGGCGCTCCGTAGCGAGGGGCGGCCGGCCTGGCAATCACCTATGAGGGACTCGGCAACTCCACAGGTTGGTGATCTTGATCTGCCCCTTCTCCGCCCGTTCATCGAGCAGGCGCTCTTGGCGAACGAGCACGGGAGCGCCACGGGTGGCATGACCGCGATCCTGCCGGCCGACGTCGCGATTGAAACACTCGTGAAGATGGCGCTTGCCGATGTGGACCATTCCAGGGGCCGGCTTGACGATCCCGTGTCCGAAGCTGCATGAGGGGTGCTGGTAGCGCTTCCCAGTCTGGTGACGGGCCCGGTCTTCAAAACCGGCGTTCGGCGTCGAACGGCGCCGGAGGCGAGTTCGATTCTCGTGCGCTACCGTTGTAATCCGCTGAGCCCGTCTTATTCGCGGAGGGATCCGGTAGGCTGGGGTGAAAAAGAGCGAGGATGCGGGAGTGCGTAGCGTTCGCCCGGTGTCCAAGCCTCCGAAAGGAGACTGGCCATGGGTGAGACGGGACAGGGGTTGTTCGCGGCGGGTTTCAACGGCTCGATTCGGGTGGAGGGGCGGCCGGAGCGGCTGACGGCGGAGGCGGGTGCACTGCTTCTGCGCGAGACGATGGAGCGGCTCGGGATCATCCGGTGGCTGACCGACCGGCTGGAGGATCCCCGCAAGCCGGAGCTGGTGACCCATCCGCTTGATGAGCTTCTGCGGACGAACCTGCTCTTGCTCGCCCAGGGGTGGCGGGATCACGACGACGCCGACTTCCTGCGCGACGATCCGGTCCTTCGCCTGGCGGTCTTGAACCGCCGGGGCATCGGCCCGCTCGCGATGCGCCCGCGCGTTCCGGGCGAGCAACTTGTCCACAACCCTGAGGTACCCGACGGACTCGCCTCGCAGCCCACCCACTCGCGGCTCACCCGCGCGCTCAGCAGCGAGAAGAATCGCGCCCTGCTCCGGGAGAACCTGATGGTCAGCGCGGGCCAACGCGTGCGTGGGATGAACGGTGGCAAGAAGCTCGCCCACCTGACCCTCGACGCCGATTCGCTCCCCGTCGAGGTGCACGGCAGCCAGCCCGGCTCCGAGTACAACGGCCACTACCACGCCCGCATCTACCATCCGATCGTCGCCAACGCCGCCCAGACCGGCGACGCCCTCGATCTGCACCTGCGCGAGGGAAACGTCCACTCCGCCGAGGGCAGCGTCGACTTCATCCTCCCGTTGCTCGACCGGGCCGAGAAGGAACTCTGCGAGATCGCCTCCGTCCGAATCGACGCCGGCTTCCCGGACGAAGCCCTGCTCTCGGGGATCGAGGCGCGCAACAGAAACTACGTCGCCCGCATCCGCAACAACCCCGTCCTCGACCGGATGGCCGAACCCCACCTGCGCCGTCCGGTCGGCCGCCGCCCCAAGGAGCCCCGCGTCTTCTTCCACGAGATGACCTACCGCGCCGAAAACTGGTCCAGGGAGCGCAGGGTCGTGCTGGTGGTCCTCGAACGGGAGGACGATCTCTTCCTCCACCACTTCTGGCTCATCACCAACTGGACCGAGAAGGGGATGCCGCCGGAAGCGTTGCTCGACCTCTACCGCGGCCGGGGCACCGCCGAGGGTCACTACGGCGAGCTGATGAGCGTCCTCGATCTCGCGTTTCTCGATCAACCGCTTCGCTGAATGCCCCACGTCAGCCTTCCATCGGCTCTCGCCGCCCCACTCCTCGCTCCGACCGGCCCTCCGCTGCCCCTCCCTGCGTCACACTGCTTGTCAACAATCCCCTCCGTGAATAAGGCGGGCTGAAAGGCCCGCCGCCACGACGTCCGGCCGCGCTGCGAGAACCGCGGGCTAGTTCGCCGGGAAGAAGTCGGCGAGCGGCTGGGCGGAGGCGGCCTTGCCGAGCCTCGAGAGTCCGAGGCCGTCCTCGATGGTCGCGAGCAGGCTGTAGTGGTTGGCGGTCACCTTGCTCGCGTAGCCGCCCTGCTTCGCGAGGGGCGATAGGACGTAGAACGGCACCGGACCGGGCGAGAGCGAGGTGTCGCCCTCGTCCCAGACGATGAAGACGATGCCGCCGCTCGTGTAGGCGGCCGACGCGAGGATCGGCGGCACGTTCTTGGAGAGCCACGCGTCGCCGTTGGTGACGTCGGTGTCGCTCTGGAGGAGCCCGGTGCCGTGCATGTCGTGGTCGAGGTTCGGGGTGAGGAACGCGAAGGCCGGGAAGCTTCCGCCCCCGAGGTCGCCAGCGAGGTTGCCGTAGTCGACGACGTGGGCGTTGCACACCGACGCCGGGCCCAGCACGTCCTGGTAGTAGAGGAACGGCACGTGGCGCGGCGCATAGGGGCTCTTCTCGGAGACGTTGCAGGTCGCGCCCATGCTCTCGGCGTAGGCGCGCCAGGAGAGCCCGGCGCCGTCGAGCTGGTCGCCGAGATGGGTCACGGTCATCCCGCCGCAGTTGCAGCTGTTCGTGAAGAAGATGTTGCTGCACGTCGAGAGGTCGCACGCGCCGCCCTGCCCGGCGGGGTAGCAGTCGCAGCCGATGCCCTGCGTGTCGCCGGAGGTGAGGGCGATGTAGTTCGGCAAGCTCGGGTCGGTGACGCCCGAGTAGGCACTGCTCGTCGCGGCCGTCTTCTCGAGCCCCTGGAGGTAGGGCGCGGTGGCGCCCTGGAGCGAGCTGTAGCTCGTGTTCTCCATCATGATCACGAAGACGTGCGTGAACTTCGGGATGTCCGTCTGGTCGTTGCGGCAGACCGGGATTCCGTTGGCGGTGCCGCACGAGAAGCCCGACGGGCAGCTCGTGCAGCCGCCACCGGTGCCGCCGCTCGAGCCCCCGGAGGTCATACCGCCCGAGCCGGTCGAACCTCCGGAGCTCGTCGAACCGCCGGAGGTGGAGCCCCCCGTCGATCCGCTGCTGCCGCCGCCGTCGCAGCAGCCGCCGGAGCTGCCGTCGCCCGTGCCCGTCGTGCCGCCGGTCGTGCTGGGCGGGGTGCCGGAGCAGGCGGCGAAAGCGAGCGAGAGAAGGGCGACGAGGGGGCGGCGCACGCGGACCTCCGAGCGGGACCGTTCGTAGCACGCGCGGATGGACCGCGTCGAGGCGGGGCCCGGGGCGCGTTGACGGCTTCGCCCGGGAGGCCGAGCGGGGCCTCCCGGGCGAAGGGTGCCGCCCCGGCCACGCTACCGGGCCTGGAGCGCGCCGGCGGCGCGGGCATCGCGGCCCGCCTTGCGCTCCTTGCGCACCGCGCGGCGGTTCGCCCGGGCGGCCTTCACCTCCTGCCGCTTCGCCTGCTGGAGCTTGCGCTCCGCGCGGACCGGGTGGCCATTGCGCTCGGCCTTCGCGGCCTGGCGGAGGTCGCGGCGGGAGGCCGCGGCGTGCGCCTGCGAGGTGGCCTCGGCGCGATCGGCCTTGCGCTCGTGCCGGGCCGACTGCCGCTCGAGGCGGCGGGCGGGTCCGGCGAAGGCGGTGCCGGCGGCGAGGGGGAGAAGCAGCGAAGCCACCACGGCGATCTTGCGGAACATGGCATCCTCCTTGGGAAAGCGTTCCGACGTCCGGTCTGGGGTAGAGCATCCGGCGTGCCACCGGCGCGCCCACGTCGCGACGGCCACTTGCACCACCCGTGCGGCCGGCTGGGGAGGAACGCCGCGGAAAAACGCCCCAGCCGCCCGGTTTGCCTCAGACTTGGGTTTCGCCCTTTTGCGCCTACTGCGGTCGGTCCGGCGCGGCCGGCGCTTCGGTGCTCGGCGGTTTTCGTCTCGGCGTACTTCAGTACGCCTGCGACGAAAATCGCCTGCGCGCCTCGCGGCGGCTCGCCCCGTCCTCGACCTCGCGACGGCGAAAAGGGCGAAACCCAAGTCAGAACGTGTGAATGAATCCCCGGACCGGGGGAGCGGGTTCGTTCACGCGTTCTCAGCGCGCTATGACGTGCCCGCGGGGGTTCCAGTAGAAGTAGAGCGAGAAGTTGGGGTAGACCGCCGCCACGTCGTTGTAGCCCGCCGCCGTCACCATGACTCCCGCCGCCGCGACGATCTGATCGGTGAAGTCGTACTCGACCGTCGGCTCGATGCCGAGCAGGCCGAAGCTCGAGCGCCCCGCATCGACCGGCGCGCCGTCGAGTCGGAACGGCAGTCCGTGGAGGCCGACCAGCTCGATCGCGTAGGCGAAGCCCTTCGCGTCGTCGAGGAACTGCTCGAAGGCGAGACGGTACTGGAAGATGTCGCCGAAGTCGGCGGGCGCCCCGGCGGCCGTCGAGCCGGGAGGACTGTACGAGTAGTAGAGCCCGCCCGAGAGCCGGAACGGCCGGAAGTTCTTCCGGAAGAGGATGGACTCGGTCAGCTCGGGCACGCCGAAGTGCGTGGCCGGTAGCCGACCCAGCGGCGCGAATCCCCCCGGGATCGCCGGCGTGCCGGCGGGGCCGGCCCAGGTGCTGGTGGGAAGGGTCACGAAGACCACCTCCGTCAGCGAGGGCACCCACGAGTCCGGCTGCTGGAGGTGGAACCTCCACTTGAGGAAGCCCGTGACGTCGCCGAACCCGTTGCCGTCGGCCGCGGGCGCACCGCCTCCGGGAAGCTGCCACCAGGAGGTCTCGGGCACGTACATCTCGAACTCGAGCCAGTTCAGGATGCCGACGGAGAGCTCCACCTGGGGCGCCAGGGCGACGAGCGTCTGCCCGAGCGCCTTGGCGTTCAGTGCGAGGTCGCCGAACTGGCCGTAGGCGACCTCGCTGAACAGGTAGGGGCGCGCGAAGAACTGGCCGGGCGGCTGCAGGTCCGCCGAGCTGACCAGCTCCGGTCCCGCGGAGAAGGGGTTCCACATCTGGCGGTAGCGGGCCAGCGTGTCGTCGTCCGCGCGGGCGCCCGAAGCGGCCAGCAGCGCGGCCGCGGCGATCCCCCACCTCGACGTTCCCATGTCGGAATCCGTAATCCGATCCCGACATCGAGTCAAGCGGCCGGCGGTCACCGTCCGAGGACGACCTCGCAGTGCAGCTCGGCGATCTCATTCCGGAGCTGGGCGAGGACGCGGCGGCCGAGGGCGGTCGCCCGGTAGTCCTTGCGCGCCTTGCTCGATCCGGTTCCCCCGGTCGCGCGCAGCCAGCCGTTCGCCTCCATCCGCGCCAGGATCGGGTAGAGCGTCCCCGGGCTGAGCCGGTGGCCGTGCTCCGCGAGCTCCTCGAGCATCCAGAGCCCGTACACCGGGCGGTGGGCGGCGTGGTGGAGGATGTGGATCTTCCAGAGCGACAGCCGGATCTCGCGGTCGAGGGGATCTCCCATCGCCTCAGGGTACCGCACCACTTCCGCGCGCCGCCAGCGCCGTTGGCGCGCGTCAACGGTCTTCGTAAAGGCGGGGCGGTCGCGGGCGGGATCGCCATCCAGGCGCTAGCCCACATCGGCCGCGCCGCGATCCTAGGCGGCGGCCCTGCCGGCGCGCGCGCCGTGGACGTCCGATCCGACGCCGGCCGACGTACAGGAGCCGGCGGCCCAGAGCCAGGGGAGGGCGGTCGCGCCGTCCTCGCCCGCCCGCAGGACGAAGCCGCGCGAGCCGCGCGGCTCGACGGGCAGGCCGGCTTGGGCGCCCAGCTCGAACGCCGCGGCGCGCGGACCGCAGACCGCGACGAGCCCGGCGCGGAAGGGCATGTGGCCGTCCGGTCCCTGAAGCTCGATCGCGCGCACGCGGGCGCCGCCGCGCGCCGCGCGGACGCGGTGACCCGGCAGGCGGCGGAGACCGGGCAAATCGGGGCCGGCACCCTCGCCCGCCCAGGCAACGTCCGCGCCCGATTCGAGCAGGGCGCGGCAGGTCGGCTCGGCCTCGGGGCCGTCTCCGACGACGAGCGCCCGCGCGCTCGGCAGCAGCCGGTGGCGCCGGACGAGCCGCTGGACCACGCGGCCGCCGAGCATGCCCGGCCGGTCGTTGTCCTCGAAGAGGAGGTTCTGATCCCGTCTTATTCACGGTCCGGCTGCTGCGGCGTCCGATCCCGCGCCTCCCGAAGGGGGGGCTTGCCACCCCTACAACGACATGGGGGGGTGCTCGCTCCGTACCTCCTCGCGGGGGGCTTGCCACCCTCCAAACGACTTGGGGGGAGGTGCTTTACGCGACGCCTCGTCGGTCGTCGCTCTCGCTTGCCCTTCTCGGCTGCGGTCTCGAACGCCTCGCTACGCCGTACCGTGAATAAGACGGGCTGAAGGGCGAGCCACCGCGAGGGGAAGGAAAGCTCGATCGGGCGCTGCCGAGCCTCGCGTACTCGCCCTCCGCCTGGAAGGGGGGGGCGAGGAAGGCGCGGTGGGGTGGGGACGCAGCGGGCGCGGGTCCCCCCTTGCCGGCTTCAGTACCGAATCAGCGCGTTCACGCGGTCGTGGGCGAGCTTCGCCCGGCCGCCCAGGTCGGAGAGCTCCACGACGAAGCTGTAACCGACAAGCGTGGCGCCGAGCTTCTGCACGAGCCGGCCGGCCGCGGCCGCGGTCCCGCCGGTCGCGAGCAGGTCATCGACCACGAGGACGTTCTCGCCGATCGCGAGCGCATCCTCGTGCAGTTCGAGCGCGTCCGTGCCGTACTCCAGGGCGTAAGTCTCACGCGCTGACTTGCGCGGGAGCTTGCCCGGCTTGCGCAGGATGCAGAGGCCCGCGCCAAGCGCGTAGGCGAGCGGCGCGCCGAACAAGAAGCCGCGCGATTCGATGGCCGCGACCTTCTGCACGCCGTCGCCCGAGTACTCCACGGCCAGCCGATCGATCGCCTGCCGGAAGAGGCGGGGCTCTTCGAGCAGGGGCGTCAGGTCGCGAAACAGGATGCCCGGCTTTGGAAAGCCCGGCACATCGCGAATGAGCTGCTTCAGGTCGTCGTTCATGACGAGGGACGTTACTCCGCCGCCACCCGCGAGACAACGCTGCTTTGTTACAACGGCGTCGGGGGGAGCGCGACCTCCGTGACGGCGGCCGCGCGGACGGCCACGTCGATGCGGCTCATCGGGCCGCTGCCTTTCAGCGTCGCGGTCAGCGTTCCCACCCCGGGCTCGACGTTCACGAGGAGGCCCCGGCCCGAGGCATCGGTCGCGGTGGCGGACGTGGAGAGCATGCCGCCCATCTCGTACGCCGTCGTCGAACTGGCGTCGCTCAGGCTGCACGCGACGGTGACCCCGGCGAGCGGCCTGCCGCCGCAGTCGGTGACAGTGAACAGTACGTGGCCGCGGCTGCTGGAGAAGCTGCCCACCTGCGCCTCCATCTCCTGAAACGTGGGAGTCGTCGCGATCATCGCGACACGAATCGTGGGGCTCGCGCCGTAGAAGGCGACGTTGTCCACGGCCGGGAAGTAACCGAGAAGCGGAACGTAATCGCTGGCGGTGATCTGGAGGAAGCCGTCGAGTCCGCCGGTGGACGCGGGTCCGGTGAGGGTGGCCGCGCCGCTCGAGTCGGAGTAATTGTCGGCCTGGGCGCTCGGGTTCGCGCAGGACGTGCCGGCGTCGCTCGGGCAGAGGGCGATGGTCGCGTCCGCGACCCCGGCGTCGGTCTGCAAGTCGACGAGCAGGAAGTGGACCGTGTACCAGGTCCCAGCGTCCGGGGCGGGCCAGGTCACGTGGCCAACGCAGCCCGTGGGCGAGCCTGGCGTGCCGGAGTCGGCCGAACCTCCTCCGTCGGCCCCGCTGCCGGCGTCGCTCGGGCCTCCGGTGCCGGTCGCGCCGCCGCCGTCGGAGCGACCTTCGCCCACGGCGCTCCCGCCATCCCCGGTCGCCACGCCGCCGCCCGAAGAGCCGCCTGAGCTGGCGGCGCCGCCCTCGCTCACGCCACCTCTCTGACCACCGCCGCCGGCGCCGCCGGGTCCGCTCGTCGCGCCTGGCAGATCGCCGCCGCCCTCCCCGCAGGCGGCGAGGGAAACGGCGAGGGAGACGACGACGGCGCGGGACATGGAAATCTCCGGAGGGTTGGCCGTCAGAATGGACGACGAAGGGCGCGAGCGCAAGCTTCGCGCCGCACCATCACCTCATGGAATCGCCGCGAGCCTCGCGTCCTGGGGCGGCGGGCGAATGGGGTGCAGGAACCGGCTCCAGCGCGGGCCGTCGGGCCCGTTGCTCCAGAGGATGAAGAACGCCTTGCCCTTGAGCTTGCCGATGGGCACTGGGCCGAAGTAGCGGCTGTCGAGGGAGCGGTCCCGATTGTCGCCCATCAGGAAGACATGATCCGGCGGGATGATGATCGGGCCGAAGTCCCGGACGTCGCTGCCGGGAACATGGTGGACCTGGAAGGTCGTGTGATCGAGGGTCTCCTCGAAGGCAAGGCAGCCGACAGAAACCCAGCGGCCGGACTCCTCGTCGCGGTCCTCGTCGCGGCAGGGGCCGGGGATGAGCGCCTCCCGGACCTCCTTGCCGTTCAAGACGAGTCGACCGCCGCGGACGGCGACGCGGTCGCCCGGAAGGGCGACGACACGCTTGGCGAGGTCGGGCCCGCCGGGTTTGGGGTTCAAGAGGACGACGATGTCGCCTCGCTCGGGCGTTCCCCAGCGTACCTGATCGCTCAAGGTGAAGGGCAGACGCGCGCCGTACGCCAGCTTCGAGATGACGAGCCGATCGCCGATCTGGACGGCGGGCAGCATCGAGCCCGTGGGGATCTCGTAGGGCTCGGCGACGAACGATCGAATGGCGAAGGCGGCGAGCAGAAGCCCCGCGAATTCGAGGAACTGGCGCGGTCGCGACTTGGCGGCGGGTTTCGGATGGCTCAATCGGTCCTCCGGGAAGTGGTTCCGGCGAGGGCCCGCAAGCCGGCGCCCACGACGCCGGCGTCGTCGCCGAGGCGGGCGTCGACAATGCAAAGTCCGGTGCGTGCCGAGGTCGAGGCGAGCGCGAACGCCCGTTCGCGCACCACCGCGCGGAGCGCGGGGGCGGTCGCGAGCACGCCCCCCCCCAGGATGACGCGCGCGGGGTTCACGAGGGTGATGCAGTTCGCGAGGGTCATCGGAAGCCAACGCGCGCAGTCGTCCCAGAACTCCCGGGCGAGCTCGTCCCCGGAGAGCGCCGCCCGTTCGATGTCAGCGGCGGTCCGGGCGGTGCCGGCGAGCACGCTCGTCCGACCCGCGGCGAGCGCCTCGGCCGCCCGGGCCGCGAGGTTCGCGCCCCCGCAATACGCCTCCAGGCAGCCCAGTTCGCCGCAGCCGCAGCGCCGCCCGCCCAGGACGACCTTGACGTGGCCGACCTCGCCCGCGACACCGGACGCGCCCTCGTACAGCCGGCCGCCGAGGATCAGCGCGGAGCCGACTCCCGAGCCGACGAAGAAGACGAAGATGTCGTCCTGTCCCTCACCCGCGCCGGCGCGCCATTCGCCCCACGCCGCGGCCGACAGGTCGTTCATCAGGAGGACCGGCCAGGCGACGCGCGCGGAGAGGAGCGCGCCGAACGGGACCTCGCGCCAGCCGAGGTTCGGGCCGTTGGTCACGACGCCGCTCCCGGAGTGGATCTGGCCCGCGATACCGACGCCCGCGGCGGCAATCTCCTCGGGCGCGAGGCCGGCGTCGGCGACCGCTCGCGCTGTGGCTTGCGCGAGCACGCCCGCGATCTCCACGGGCGATCTCTGGTCATGGGCCTTCTTGCAGGCCGCGCGCACCCGCCCCGTCGCGTCGATCACCGCGGCACGCGCGTGGGTCCCTCCGAGGTCGATGCCGATCGCGTAGCCGGGCACGCGCGGATATTACGCGCCTAGCCGCTTCATCGCATCATGAACTTCGTTCTCGACCTGGCGCCGGATCTCGTCCATCCGCGGCGCGGTGCGCGCTTCGAAGCGGAGCACGAGGAGCGCCTGCGTGTTCGACGCCCGGACGAGCCCCCAGCCGTCAGGGAAGGTCACCCGCACGCCGTCCACCTCGACGATCGGGTTTGGCCCACGCGCGAATCGGTTCCTCACCTCTTCGACCACCTGGAACTTCTTCTCCTCCGGGCAGTCGATCCGGATCTCGGGCGAGATGAACGTCTTCGGCACGTCGGAGAGCAGCCGGGAGAGCGGCCGCTTTTCACGGGTCAGGATCTCCAGCAACCGCGCGGAAGCGTAAATGCCGTCGTCGAAGCCGAACCAGCGGTTCGCGAAGAAGATGTGGCCGCTCATCTCGCCGGCGAGGGCGGCGCCCGTCTCCTTCATCTTCGCCTTGATGAGCGAGTGGCCCGCCTTCCACATGATCGGCTTGCCGCCGTGCCGGGCAATGTCCTCGTAGAGGGTCATCGAGCACTTCACCTCGCCGATGATCGACGCGCCGGGGACCTCCTCGAGGATCTTGCGGGAGAGGAGGATGAGGATCTGGTCGCCCCACAGGATGTTCCCCGCGTCGTCGACGACCCCGAGGCGGTCGGCGTCGCCGTCGTAGGCGAGGCCCACGGCCGCGTGGCGCGCGAGCACCTCGCGGCGGAGGTCTTCCATGTTCGCGACGATCGTCGGATCCGGGTGATGATTCGGGAAGCGGCCATCCGGCTCGAGGAAGAGACCGTGGACGGGGAAGCCGAGCGACGTGAAGAGCGGGAGGGCGGCGATCCCACCCACGCCGTTACCCGCGTCGATCACGACCTCCGGGCGGCGCGGGCCGAGGCGGAGGTTCGCGCGTACGAAAGCCTGGTACGGGCCGACGATGTCCTCTTCCCGCCGGCCGCCCGCCCCCCGCTCGAAGTCTTCGCGCTCGATCCGGGCGCGCAGCTCGCGGATCTCGTCGCCGTGGAGGGTCGTCCTGCCCACCCCCACCTTGATACCGTTGTATTCGGGCGGGTTGTGCGATCCGGTGATCATGGCGAGGCCGTCCACCGGCAAGGTGTTGGCCGCGAAATAACAAAGCGGCGTCGGGATCAAGCCGACGTCGACCACGTCCACGCCGCTCGCGTTCAGCCCCTCGGTCATGGCCACGCGGAAGCGAACCGACGATTCCCGTGCGTCGCGCCCGAGGGCGACGCTCGCCGGCTTACCGGGGTTCGCGCGGCGCACCATCGTCCCGAGGCCGCGGCCGATGAGCCGCACGGCGTCCTCGGTCAGGTCGCGGTCGACGAGGCCACGGATGTCGTACTCACGAAAGATCTGGGGATTGATCGAGGCCATCGAACCCTCCGGTCGGGAAGCGGAATATAGCCCCCCGGGGGACGGGAGAGAAGGCGGCCTCTCGCTGTTCGCGATTCCGTTGCGCAAGTCGTTGGGATCGCATATGCCTTGCCGAGGGCATCTCTCGATGGACGCCGCGCTCGAGCTTCGCATCCACGGCCTGATGGTTCAGGCCCGCGTGCTGGAGGACCAGCTCATCGCCATGGTGCATGGCGGGGATGGCTATTTCTGGATCGGTGGTCCCGGCGAGGAGGCGTTCAACGTCCCGCTCGGCCTGCTCGTGCAGAAGGGGGAGGGGCCATCCTTCGACTACCTCCACTTCAGCTACCGGTCGAGCGCGACGCTGCTCGCCATGGGGGCGGCGCCCATCGACACGTTGCGGCAGATGCGCGCAACGGCGACCGATCCGTATACGGGCGGCCGCAACTTCGCGAACCATTACGCGCGCCGGGAGTGGAACGTCCTCCCCGTCACCTCGGCCGTCGCGGTCCAGTACTCCCAGTCGATCGGCACCGCGCACGTCCAGAAGCGCGAGGGTGGCACGGGCATCACGATCGTGAACGGCGGCGACGCGGGCGCGGCCGAGGGCGACTTCGCGACCTGCCTCGTCTGGTCGAGCCGGCCGGGGGCCGAGCTGCCCATCCTGATCCTCGTGATGAACAACCACTGGGGCATCTCGACGGAATCGAGGACCCAGTGGCCGATGACGGATATTTCGAGTCGGGCCGGGGCCTTCGGCATCCGCCACGCGCGCATCGACGGCAACGACGTCGCCGCCTCGTGGGCGGCGATCGAGAGTGCGATGGACTACGTGCGGCACGAGCGGCGGCCCTTCTGCCTCCAGGCGGACGTGAGCCGGCTGCACGGCCACAGCTCGTCCACGGGCGGCGCGCTCGTCGACGAGCGCGACTGCCTGAAGGAGTTCGAGGCGAAGCTCATCACGGAGGGCAAGCTATCGCGCGAGGACGCCGCGGCCATCTGGGAGAAGCACCGGGCAGCCCTCCGGGCCGATCTGGAGATCGTCCGGGGCGAGCCGCTGCCCGATCCCGCGACGATCCACGATTACACGTTCTGGGGACGGAAGGAACAAGGCACGTAGATGGCCAACATGGCGCAAGCCATCCGGCTGGCCCTTCACTACGCCGAGGAGAACCTCGGGGTGACCGACGTCTTTGGCGAGGACGTGGGGCCGCCGCTGGGCGGCGTCTTCACCGCGACGCAAGGGCTCCGGACGGCGTGGAACAGCCCGCTCGATGAGCGAGGCATCGTAGGCATGGCCACCGGGATCGCCTTCACCGGGCACGTCGCGGTGGCCGAGATCCAGTTCTGCGACTACATCTTCAATGCCCTCGACCTGCTGAAGCTCGCCGGCAACACCTGCTGGACAAGCGCCGGCGCCTTCCACCTGCCGATGGTGGTGATGACCCCGGTCGGGTCGGGGATCCACGGGTCGATCTACCACTCGCACAGCATCGAGAGCTTGTTGACCCGCCTGTCGGGCTGGAAGATCGTCATCCCCTCGACACCGATCGACGCATACGGACTCATGCTCGCCGCGGTCGAGGACGGCAACCCGGTCTTTTTCCTGCCCCCCAAGGCGCTCCTACGCGTCAAGGGCGCAGAGAAGATCCCGGGCGAGCCCGAGGACTCGCGCGAGCTGCACGCCCGGATCGACGCGCCGCTCGGCGATCGGACCCGCTGGAGCCCGCGCTGGCCGGAGGTGCAGCGCTACGTAGTCCCGCTCGGCAAGGCGAAGCGGCTTCGGGAGGGGAGGACCGCGACCGTCGTCACGTACGGTCGACTCGCGCCGGTCTGCCTGAACGCGGCCGGCGAACTGGCCGCGGAAGGTCTCTCCTTCGACCTGTTCGACCTGCGCAGCCTCGTGCCGCTCGACTGGGAGGCGATCGTCGCCTCCGTCGGGCGGACCGGGCGGCTGCTCGTGGTCAACGAGGACACGGCCGTTACGAACTTCGGCGAGCATGTGATCCGCGGGGTCATCGACCGCGCCTTCGGCGAGCTGACGGCCGCCCCGGTGCTCCTCTCCGGGGCGGACGTTCCGGGGATCGGCATGGCCTGGCCGCTGGAAGCGGCCAGCGTCCCACAACTCCCCGACGTCGTCGCCGCGATGCGCGCGATCGCGGCCGCCCCCTCCCGGGAGGCCGGTGGAATCTTCTCGCCGCCGATGCGCCTTCCGCGGTATCGTTGATCCAGAGTCGTGGACCCGAAGACCCCTGAAGCCCCTCCCGAGTCGATCCCGATCGAGGAAGCCCCGCCGCCGGAGGCTCTCCCCGTCCTCTCCCCGCTCGACCTCCTGCGCGAGGCCAAGGAGAAGCGGGAGCCCGTCCCCGGCGTCGTCGTCTCCCAGCGCGGGAGCGTCGGCCTGGACGTGGACCTTGGCGGCGGCTTCGTCGTCCTGTGCCCCATGGACGAGGTGGACCTGCGCCACCAGAAGAACCCGGGCAAGCTCGTCGGCCAGCAACTCCTCTTCCAGGTCAAGGAGGCCACACCCGAGGAGATCCTGCTCTCGCAGCGGCGGCAGCTCGCGATCGAGTCGGACGTGCGAGCGCTCAAGGCGCGCGAGCGGGCGACGCCCGGCGCGGTGCTGACCGGCAAGGTCGTGAGGATCCGGCCGCACGGCGTCTACGTCGATATCGGCGGCATCGAGGGGTTCATCCGCCGCCCGGACCTCGCCGAGGAGGCCCCGGCCGATCCGGGCGAGGCGGTGACGATGGGCGAGGAGATCCAGGTCAAGGTCCTGGAGATCCGCCACGATCCGGTCAAGGGCGATCGGATCCTCGTCTCCCGCAAGGCACTGCTGCCGTCGGCCTGGGAGCGGGCGACCGAGGGGATCGCCGTCGGGCAGAAGCTCTCAGGCAAGATCCTGCGCGTCATGGAGTGGGGCGGCCTGCTCGTCGAGTTGCTCCCGGGCGTAACGGGACGGGTGCGGCGCGAGGCGCTCTCGCCGGAGGGGTTCCCGCGCCCGGAGGGGCTGACGGCGGGCGATTCGGTCGAGGTGGAGGTCGTCGCGATTCACCGGGAGACGCAGAAGATCTCGCTGCGGCGCCTGCCCGGAGAGAAGGAGGTCGCCGAGGTCGACGCGCGGCGCGCGGCCCGGCGCGCGGAACGCGAGCGCGCGAAGCTCCCTGCACACGAGCGGCTCTCCGTGGGCGAGATCGTCGAGGCGACCATCGACAGGCTGGAGCCTTACGGCGCGTTCGTCAAGATCGCCGGGGGCGGGCGGGGGATGATCCACGTGAGCGAGGCGGCGCTCGGCAAGGACGAGACGCTCGAGAAGGCGCTGCCGCCGGGGACCAAGCTCCGCGTCGCGGTGATCGAGATCGCGACCGAGCCCTCCCCGCGAATCCGGCTCTCGCGCGCGGCTGTCTCCGCGGTCGAGGGGGGACAGAAGGTCGAGAGCTACCTCGCCCAGAAGGCGTTGCTCGCGGCGGCGGCCCCGCGCCACCGTCCGCTCCCGCCGCGGCGGGAGCGGAGACCCGCGCCCGAGGCGAGGGGCGAGAGGAGACCGCGGGACGAGGGGCGATCGCCGCGGGAGGAGAAGCCGGGCAAGCTCGGGACGCTCGGCGACCTGTTCAAGGCGAAGCTGGCGGCCAAGAAAGGCTAGGGCGTGGGCCAGGACAGCGGCGAGCTGAGCGAGCTTCTGGAGCGGGGGCCGCTGGTGCTCGTCGAGTCCGACGCCGTCGGTCGCTTCGCGAGCGCGACGGCGATCGTGGAGATCGCCCGGCCGGCCGACGCCGTCTGGAGGGTGACGAGCGACTTCGCCGGCCACCGGACTTTCATGCCCAAGCTCGTCGCGAGCACGCCGACGCCGCGGGGACCCAACGAGGTCGATGTCCGCTTCGAGATCGCCATCCCCTTCCCAGGGCGCAACGAACGCTACACCTTCCGCTACGTGCTCGACCCCGCCCGCCGTGAGATTCATGGCCGCTGGGTTGCCGGTGACCTGCGCGACTCGACCTGCGACTGGCGGATCTTGGCGGCGGGCGATGCGCGCGCGCGGGTCCACTACACGATTGCCACACGCAACTTCTCCAAGCTCGTGACCACGTTCGAGGATTCGCAGCAGACCGTGACCGTCGGCGTCAACGTCGCCTCGGCGCTCGCCGCGATCAAGGCGCTCAAGGCCCGGGTCGAGACCGGACCGTGAGCCATGGCCCTCTCGCGGGCGAAGGTCGCGGCCGCCGCGCTGCTGCTCTTCGGCCTGCTCGACGCCGGGCGTTCCTGGATCGCATGGCGGGCCTACCGGAAGCCTCACGAGCGCTGGGGGCCAACGCCGGACGTCGCCGAGGAACTGGCGTGGCCGCCGGGCTCCGGCACGCGGGCGGACGCTCCGCTCGGCGAGCGCCTCTACCGGTCGCGCTGCGCCGTCTGCCACGGACCGGCGGGCCGCGGGAACGGACCCGCCGCCCCGTCGCTGCGCACTCCGCCGCGCGACTTCACGCAAGGCGAGTTCAAGTTCAAGTCCACCGCCCAGGGGGAGCCCCCGACCCGCGAGGACCTCGTCCGGATCGTCCGGGACGGGCTCCCCGCGAGTCCGATGCCCTACTTCTCGGACGTGTTGAAGCCCGAGGAGATCTCTGCGGTCGTCGCTTACGTGGAGAAGCTCGCGGGCATCGACGGGACCGACCCCACGCCGCTCGCGATCCCGTCCTCTCCCGGCGATAGGGCGAGCGTCGCGCGCGGCGAGGTGCTCTATGGGGAAATGCGCTGCGCCTCCTGTCACGGTGACGACGGCCATGAGCGGCGTGTCTTCCCGTGCGAAGGGAGCCCGACTCCCGCAGCCGAGGAGCCGCCCCTCGCCGGCCACGCGACGTTCGCGCCCGACCTCGGGCAGCCCTGGACCTTCCACGGCGGCTCGGACGCGGCGCACGTCTGGGTGCGGCTGACGGCCGGCATCGTGCCCGGGCCGATGCCCTCGTACGCGGCGGCGGCGACCCCGCGAGAGCGGTGGGATCTGTCGAACTACGTCGTCTCGCTCGCCTGGCCCGCGCCCTGGGCGCCCGGCGGGAGGCTGCGCGGCCTCGGCGTCACGCCCGACCTGCTGCGCCGCGGCGAGTACCTCTCACGCGTCGAGATCTGCCAACGCTGCCACACGCCAATCGGCGCGACCGGCATCTACCGTGACGACCGGCGGTTCGCGGGGGGGATGGCCATGCGCGCCTACCCGCACGGCGACTTCGTCAGCCGCAACCTGACCTCCGATCCGCGGACTGGCCTGGCGCGGCTCTCCGAGTCCGAGATCGCGCGGATCCTCCGCGACGGACGCCGGGGCTCCGAGGTCCTCTCGACGTGGGGGATGCCGTGGATGGTCTTCCACGCCTTCAGCGAGGAGGACGCCCACGGACTCGCGCGCTGGCTCAAGAAGCTCCCGCCGCTCTCCCACCCCGTCCCGGAGAGCGTGCGCTACGGCGTGATCGAATCAGCGCTCGCGAAGAGCTTCTTCGGCCTGCCCGCCGCGATCCCCCCGCGGCTCGTCTATCTCGACGGCGACTTCTCGGGGGTCGCGAACGCACGCCCAATCGAACGCCGGCTCGCCGGCTGCGAGAGCGCCGTCCTTGTCCTCTTTACCCTCGCCTTCCTCTTCGGGGGGCGCCGTCCCCGGGCGTTTGGAGGCTGGGCGCGCCGGACGCTCGCGCTCGCGGGACTCGCCATGCTCGCGTTCGCCGTGGACCTCGTCGCGTGGTTGCCGTCGCCCCCGCTCATCCCTCCCGCGACGATCGCGAACCCGCTCTTGTCCGCGGTCCCCAAGATCGATCCGACCCGCATGACGCCCTGGGATTCGGCGCTCGCCGCCCGCGGCCGCCACCTCTGGGAGACGGCCTCCTGCGTCTATTGCCACGGCGCGGACGGCCGCGGTGGGGCCAAGCTCTCATGGAAGGTCTCGGGGACGATCTACGTCCCGAACGTCACGCCCGATCGCGAGACGGGGCTGGGCCGCTGGAGCGACGCGCAGATCGCCCGGGCGATTCGCAGCGGCATGGCTCGCGACGGCCGGCCGCTCCACTGGCAGGCGATGCCCTGGGACCTCTTCGCGAACCTGGAGGAGGAGGACGTTCGCGCCCTGATCGCCTGGCTGCGCCGCCTGCCGCCCGTCAACCACGCGATCCCCCCGCCCCGCCCGCCCGCGCCCGACGACTGCCGGGACTACACGTTCTTCTCGGCTTCGGACCTGCCTCCCGGCTGCCGTGGGTAGGGGCGAACCACGGACCTCCCCGTCCTCGGACTACCGCAGCTTCCGGCGAGGGTGCCCGGATGCCAAGGGATTTCTCGGACCGGACGCTAGTTGTGGGCCGGGATGAACGTCACGAGCGGGAGGAAAGTCTCCGCGTCGACCGCGCCGCCCTTGGGCTGTGCCTGGGCGAAGGCGTCGAGATCGATGCGCGCGACCACGCTCCCCCCATTGCCGGAGACGAAGCCGACCGGCTGTTGCGAGGAGAGGCCGATGGTGACGGCGAGCCCCGGCGGGTTCCCCGAGTTCGTCCAACTCTCCCCCCCCGGGCTCGGCATGTCCGCCGTCACGACGACGCCGGGGTCGATCGCGCCGCTCCCTGCTTGCTGCGGGAGGACGACGAGCGCGACGCCGGTCGAAGCTGCCTGTTCGAGCAGCGCGCGGTGGCCCGACGGATCGACGGCGACCCCGGTGTAGTTGGTCGCGCCCGCGACCTGCCCGACCGGCGCCATGATCGTCCCGGCCGGGCCGTCTCCGGCGGCCGTGCTCAGGTTGACCGTGTACAGCGTTCCGGCCTGGTCGTCGGCGACGAGCGCCACGCCGGTCGCTGGGTCCACGTCGGCCGCGCCCGGCGCGAGCCCGACCGGCATGCCGCCGTCGGCGCCGCCCAGGAAGCGCACCGTGCCCTTGCCTGTGTCGACAACTTGGAGCCCCCCGCCGGGGGTGCTCGCCGGGCAGGCGGAGCACGAGTAGAAAGGCGCGAGCAGGAAGCCTTTTTGCGGCCAGTAGGCGAAGCTCTCCGCGGGGGCAGCGGCGACGAGCGCGCCGAACTGGTGGGACGAGAGGTCGATGGGTAGGAAGCCGGTCGGCACGGAGATCCACGCGCGGTTTCCCGCCGGGTCGAGGACGACGCCGGTCGCGAGTCCCCCCGCGCCGCTGTAACTCGTCGCCTCGTCCTTCCGGACCGCGTCCGGCAGCGTCACGGTCGCCTGGACGGTTCCCGCCACGGGATCGATGAAATCGACGTAGGGGCTCTTGGCCCCGACCACGACGACCGCGGTCGGGCTCGCGGCCGCCGCGGTCGGGAGGCTCAGGTCGGCGTGGCCGGTCAGCTCGACCGTGCCGAGCAGCGGCTTGCTCGTCCCGTCGTAGGCGGCGTCGAGAATGGCGACCCACGGCACGCCGTTCCCATCGAGGCTCGGCTGCGGGACGAAGAGGAGTTGCTGCTGCTTGCCGGAGACGGTCACCTGGGCGACGCCGATGGCGCCCGAGGTCGTCGCCTGCTGGGGCACGAGGGGCTTGCCGCAGCAGGCGGCGAGGACGAGCGTGGCCGCCGCGGCGGCGGAGAACGAGCGAACCATCAGGGCCTCCTTGGCCGGCGAGCCGGCGGGGGCGTACTATGCGCAACCGTCGAGCATGGATCAAGTCGCGCCGCCCGTCCCCGAGGTCATCGGCCTGCTCGCGGGCAGCGGGCGGCTGCCGTTCACGCTCGCCCGCGCGGCGCGGGCCCGGGGGCTGCGGGTCATCGCCGCGGCTCATCACGGAGAGACCGACCCGGCGTTGGAACACGAGGTGGACGCCTGCACCTGGGTGCGGCTCGGCCAGCTCGGCAGGATCGCGAAGGCGCTGCGCGAGGGGGGCGCCTCGCGCGCGATCCTGGCCGGCGGCCTGCGCAAGGCCGGGTGGTTCTCGGGCGCCCGTCCGGACCTCGCCGCGCTCAAGCTGGTGGCGGCGACGCGCGCGCGGGGAGACGACGGACTCCTGCGGGCGATCGCCGGGTGGTTCGCCGGCCAGGGCCTCGAGATCGTCGCGCCCCACGGGCTGCTCGACGGCTGCTTCGCCGAGGCAGGGCTCGTCGCGGGACGTCCGCCCACGCCGGCGGAGCTGTCCGACGCCGCGGAGGGCGTCCGCGTCGCCCGAATCCTCGGGGCGGCGGACGTCGGCCAGACCGTCGCGGTCCGCGACGGCGCGGTGCTCGCGGTGGAGGCGATGGAGGGAACCGACGCCTGCATCCGCCGCGCCGGGACGCTCGCCGAACACGCCGTGATCGTCAAGAGCAGCAAGCCGGGCCAGGACCGCCGCTTCGACCTGCCCGCGATCGGGCCGGCGACCATTGCCGTGATGGCGGAGGCGGGGGCAGGGCTCTTGGCCGTGGAAGCAGGCACGACGATCGTGCTCGACCGCGAGGAGCTGCGGGCAGCGGCCGGGAAGGCGCGGGTGAGCGTCGTGGGGCTGCGTGGCTAACCGAGAAGCGGGAGGAGGGATCGGCGACGCACCGAACTTCCTCGTCGTCGCGGGCGAGGCTTCGGGCGACCTGCTCGCCGCGGCCGCGGTCCGCGCGGTCCGGCGCCGCGTCCCCGGCGCCCGCTTCTTCGGCATGGGCGGTGATGATGCCCGCGCGGCGGGCGTCGAGACGATCTACGACGCCCGCGAGGTCGCGGTCATGGGCATCACCGAGGTCCTGGGCCGGCTCCCGGGCATCCTCGCGGCCCTCCGCGGCCTCTCCCGGCTCGCGCGCGAGCGCCGGCCGGACGCGGCGCTGCTCGTCGACTTGCCGGACTTCAACCTGCGGCTCGCCCGGCGCCTCAAGGCGGCGGGCATCCGCGTCGTCTACTACGTGAGCCCGATGGTCTGGGCCTGGCGGCCGGGGCGCACGCGCCGGATCGCGGCGTGCGTGGACGAGCTGTGCTGCATCTACCCGTTCGAGGAGCCTTTCCTGCGCGAGCGGGGCGTGCGGGCGACCTACGTCGGCAATCCCCTGATCGAGACACCGCGACCCACCGCCGAGGGACCGGCCGCCCGCGCCGCGCTCGGCGCCGACCCGTCGCTGCCGGCCGTCGCCCTCCTGCCGGGCAGCCGCGAGCGCGAGGTCGAGCGGCTCTTCCCCGCGATGCTGGCGGCCGCCGAGCAGCTCGCCGCGCAGGGGCCGCTCCAGGCCATCGTCCCGGTCGCGCCGACGGTCGACGCCGGCCGGCTCGCGCGGCTCGCCGCTGGCCGCCGACTCCCCGTGCGCCTCGTGAGCGGGAAGACCGCCGAGGTCCTCGCCGCCGCCGACGCCGCGCTGGTGGCGAGCGGGACCGCGACCCTCGAGACGCTGCTCGCCGGCCGTCCGATGGTCGTCGTCTATCGCGTCTCCTGGCTCTCCTGGCTCGTCGGGCGCCTGCTCGTGCGCGTTGCGCACGTGGCGATCGTCAACCTCCTCGCCGGCCGGCGTCTCGTCCCCGAGTTGCTCCAGGGCGCGGCCAAACCGGCGGCGATGGCCGAGGCCCTGCGCGGGGTCTGGCGCGACGCGGGCCGGCGCGCCGAGCTGCTCGCCGGCTACCAGGAGGTCCGCGAAAAGCTCGGCGGCCCCGGCGCCTCCGAGCGCGTGGCGGCGCTGCTCCTCGGAGCGTCAGCCCCCGTGGACGGCGGCGAAGTAGAGGCCGCGCGCCTGGTCCAGTAGGCCGGCCGAGAGCGCTGGCTCCCTGCCCATGAACGCGGCGATGTCGCTCGCGATCTGCAGCAGGTCGCGGGGGTGGCAGGCCCGCAGCGGCCGGTTATGGACCCGATACTCGTTCTCCATCAGCCAGTCGATCGCCCGATCGTCGTATCGGATCCCCTGGGCGGCGCAGAGGCGGCGGAAGATCTCGCGGAAGCCCCCCTCGTCGGGATCGGGTAGGTGGACCTTGTACTTGATCCGGCGAAGGAACGCCTCGTCCACCAGGGACTGCGGGTCGAGGTTCGTCGAGAAGACGATGAATTCCTCCATCGGCACCTCGAACTTGCGGCCCGTCTGCAGTGCGAGCAGGTCCACCCGCTTCTCCAGCGGGATGATCCAGCGGTTGAGCATCGCCCGCGCCTCGACCCGCTGCCGGCCGAAGTCGTCGACCAAGAGCATGCCGCCGTTGGCCTTCATGTGGCAGGGCGCCTCGTAGACGTTTGAGAGGCGGTTGTGCGCGAGGTCCAGCATGTCGAGCGTCAGCTCGCCCCCGACCACCAGGAACGGCCGGCGGCAGGGGACCCACCGCTGATCGATCCCATCGCCGGCTCCATCCGCCGCCGGCTCGAGCGGCACGTGCCAGGCATGATCGTAGACGACGATCACCTGGCCGTCGATCTCAACGGCGTAGGGGATGGCGACCGCTCCGCCCTGCGCCTGCGACAGCGCCTCGGCGAGCGCGGTCTTGCCGTTGCCGGGGTCGCCGAAGAGGAAGAGCGCGCGGGCCGACGCGACGGCGGGTCCCAGGGCGTCGAGCACCTCCGGCTCGAGGACGAGATGCGAGGTCACGGCCTCGATCGCCGCCCGGTCGATCCGGCGCGGCTCGGTGCTCTGGGCGATCACCTGCGCCGTGTACTGGGCGAGAGGTACGGGCGCTGGCCCCGCGTACCCGGAGCGGGCCATGGCCTCCCGCGCCGCCTCCCGCCCCTTCATCGTCAGAGAGAAGGTCACCGACGCCCGGCCGAAGCCCTTGCCGCCGCGCAGCTCGACGAACTGCTCCTGGGCGAGGAAGTCGAAGACCTGGTCCATCACCCCGCCCCAGGGAAGGTGCAGGGCCCGCGAGAGCTGAAGGCCCGAGTCGAGCCCCTCCGCGTACAGGTGCTTGAGCGTGAGGCTCACCAGGAACGCCTGGGTGAGCCCGGTCTCCTCGATGCTGCGCGGCTCAGGCGGGGCGAACCCGAGCGCCGGCACCTCCTCGACTACCGGAAGGTCAGCCACTCGTGGTAGCGCGGCTCTCGCGCGCGGGTTACCCGGAAGAACAGATCCTGGAGCGCGCGCGTGATCGGCCCCGGCCGGCCATCCCCGATCCTCCGGTTGTCGACCTCGCGGATGGGGGTGATCTCGGCCGCGGTCCCGGAGAAGAACGCCTCGTCGGCGGTGTAGAGCGAGTCCCGGGTGAACGTCCGCTCTTCGACCGGATAGCCTCGGTCGCGGGCCAGGCGCAGGACCGTGTCGCGGGTCACGCCGGCGAGGATCGGCGAGGTGAGCGGGGGGGTGCAGAGCGTCCCGCCGGAGACCATGAAGATGTTCTCGCCGGACCCCTCGGCGACGAGCCCGTTCTGGTCGAGCAGGATCGCCTCGTCGTACCCGCCGAGCAACGCCTCGCGCTTGGCGAGGATGGAGTTGACGTACTGCCCGGTGATCTTGCCCCGGACCATGGCCCCGTTCGCCGTCATTCGGGTGAGCGACGAGATCTTCGTCCGGATCCCCCGCTTGATACCTTCCTCCCCGAGGTAGGCGGCCCAGTACCAGGCCGCCACCGCCACGCGGGTCGGATTGACCGAGCCGACCCCCATCGCGCCGTCCCCCAGGAAGGCGATGGGCCGCACGTAGCCTTCGGCCATCCCGTTCTCGCGCAGGACCGCGAGGCAAGCCTCGACGACCTCGGCTTCCGGGAATGGCATGTCCATCAGGCAGATGTGCGCCGATTCGAACAGCCGGTGGACGTGCTCGCGCAGCCGAAAGACGGCCGAACGGCCATCTTCGCAGCGGTAGCAACGGATCCCCTCGAAGACGCCGAGACCGTAATGGAGGCTATGGGTGAGGAGGGGAAACCGGGCCTCGTCCATGCCGACCAGCTTGCCGTCCAGCCAGACCCTATCGGGCGTGCGCGTCTCCGCCATGTTCCGTGCCTTCCGGTGAGGGGTGGGCCCCCCTTCGGGCGGTTCGGGTAGCTGCGTCGAGACCGGCCGGTCGATCTGCACGCCGGCAGGTTATAGACGCGCCCCCGAACGAGTCAAGGGCGCGCCCAAACCGCTGCCCGTGGTTTCGCCGGGCGGCTACTGCTGCGTGCAGACCGCGCAGAACGACGGGTAGGTCCCCACCGACACGCAGTAGCCGGCGTTCCAGCCGCCCATACCGCCGTCGGGCAGGACGATGGCGCTCGCGCAGCCGCTCGGCTGTCCACCCCCGGTGCAGGAGACGCCACAGAACTGGCTGCTCCCGACGTCCTGGGTGGTCGTTCCGGAGGGGCAGGTGCCGGTCGTGATGGTCGCGCAGAAGCTCAAGGGACCCGTCCAGTCCTGACCATCGGTCGCGTTCTGGAAGTTGAGGCAGAACTGGTAGTTCGGGCAGTCGCTGTCCTTCTGGCAGCCGATGCAGCCTGCCGACGTGGTCCCGCCCGAGCTGGTCGTGCTCCCACCAGAGCTGCTCCCCGAGGAGGAGCTGCTCCCTGAGCTGCTGCTTCCGGAGTTGCCCGAGGAGCTGCTTCCGGAGCTGCCGCCGCCGGAGCTGCTCGACTGGCAAGGCTGCGTCGGGCATACTCCCGCGGCCGGCGGGCAGGTCTCCGTGCCGTTGCAGCCGGTGCAGGCGTTGCCGTTCGGGCACGGCGGCCCCGAGACGCCGCCGAAGCGGGTGAAGCCCGAGACGTTGAATGCGAGGGTCGTCGCGCCCACCGTCAGGGCCGAACCCGCGTAGACCGTCGTGGTCCCGTCCGCCTCGACGCCGACCGCCGAGAGGTCGCTCGTGTTCGCCTCGCCTGCGAGGAACGGCAGCGTGATCGTCACCGGCTTTGCGAACTTGGTCCCGGCGGGGCCGAGGTCCACGACCGGCGTCACCGACTTGCTCCCGGCCGGGAGGGAGAGCGGAGCCCCCTCGGTGACGGTGATCGTGGTGTCTTGCGCGAGCGCGCCGGCCGGAATCGTGACCGAGACGCCCGCGAGGTTCTCGTCCTGCGCGGAGGAGACGGTCACCGTGCCTCCCGCCGCCGCGGTCACCGACTGCTGAGCCACGGGACCAGCGTCCGTCCCGGCGCCGTTTCCGCCATTGCCGTTGCCGCCACTGCACCCCGCCGCCGCGAGCGACGCCGCCACGGCCAGATTCCACCCGGAAAGCCTCATGGTATTGTCTCCTCCCGACCGCACCCCGCGGCCTTGGACTTTCTTGACGCATTCCTTTCGCTGAGTCAAGGGCGCGAGATCGCGAGAGATCGCGACAGGGTGCGAGATCGCGTTCGCTGGGGCGATCCGCATTGAGCCGCGGGCGTGGTCCACGGGACCGCGCCCGCGTTTTTTGGGGGGCACCCGACAAGGGGAGGAGCGTGCCCGACAAGGAGTCGGACACGCCCGACAAAAAGAAGTTTGCGTCATTGCAATAGGTTCGACCCGATACGGGCGCGTATCCCCTGAAGGCGCAGTTCCACCACGGCCCCTCGCCTTCGCCGGAGCCTCCCTGGATCTTCGTGCAGCAGAACCCCATCTCCGTGCCGCCCTCCGGTGTCCATGTGGGCGGCCTTGCCCGCTCGGTCTCTACTTCAGGTAACGCAAGATCGTCCCGCTGCCGCCGACCCAGATGTCGTCCGGACCGCTCCCCCAGATGGCGCCCAGGCCGGCGCTGGTGCCGCTGTTCTCCTTGGCCCATCCGCTGCCGTTGAAGTGAAGGATCGCTCCCCCATCGCCCACGGCATAGACGTTGGCCGCGCTCGTGCCCCAGACCGCGTACAGATTTCCGGTCGTCAGGCTGTCGGGAACGCTGGTCCAGCCGCTGGTCCACCGGAGAATCGTCCCGGCGTCACCGACCGCCCAGATGTCCCCGGAGCCGTCGCCCCAGACGCCTCGCAGGATCTCCGTCGTTCCACTCGCCTGCGCGGTCCAGACGGTGCCGTTGTAAAAGAGGATCGTGCCGGCGACATCGCCCTGTCCATATTGTCCGGCGGCGCCGCCGACCGCCCAGAGGTCCGTGGCGTCGGTCCCCCAGACGCCGAAGAAGTCGCTCGTCGAGCCGGTCGCGCTGGAGTTCCAGGCGGCGCCGTCCCAGTAGTAGGCGACACCGGAGCTTCCCACGACCCAGACGTTGTCGCTGCCGCTCCCCCAGACGGCGTTGAGCGACTGGCTGCCCAGTGTCTGCGAGGACCAGGCGCCCCCGCTTCGCGAATAGACGGTAGTTTCCCAGAGCGCCCAGATGTCGCTCCCGGTTCCCCAGATGGCCCCGGCTGCGGCGTCGTTCGCGTCGGAGAAGGCGTCACCGTTCCAGTTCACGAGCTCTCCGGAGAAGTTGCCGCCGCTCCCGAAGTAGACGTCGGTCGCCGCGTCACCCCAGATCCCCCCGACCGACGGGGGGAAGGCGCCTCCCGGCAGCCCGGCGTCGTAGACGCACCAGCCGCTCGGGCTGCACGAGATCGGGGTCTTGAAGGTCACCGCGTTCGAAAGCTGGTCCGGTGTTCCTCCCTCGACCGCCGCGACGGCGAACGAATAGGTCGTGTCCGGGGTCAGCGAGACCTGGGTGTACGGGCTCGCCGCGCCGGTGACGGCGGTGCTGCCGGTCGTGACGGGGGGAGTCGTGGTCCAGTAGACGTTGAACGTCGTGCAGGACGGATCGGCGGTCCAGGAGAGCTTCGCAGTGAAGCTCGGCCCAGGCCCGCCCGTCAGCACGGGGGCCGACGCCGCGCACGCGGAGGTCGGCGTGACGGTGTTCGAAGATGCCGGAGGGCCGTTGCCGTTCGCGTTGGTCGCGTAGACCGTGAAGTGGTACGCGGTGCCGTTCACGAGGCCGGTGACCGTGGCGGACAGGGTGGGCGCGCTCACGGTCACCGTTTTCGCGCCGGGGTAAGAGGTCACCGTGTAGCTCGTGATCGCGCTGCCCCCGTCCTTGCTCGGCGCCGCCCAGCTTACCGTCGCCTGCTGGTTGCCGGCGACGGCGGTGACGCTGGCTGGCGCGTTCGGAACGGAGGACCCGGCGACGCACTTCCCCCCGCTGCACGACTGGCCGGCCGCGCAGGCCACGCCGCTGCTCCACCCGTAGCAGCCGCTCGCCTGGAGGCCGCAGGTCTGGACGCCGCTCCCGTCCGCCGCGCACTGGGTGGTGGCCGCCGTGCAGGCGTTGGTGCAGCCGGTCACGCACTGCCCCCCGCTGCACGACTGGCCGGCCGCGCAGGCCACGCCGCTGCTCCACTCATAACAGCCGTTTGCCTGTTCGACGCAGGTCTGGACCCCGCTCCCGTCCGCCGCGCACTGCGTGGTGTTCTGGATGCAGGCGTAGGGGCACGAGGTCGAGCAAAAGCCGCCGCTGCACGTCTCGCCCGCGCCGCAGGCCACGCCCGCGCTCCATCCAAGGCAGCCGTTCGCTTGCGTCTGACACGTTTCGACGCCCGAATAGTCCGCCGTGCAGCGGGTCGCCCCCGACGTGAGGCATCCATCGGTGCACCCGTTCCCACATTGCCCGTTGCTGCACGACTGGCCGACCGCGCAGGCCGCGGAGGGAGTCCACCCGTAGCAGCCGTTCGCCTGGAGGTCGCAGGTCTCGACGCCGCTCCCGTCGGGAGAGCATTGCGTCGCGCCGGACGTGCAGGCGTCTTTACACTGGGCGCCGGCGTTGCAGACGCCCGACGCCGGGAAGCAGTTCTTCACCGCGCTGCCGTTCGCTTCGTGGACCGTCTGGCAGGTCGTGCCGGCCGGGCAGGGCTCGCCGCTGCCGCAGTCGAGGCCGCAGCCGGCGTAGCCGTTCTCGTCGGTCAGGCAGAGGTTGTTTCCCCCGCCGCAGTCGGCGCCGGTCGTGCACGCCTGGCAGACCGTCGCCGGGCCGGCGTCGGGGCCCGCCCCGCTCGTCAGGACACACGTCCCGTTCTGGCACGTCTGGACGGAGAGGCAGGCGTTGCCGCAGCTCCCGCAATCGGTGAGACTGGTCAGGATATCGACCATGGCCCCGTTGCAGTTCTGGAGATTCGGCGAGGGGGGAGAGCAGGTGCACGCCGGACCGGCAGCCGCGATCGCCGTTGCTACGAGGAAGCAGAGTTTACGCACGGGTACCCCTCCTTCATTCGTCGGTAACCACTCGATCTAGCCCATGGCGAGCGAGCGGGTCAAGGAGCGGGACGCGAGGCAAGCCCTGCGCCCTCACGGGACCATCGGCGTGACCCGCAGCCCTGGAGGGGGCGACAGCCGAAAGAGCGCGGGCGAGAAGGCCACGTCGAGCTTCACCTCACGCCAGCGCAGCCGGAGGATCGTCGCCGCCGCCGGGACGCGCACAGCGATCTCACGCGGGAAGTCGACCCCCCCGATGCTCGCGAGATCGTGGAAGTCGGCCTCGTATCCCTCCTCGCCGGACAGGCTCGCGTGGACGAGGGCGAGCGACTCGGTGTCGAGGTCGAGCAACTGGCGGACACCGCCCGCGGAGATCGCGAGCTCGTAAGCCGCCCGCCCGGGATCGACGCGCAGGGTCATCGATCCGGAGAGGCGTGGCGGATCGGCGAGCAGGAGGTCGACGGCCCGGGCGGGCGGCCAGGCGACGGGCAGGATCCGGGCCATGGCTTCTGGGGTCGCGGGCCCTGCGGCGAAGACTCCCCTCTCCTCGTCCAGGAACGCCACGTCCCGGCCATCCGTGGCGAGCAGCCCGACGGGGCTTCCGAAGAACGAGTCGATCTCGATGCGCAGGGACGAGGGACGCCGCGCGGCGATCTCGATCCCCGTGGACCCGTTCCCTCGCGGACCGTGGATCTCGATCCGGCCGTGCGCCTCGATCGAGGTGAGCCTGGCGCTCCGCTCGTCGAGGGCGCGCAGCAAGACATGGGGGTCGCGGATCTCGCCGCCGGGGCCGAAGCGGAGCGGCCGGAGGTGGTGGCAGGCGGAGAGGGCGAACAAGGACACGAGCAGGCGTCGGGCCGGCAGCGATCTGCACGCACGCGGCCAGGCGCCGGGGGAGGTGGGCGGGCGGGAAGGCAATCCGCCCCTTTCCCGCCTCCCTGCCTCCCTCGGATCGACCGCTCCCGAGAAGACGCCTACGGTTGTCGCGCGTTCACCTCGGGTTTCGGGAGCGGGCATGGGACCCCTGGAGCCTTGGCTGCCGGCAGGCGGCCTGCGTCCATACCTTGCCCCAGGGATTGACCGCAACGTCCAGTACGGTTATTGCCCTCGACGACAGCTCCATGCCCTCCCAAGACCTCCTGAACCTCGTTCGCTCCGGCGGCCTCGCCATGGCCGTCATCCTCGGCTGCGGCTTCGTCGCCCTCGTGGTGTCGGTCGAGCGGACGCTCGCACTCTGGGGCGTCCTCGCCGCGGCGCGTGACCTGGGCGATACGGTCGCCCGCCACCTCTTTCGGGGCGAGGTCGTCGAGGGGCGCGCGGCCTGCGAGCGGTCGCGGACGGCGGCTGCGGACATCTTCCTCGCCGGCTTCGCGCGCCTGGGCCGGGCGCCGTTCGACCATGTCGCGGCCGCCGTCGAACGGGAGCGACAGGCGGTCGGATTGCGGCTTCGCTCCCACCTCTGGATGCTCGGCACGGTCGGAGCGGTCGCCCCCTTCGTCGGCCTCTTCGGGACGATCGTCGGCATCATGCGCGCCTTCCACCAAATCTACTCGACTGGTCAGGGCGGCTTCGCCGTGGTCGCCGAGGGGATCAGCGAGGCGCTCGTCACGACGGCGGGCGGCATCGTCGCCGCGGTCCTCGCGGTGGTCCTCTACAATTACTTCCAGTCCCGCGTGCAGCGGATGCTCGTCGAGCTGAAGCTCGTCTCGGACGAGTTCCTCGAGGTCCTCGCCGAGCGGCAGTTCGCCGCCGTTCCCGCCGCGGCGCCGGTCCCCGCGCCCGCCCTCGCCGCCGCGCCGGCCGCCGAGAAGGAGTGACGCCCCTTGGCGATTGGCAAGCTCCCCGAGGAAGACGCGTCGGGCGGCGAAGGGGTCTTCGCCGAGATCAACATCACCCCGCTGACCGATATCTTCCTCGTGCTGCTGATCATCTTCATGGTGACCTCCTCGGTGATCGTCCAGGCGGGCACCGGCGGGCAGACCGGCGTTCACGTGACCCTGCCCAAAGGATCGAAGAACGATGTGCGGACCACGGCGCCGTCGAGCCTCGCGATCGCCATCCTCGCCGACGGGCGGACCGTCGTCGGCGGCACGGTCGTCACGCCGGAGGAGCTGAAGGAGCGGCTGGTCGCCGCCCGCGCGCACGACGCCGACACGACGGTCATCGTCCAGGCCGACGCGGGGGTCGCCCACGGCAAGGTGGTCGAGGTCATGGAAGCCGCCCGCGCCGCGGGCCTGGATCGGCTGGCCATCGCGACCCAGGCGCCGTAGACTGCGCCGCCCATGATGGCCCCCGGCGGCGTCGCGCAGAACCTCCCTCCCGGGCCGGGGCCCCGGCGAAGCTGACCCCTTCCAGGCGGAGATCCCTTGCACTTGCACGTCTTGCTCGAAGCGCTCGGCAGCTGGATCCAGACCGTCATCGCCTCCGGCGGCTACTTCGCCGTCGTCGGATTGATGGCCGTCGAGAGCGCCTGCATCCCCCTCCCTTCCGAGGTCATCATGCCTTTCGCGGGGTCGCTCATCGCGCTTGGCAGCCTCGGCTTCTGGCAGGTCGGACTCGCCGGCGCGATCGGCTGCGTGCTCGGCAGCGTCCCCGCCTATTACCTCGGCCGCTTCGGCGGCAGGCCGGCCATCGAGCGCTGGGGCCGATTCGTCCTGATCTCGCGCCACGACCTCGACCTCGCCGACCGGCTCTTCTCCTCCCACGGCGACCGGATCGTCTTCATCGCGCGCCTGTTGCCGGTCGTCCGGACGTTCATCGCCTTCCCGGCCGGCGTCGCCAGGATGGAGATGGGGAAGTTCATCGCCTACACCTTCGCCGGCTCGCTCCCCTGGTGCCTCGGCCTCGCCTGGGTGGGGATGAAGCTCGGGGAACACTGGGACGCCATCCGCCCCTTCTTCCGTGCTTCGGACGGCGTCATCGCCGCCGGGGCGGCGGCCTCGGCGGCGTTCTGGATCTGGCGCCATGTGAGGCAGCGGGCCGCCGCCCCGCCGCCGGCGTGACCGGAAGGAGAGCGGCGCGCGCGCGGCGCTCCATGACCTCACGGGCGGCGAACTAGGAGGCCGCCCGTCGCAGCGAAGGGTTCGGCTTTCGCAGCAGGCAGCCGTTTCCCACCAGCCTCCTAGAACGCGAACTCCTCTCCTTGCGCGCGCAGTGCGGTGATCGTCGCCAGGTTCACCACGTCACGGACCGAGGCGCCGGCCTGGAGCACATTCACCGGCTTCTGCATGCCGATGAGGATCGGGCCGATGACCTCGGCGCCGCCGAGCCGCCAGAGGAGCTTGTAGGCGATGTTCGCCGCGTCGAGGTTCGGGAAGACGAGGACGTTCGCCTCGCCGCCGAGCGTCGAGAACGGGAAGTCCTCCGCCAGGATCTCCGGCACCACCGCCGGGTCGACCTGCATCTCGCCGTCGACCGCGAGGTCCGGCCGCCGACTCTTGAGGATCTCGACCGCCCGGCGGACCTTCTCCGCGCTCGCCGCCCGCGAGCTGCCGAAGTTCGAGTGGGACAGCATGGCGACCCTGGGCACCTGGTCGAAGTAGCGCGCCACATCCGCCGTCCGGCCGGCAATCTCCGCGAGCTCCTCCGCCGTCGGGTCGACGTTGACCGTGCAGTCCGCGAGCAGCTTGAAACCCTGCTTGAAGACGAGCAGGTAGAGGCCGCCCGCCCGCTCGCCGGGCCTCGCCCGGATGATCTGGAGCGGCGCGTGGATCGCCTCCGGGTAGCTCATCGTGAGTCCGGTCACCATGCCGTCCGCGTGGCCGGCCCGCACCATGAGGGCGGCGAACACGTTGCGGGTGCGGACCGCCTTGCGCGCCTCGCGCTGCGAGACGCCGTGACGCCCGCGCAGCCTGTAGTAGGTGTCCACGTACTCGGAGAAGCGCGGGTCGCGCGGGGGATCGAGGATCTCGACCTGCGAGAGGGAGTCGATCTTGTTCTCCTCGATCGTCTTCCGGATCGCCTCCGCGTCGCCGAGCAAGACCGGCGCGCAGAGGCCGTCCTCGACCAGCTCCCGCGCCGCCTGGAGGATGCGCGGGTGGTTGCCCTCGGGGAACACGATGCGCTTGATGCTCTTGCGCGCCTTGCCGGCCGCGACCCGCATCACCTCGTAGCTGCGCGAGACCCGCTTCTGCAGCGCTTCGCGGTACTGCACGACGTCGAGAGTCTGGCGGGCGACGCCTTCGTCCATCGCCGCCTTGGCGACCGCCGGGGCGACCCAGAGGAGCACGCGCGGGTCGAAGGCCTTCGGAATCACGTAGTCGCGGCCGAACGAGAACCGTTTGCCGCCGTACGCGCGAGAGACCGAATCGGGGACCTCCTCGTGCGCGAGGGCGGCGAGCGCGCGGGAGGCGGCGAGCTTCATCCCCTCCGTGATCGCGCGCGCTCGTACATCGAGGGCGCCGCGGAAGATGAATGGGAAGCCGAGGACGTTGTTCACCTGGTTCGGGTTGTCGCTACGGCCGGTCGCCATGATCACGTCGTCGCGCGCGGCCACAGCCTCCTCGTACGAGATCTCCGGGTCGGGGTTCGCCAGCGCGAAGACGATCGGGTTGCGGGCCATCGAGCGGATCATGTCCTGGGTGATGAGCCCCTTGACCGAGCAGCCGAGCAGCACGTCCGCGCCCTCGACCGCCTGGGCGAGCGTTCGGGCCTTGGTCGGCCGGGCGAAGCGCTGCTTGTACGGGTTCATCCCCTCGCGCCGGCCCTCGTAGATCACGCCCTTCGTGTCGACCATCAGGACGTTCTCCGGCCGTACTCCGAGGGTCAGGTAGAAGGAGGTGCACGCGATGGCCGAGGCCCCCGCGCCGCTCGTGACCACCCGGATGCGGTCGAGCTTCTTCCCCGCGAGCTCCACCGCGTTGAGCAGGGCCGCGCCGCTGATGATCGCCGTGCCATGCTGATCGTCGTGGAAGACCGGGATCTTCATCGATTGCTTCAGCCGCTCCTCGATGGCGAAGCACTCCGGCGCCTTCACGTCCTCCAGGTTGATGCCGCCGAAGGTCGGCTCGAGCGCCTCTACCGTCTTGCAGAAAGCGTCGACGTCGAGCGCGGAGAGCTCGATATCGAAGACATCGATGTCCGCGAACTTCTTGAAGAGCACCCCCTTTCCTTCCATCACCGGCTTGCCCGCGAACGGGCCGATGTCACCGAGGCCGAGGACCGCGGTGCCGTTCGAGATGACCGCGACCAGGTTGCCGCGGGCGGTGTACTTGTACGAGAGGTCGGGGTCCTTCGCGATCTCCAGGCACGGCTCCGCGACCCCTGGGGTGTAGGCGAGCGAGAGGTCGCGCGCGGTAGCGCAGGGCTTGGTCGGGACGACCTCGATCTTGCCGCGCCGGCCCCGCGAGTGGTAGTCGAGCGCGTCTTCCTTGCGTATCTTCCATTTGCCGAATGAGGTGGCCATGGGCGCGCGGTCTACGCCCCCCCGGCGAGCGCGTCAACGGGAAAGAACCGGCGGGACGGACGGGGGGCTCTAACCGGCTATGAACGACGAGTGGCGCCAGAATCTGATCGTGGACCCCGGGCGTATCGCCGAGCTCGTTCGTTCCTTCCGGCGGGTGGCCGTGCTGGGCATCCGCCCCGAGCGGTACGCGGAGCGCGCGGCCTACTACGTGCCCGCCTACCTCGCGAGCGTGGGGTTCACCATCCTCCCGGTTGCCGTCCAGGACCCCGGCCAGCCGACGATCCTCGGCCAGCCCGTCTATCGGACGGTGGCGGACGTCCCTGGCCCCATCGACGTGGTGGACGTGTTCCGCAAGTCCGAGGACATCCCCGCGCACGTCCCCGACATCCTGAAGGCCCATCCGCGGGCGGTCTGGTTCCAGACGCTCATCTTCAACGACGAGGCGGCGGAGACCTTCGCCCGCGCGGGCATCCAGGTCGTCCAGGGCCGCTGCCTCATGGTCGAGCAGCGGAAACTGGCCGCCGCGAGCCAGTAGAACACGCGGACGAATTCATGCTATAGGGGCCCCACCCATCGGCGGCCGGTGGTCTCCCGGTCGCGTAGGAGGAAAAAGAACGTGGCTTATATCGTTGCCGAGCCCTGCGTCGCCTGCAAGTACACCGACTGCGTCGAGGTATGTCCAGTCGATTGCTTCTACGAGGGAGTGAACTTCCTGGTCATTCACCCCGACGAGTGCATCGATTGCGGCGCTTGCGAGCCGGTCTGCCCCACGAAGGCCATCTTCGCCGAGAGCGACCTGCCCGAGAAGTGGAAGGAGTACGTCGAGCTGAACGCGAAGCTCGCCACTGAGTGGCCGAACATCAACGAGAAGAAGGAATCGCTGCCCGAGGCAGAGTCGCTCAAGGAGACCCTGCCGAAGCGCGAGATGTTGAAGCTCGACCCGTTCGCCGCATAAGGACTTGCCTCGGCCACGGGGCGTCTCCACCGTTTCGCCGGAAAGCGAGGCGACCCATGGCCGACGGGAAGTGGGGACACTGCGGAAGCTGCAAGTTCTTCGGAAGTCCGGCGACGGCGCCGTTGGAGGAGGAGGAGGCGCCCTGCCTCCATCCGGTTCACGTGAAGTACCGGCTGACCGTCTTTGCGTCGAACGGCTGCACCGGCTGGGAGCTTCGCCCGGGGATCGGGGCGCCGCGCGAAGCCGCCGCGCCGCCGATGTAGCCCAGGCCGTGGCCGAGTTCGGACGGGGTCTCCATCTTTCCCGGACCGATGGCCGATCTGCGGAGAGCTCCGGCGCCCGAACGCCCTACGCCGGAGAGCCTCGTCGAGGCCACGCTCGCGCGGCTCTCGGAGCGCGCGCGCCACCCCCGGGCGACGTACCGCCTCCAGTTGGGGCCGGCTCTTCGCTTTCGGGACGCCGCCGCGATCGTGCCTTACCTCGCGGCGCTGGGCGTCTCCGACGCCTACCTGTCGCCGTACCTGCGGGCGGCGCCCGGCAGCACGCACGGCTACGACATCGTCGATCACCAGACCGTGAACCCCGAACTGGGCGAGGAGGGGGACCTCGACGCGCTCGAGCAGGCCCTCGCCCGCCACGGCATGGGCGCGCTTCTCGACGTGGTCCCGAACCACATGGGGATCGGATCCGGCAACCCCCTCTGGATGGATGTCCTGGAAAACGGCCCCAGCTCACCCGCGGCCGTCTTCTTCGACATCGACTGGCGCCCGGTCAAAGAGGAGCTGCGCGGAAAGGTCCTCCTGCCGATCCTCGGCGATCAGTATGGCCGCGTTCTCGAACGAGGCGAGCTCTCGGTCTCGCAGGCCGGCGGCGCGTTCGAGCTCACCTACCACGACCAGCGGTTTCCGCTGGATCCCCGGGAGTACCCTCGCCTGCTCGCCCACAGGCTTCCCGAGCTGCACTCCCGCCTCGCCTCGGATACCGAGACGCTCCAGGACTACGAGAGCCTGATCAACGCCTTCGGCCACCTCCCTGCCGCGCGGGAGACCGAGCCCTCGCGCGCGGCCGAGCGGCAGCGGGAGAAGGAGGTCCACAAGCGCCGCCTCCAGCGGCTTTGCGAGCGGAGCGAGATCGTCGCCCGCTTTATCGCGGAGAACGTCGCCGACGTGAACGGCCGTACGGGCGACCCTGCGAGCTTCGACCGGCTCGACGCCCTGCTCGACGCGCAGGTCTACCGGCTCGCCCACTGGCGGGTGGCCGGCGAGGAGGTCAACTACCGGCGCTTCTTCGACATCGACCGGCTCGCCGCCATCCGGGTCGAGGACCCGGTCGTCTTCGAGGAGGTCCACCGCCGGATCTTCGAGCGGATTCGCGGCGGGCGGGCGACCGGCCTGCGGATCGATCACCCGGATGGGCTCTACGATCCGACCCAGTACTTCCGCCGGCTCCAGATCCGCTATGCGCTCGAGGTGGCCCGGGAGCTGGCCGGCGGGGCGTGGGAGGCGGTTGAGCCCGTGGTTCGCGAGAGGTTCGCAGCGCTCGCCCGCGACCCGTCCTTCCGCCCGCTCTACGTGGTGGCCGAGAAGATCCTCTTCCCCGGAGAGAAGCTCCCTTCCGAATGGGCGGTCCACGGGACCACCGGCTACGAGTTCCTGAACGCCGTCTCGGCCATCTTCGTCCGCACCGAGAACGCGCCCCCCTTCGACCGGCTCTACGCGGCGGTACGGGGCGAGCGGGTGGACTTCCCCGAGCTCTCCTACCGCGGGAAACGCCTCATCCTGGAATCCACGATGTCCTCGGAGATTCACGTCCTCGCCCGCCAGCTCAACCGAATCTCGGAGACCGACCGGCGCACCCGCGACTTCACCTTGGGGAGCCTCACCACCGCCCTCGTCGAATTGTGCGCCGCCTTCCCGGTCTACCGGACCTACCTGCGCGAGGGGGACGAGCCGATCGACGAGCGCGACCGGCGCCACATCCAGAGCGCGCTCGACCGCGCCCGGCGGCGCAACCCCAACCAGAGCGCCTCCCTCTACGAGTTTCTGGGCGACGTGCTCCTGCGGCGGGGTGAGACCGATCTCTCGGAGCCGCAGCGGCGCGAGCGGCGCCATTTCGCCCTGCGGCTCCAGCAGCTCACCGCGCCGGTGACCGCGCGCGGCGTCGAGGACACCGCGTTCTACCGCTACAACCGGCTCGTCTCGCTCAACGAGGTGGGCGGCGAGCCCGACCGCTTCGGCGCCCCCGTCTCGGCGTTCCACGCCCGCAACGAGGAGCGGACCCGAGCGACGCCCTACTCCCTGCTCGCCACCGCGACCCACGACACCAAGCGCGGCGAGGACGTGCGGGCGAGGCTCCATGCGCTCTCCGAGCTGCCGTCCGAGTGGGAGGCGCGGCTCTCGCGCTGGCGGGGGATGAACCGCCCGCATCTTGCCGCGGACGGCGACGATCCGGTGCCCGACCCCGACGCCGAGCTGCTCCTCTACCAGACGCTGCTCGGCGTCTGGCCCTTCGGGGAGCTGAACGAGCGTGCCTGGGGCGATCTGCTCCGCCGAATCGAAGGCTATCTCGTCAAGGCGGCCCGGGAGGCCAAGGTCCACACGAGCTGGATTAACCAAGATCCTGCCTACGAGGAGGCGCTCGTCGCCTTCCTGCGCCACGTGCTGCCCAAGGAGCCGCCGCCCCGGCAGACGACGCCCTTCCTCGACGACTTCCTTCCCTTCGAGCGGCGAATCGCCCGCTGCGGCGTCATGACCAGCCTCTCGCAGCTCCTGCTCAAGGTGGCCTCGCCCGGCGTACCCGATTTCTACCAGGGGACCGAGCTATGGGACCTCTCGCTCGTCGACCCCGACAACCGCCGGTCCGTGGACTTCAAGCTGCGCGCGCGCTTCCTGCGCGAGATCCGCGCCGACGCCGAGAAGCCCGCCCACCGCGCGGTCATGGCGCGGGCGCTCTTCACCCGGCCCGACGATGGAAGGCTGAAGCTCTTTTCGACCTGGCTGCTCCTCCAGGCGCGGGCCGCGCCGGGCTCGCCGCTCGCCGGCGGCGACTACCTGCCGCTGTCCGCCTCCGGCGTGCAGGAGGAGCGCGTCGTCGCCTTCGCCCGCCGCCTCGGCCCGCGCACGGACGTGGCGGTCGCCCCGCGGCTCGTCGCTGGCCTGCTCGGCGGCGAGGGTCAGACGCTCGATCCCGCTGCCACCTGGGGAGACACCTGGCTCGCCCTCCCCGAGGGGCTCGCCGGCGAGCCCCTCGAGCTGTTCACCGGGCTCCCCGTTCGGATCGAACGCGCGGGCGGCCGGATCGGCGTTCCGCTCGCGGAGCTGCTCGGGACGTTTCCAATCGCGCTCGTCCAATGGGGCGAGGGCTCGGGGTAGGCGAACGGGCGGGGTCGCCTCCCGCGAGCGCCCGCCCGCGGACCTCTCTCCCATTGGCCCCCGTGGCGAATCGCGCTATTCCTTGGCCCCGAGGGATCGCGCATGCCGCAGACGCCGCACGTCGAGCGCCACTTTCGGGGCAGTGCCGCGGTCCGCGACGTGGTCATCGGCATGGCCGACGGTTTGACCGTCCCGTTCGCCCTCGCCGCCGGCCTGTCGGGCGCCGTCGCTTCGGCGGGCGTCGTACTGACCGCCGGGCTCGCCGAGGTGGCGGCCGGCTCGATCGCGATGGGCCTCGGGGGGTACCTCGCGGCCCGCACCGACGCCGAACACTACGAGCGCGAGCGGCGGCGGGAGATCGACGAGACGCGGGAGAAGCCGGAGATGGAGGAAGAGGAGGTCCGGCAGCTCTTTCGCCCCTACGGGCTCTCCGAGGACGAGATCGCGCCGATTGTCGCCGCCATCCGCCGTACCCGCGAGGGGTGGGTCGACTTCATGATGCGCTTTGAGCTGGGGCTCGAACGGCCGCAAGGGCGGCGCGCGTTCGAGAGCGGCGCGATCATCGCCGCCGCCTACGTCGCCGGAGGTCTGATGCCGCTCGTGCCCTACGCCGTGCTCGGCTCCGTCCGTGCCGCACTGCCCGTCTCGATCGGCGTCACCCTCCTCGCGCTCCTCGCGTTCGGCTGGGTGAAGGCGCGCCTGACCGGCTCGCGGCCTATCCGCGGAGCGCTCCAGACCGCGGCCGTCGGCTCCTTCGCCGCGGCGGCCGCCTTCGCCATCGCGCGTGCCGTGGCGTGAGCCCGTCTTATTCACGGTTTATTCATGGTACGGCGTAGCGAGGCGTTCTTAGACCGCGAGCCGAGAAGGGCAAGCGAGAGCACCGGCCGCCGCCGCCGGGCCTCCGTCTCGTGCCGCCGGGCCTCCGTCTCGTGCCGTGGGGCCTCCGTCTCGTGCCGTGGGGCCTCCGTCTCGTGCCGTGGGGCCTCCGTCCGGCGCGGACGGAGCCCCGTCCCGCGGCGGCGGATCCTCGTCCGCGCTCGGGAGCGCTCCGTCCGCGGTGGACGAGGCTTCGTCCGGCGCGGACGGAGGCTCGTCCGGTCCCGACGGAAGCTTCAGCGGCTCGGACGGAGGCTTGGGGGCCATCGACGAAGGCCCCACGCCAGCGGACGGAAGCCCGGGGGCTGCGGACGGAAGCCCGGAAGCTGCGGACGGAGCCCCGGAAGCTGCGGACGGAAGCCCGGAGGCTGCGGACGGAAGCTCGGAGGCTGCGGACGGAAGCCTGGAGGCTGCGGACGGAAGCCTGGAGGCTGCGGACGGAGCCCCGGAGGCTGCGGACGGAGCCCCGGAGGCTGCGGACGGGGCCGCGGAGCGCTCGGACGGTGGGAATGAACCTCCGGACCGAGCCCGGCCCTGATCCGCCCGTAAGAAGCGATCACCCCGTGTGAGGCGCGGCCGGCCGGCGAGATAAGGTGCAGCTCCAAAGCTTCGCTCCTCGCCCCAGCGCAGACGGAGCGAGGACCGGAACCGTTGCGGGATCGGACGCCGCCGCAGCCGGACCGTGAATAAGACGGGTTAATTCACGTGGTAGAGATTCCCGTCGTCGGAGACGAAGTCGACCGTGCCGTCCGTGGCAATCGCCGGGGACGAGCTGATCGCCCCCTTCGTCTGGATCTGGAAGCGGAGCCTGCCGTCCGCTCCAACGGCGTAGAAGTTGCCGTCCGAGCAACCGAAGAAGACCGTGCCGTCGCCGCCGACCGCCGGGGCGTCGCTCACGTTGGCGCTCTTGAAGATCCACTTCTGCTGGCCCGTCGCCCCGTCCACCGCGTGCAGGCCGTCGCCGTTGCCGACGTAGACCGTCCCGTCGTTGCCGATCGCCGGCGGGGCGTTCCCATAATCGGACATCAGGACGTTCCAGCCCGAGGGCAGCGGGCCGGCCCGCAGCGGCATCGTCCATTTCTGGGCGCCGTTCGAGGGGTCGAGGGCGACGAGGACGCCCTGGACGGAGTAGTCGTTGCTCGACGGGTCGAGGTCTTCCCATCCCGCGTACGCGTAAATGAACCCCGTCGTCCCGTACAGATCGACCGCGAGGTCCGAGATGATCACGCCGTCGCCGTTGTCCTGCGCGTTCGGGTCCGTGTTGGCGAGGGTGACGCCTCTCGCCGGCCACGCCGGGAGCGGGGCGAAGCCGCTCTTCGGCGGCGAGACCGCGAAGCACTGGGCGCCGCTGCACCAGTAGCTCGTGTCGTCGTCGGCGATCGCGACCGAGAGCCGCTCGCCGGGCACCGAGAAGGGCAGCCGGTACTGCCCGATCTGGCTGACCTGGCCGCTCGCTTGCGCCTGGAAGGCGATGATGTCGAACTTGTCCGGACCGTTGCCCGGGATGCCGTCGTCGTCCGCCTCGAACAGGACGCCGTCGTTGCCGAGCCCGGGGGTGGAGGAGAACCCCTCCACCCCGAAGGTGGTCTGGTAGAGGATGTTCCCGGAGGAGGAGATCAGGTACAGGTTCGGATCGGTGTTCTGTTCGGAGCCTGAGTTCACGTACATGCTGCCACCGGCGAGGATGGCGGGGGTGCAGGGATGCGGGTCCTGGGATGGATCCGAGAGCGCGACCGACCAGAGCTTCTGGCCCGCGGGGCTCACCGCGACGTAGGTGCCGTCCATCTCCAGGAAGTAGATGTTGCCGCTCCCGTCGATGACCGGCGACTCGAGGAACGTCCCGCCGAGCCAGCCATTCCCAGCCGTCGGGCTGCCGACGTTGAACGTCCAGCCGACGGTGCCCTTGAGGGTGGACGTGTCGGCGCCCGTCTGGCCCGTGTTGCCGTTGTCGTGGTGCCACTTGGGCCACCCGCCGGAGTAGACGCTGCCCTTGTCGATGAAGGCGGACAGAGGTACGGCGGCGTTCGGGTTCTGTGGGTCGCCGGTCGTAAAGACGAGCGTGCCTCGGCGCAAGAGGGGGGCGTTGGCGTTCTGCGGGGAGGAGAAGGTCACGCCGACCTTCGCACTGCTGCCCGGGGGTACGGCGAGCGCGACCGCCTGCCCGGAGGCGAGGCCGAAGTCCGGATCGCTCGCCGGGTCGAGGGTGATCCCCGACACCTTGCAGGCCGTCCCGCCCGAGTTCGTCAGGGTGACCTGCTCGGTCGCCTGCGTGGCCGTCTTCACGTTGCCGAAGTTCAGCGCGGCGGGCGCGACCTGGAGGCTGCACGGTCCGAGGACCTGATTGCCGGAGAGCAGATCCGTCGCCTCCCGGGGGGACACCTTCGGATCCTTCACGAACCACCAGGCGACCAGCGTGTCCTGATCGCCGGCCTGACTCGATGGGCTGTAGACGACGAAGAGCGGGACGTTCCCCCCGGGAGAAATCGTCACCGGAAGCTGAGGGACGCCCGACAGGGTGAAGACGGAGTTCCCGCCCAGGGTGCCGAGGTCGTTGGTCCCGATGGTGACCGGCTCGGTGCCGACGTTGCTCACCAGGACCTTCTGGGTCGAGGTGGTGCCCGCGGGGACGGAGGGGAAGCTCACCGGGCTCGGAGAGAACACGAGCGCTCCGTCAACGCCGACGCCCGCGAGGGAGATCGATGGGGCCGTGCAGTTCGTGCAGCCGGTCAGGCTGACGGTCAGGGGCAGGAAGGCCGACGAGGGACCGATGGCGGCCGGCGAGTAGCTGACCCATACGACGAGCTTCCCGCCCGGCGGCAGCGTGGCCGAGGTCTCCGCCGACAGCGAGAAGTCTCCGGCCTGCGTCCCCTTGACCGGACCGGCCGTGATGGAGAACGGGGACGGGCCGCAGTTGCCGAGGTCGACCTCTTGGACGCTCGGCGTGCCGAGCACTTGGACGTTGCCGAAGTCCAGCGTCGAGGGGTGAGCGCACAGGCCGAGCTCGATGCCCGCGCCGGTGAGCTTGGCCGTGACCATGGGGGTCTCCTGGCTGTTGGTCTGGATGGTGACGTTCGCCGTCCGGGCTCCGCCCGCGGAGGGTGCGAACACCACCGAGACGCTGGCCGTAGCGTCCTGCTGGATCGAGGGCGGCAGATTGCCGCGCACCTTGAAGTCCTGGGCGTCCGGACCGGAGAGCGCGACGTTCAAGACGGCGAGGGCCTGCGCTCCCGTGTCGGTGAGCTTGAGCTGGAGCGTCTTGGTCTGCCCGACGAGGACGCTGCCGAAGTCGAGGTCGCTGGTCTTACCGACGCCGTCGACCCCGACGATGGTCCCCGAGCCGCCGGAGCCGTGGTGGGGGCAGCAACCCGAGAGGATTCCTCCTCCGGCGCCCGCGACGAGGAAAAGGATTCGATGGACACGCATGGGTTGAAGACCTCGTCGCTCGGTCCTCGCCTTCCGCGCGAGGCTGCCGACGATTAGCGATCGGCGCGCGAGGGCGCAAGGGGCGGAGGGTGAGACAGCGGCGCAGAAGGTACGTATTCGAGGCTCACCCCACGGCGAGCTGCTCGAGGCGGGCGCGCAACGACGTGGCGCTCTGCGGCCGCGCGCGCGGCTCCTTCGTGAGGCAGCCCCGGACGAGGTCGGCGACCTCGACGCGGAGGTCCGGCTTGAGACGCCGGGGGTCGGGCGGCGGGTCCCGGTTCATGGCGGCGGGATCTCCTTCGGGGAACGGGACCTGTCCGGTGAGCAGCTCATAGAGCGTGCCCCCGAGGGCGTAGATGTCGGTCCAGGGCCCGAGTCCCTGGCCGACGAGCTGCTCGGGGGCCATGAAGTCCGGGGTGCCGGCGACGTTGGTGATCTTCCGGCGCGAGCCGCCGGAGGAGGCGAGGTGTGCGATGCCAAAGTCCATGAGCTTCACCGAGTCGCCGCCCTTGAGCAACATGACGTTGCCCGGCTTCACGTCCCGGTGGACGATGTTCTGGGCGTGGACCGCGGCAAGGGCATCGGAGACCTGGGCCGCGTAGCGCAGGGCCGTCCGCTCGGGCAAGCCGCCGACGCGCATCGACAGCGATTCGAGATCCTCGCCGTCGAGGAACTCCATCACCAGGAAGAGGACCGCGCCCTCGAACCCCGCGTCGTGGACGGTCACGATGTGTGGGTTGGAGAGGGCCGCGGCCGCCCGCGCCTCCCGCAGGAAGTAGCTCCGGGCCGTCTCGTTGTCCGAAAGGGCGCGGTTCAAGACCTTGAGCGCGACGACCCGATCGAGGACGCTGTCCTTCGCCTTGTAGACGGTGCCCATGGCCCCCTCGCCAATCTTGGAGACCAGGAGGTAGCGGCGGGGCAGGATGGTGGACGCGGAGAGCTGCCCGGGCGGCGGCGTCGCGTTCCGGAGCTGGGAAAGACGAAGGGGCGCGTCGCGGAAACCATGATCGAGGGCGAGGCATTGCTCGAAGCAGGTCACCGCCTGCGGGATGTCGCCGCCCTGCTGGGCGGCGAGCCCGAGGAGGTAGAGCGCCTCGCAGCGCAGGCGCGTCTCGGCCCCACCACGGGAGACGACCGGACGGACGGTCGCCGCGGCGTCCGAGGACCGGCCGAGTTTGAGCTGCGCGGCGCCGAGGAGCAGGCGGACGGCCGGGACGTCCCGTTTCTCGGGCGGCAGGAGCGCGACGACCCGGATCGCTTCCTCCGACTTGCCGAGCTTGAGAAACTCCCGGGCAGAAGAGGCGAAATCGCCGCGCCGCTCGAACGCCCGGGCGAGACCCCCGGGATCGCCGAGCGTCTGGAACGCCTGCGCGGCGCGCTCCGGCTGCCCCAGATCGAGCCAGAGATCCGCGGCCTCGGCGAGGGCGCCGTTCGCGGCGAGCTGTTCGGCCGCGGAGTCGAGATCGCCCGCCTCGCGGAAGACTTGGGCGGCGCGCGCCCCATCGCCTGCGTGCAGGTAGAGTTGGGCGGCGAGGTCGGCGTCACCGATGCCCGCGTACAGCTCAGCGGCCCGCGCGAACAGGCCGTGCTTCTCGCACATGCGGGCGGCGCTCCGGGCGTCACGGGGGGCGAGGAGAGCCACGGCGCCCTCGACATCGCCGCCGGCTTCGAGGACCTGCGCCGCGCCCGCGGGGTCTCCGGCCTCGACGAGCGCCGCGGCGGCGGCGGCGACGTCGCCCGCCCGCGCCAGGTACTCGGCCTGCCGGTGGCGATCGCCGGCCTTCGCGCAGAGATCCGCCGCGCCGCGAAGGTCGCCCAGCTCGGCGAGGGCCGCGGCCGCGACCTCCGCCCGGCCAGCCGCGAACGAACGCTGGGCGAAGAGCTGCAGGAACGAGCCCCGCTCGCGCGAGCCCTCCTGTGCGGCGCGGGCCGCGGCCTCGTAGCAGCGGGCGGCGGAGGCCCAGTCGTGGATGGCGTCGTAGAGGGAAGCGGCGCGGGGGTGATCGCCGCGCCGCTCGGCTTCGGCCGCCAGCGCGGCGGGCGTGGCGGCGGGCGTCGGGTGGACCCGCGGCGGGGGCCTCCGGTTGGGCGGGGCCGGGCGGGGGCGGCTGCCCTCACCGATTGTCCTGGCTACCGCGACCAGGCCCAGGACGGCCAGGATCCCGGCGAGCCAGCGGGCGCCCTCGTGGAACGCCGAGTCCGGCTCGACCAGCTCGACGAGCGCGGAGCCCGACGTCTTGCCTTCGGCCGAGGGCCGCGCCAGGACGCCGGGCTGGCTGACGATGATCAGCCCTGCCGCGCCCACGATGAGGAGAAGGCCTCGCCGCAAGGGGAATGTTCCGTCGATTGGAACCCTGTGCTCCCTATACCACCATCGGCCGCGCCTTTGCCGGCCGGCGGCGCCGCGCCGCGGCCACCTGGGGAAGCCGGTAGCGAAGGAGGCGGAGACGGGCGGCGGGGCGAATGAGCAGCGCCTTGCGCACGAGGACTGCGGCGCGAGGGGGCGCGCGAAGGCGCGGCGGACTGGCTTGGTCGACGATGACGCGATCGAGCAACGTCCGGATGAGCATGGGCACTGCCTCGGCCGCATCGGAGGCTGCCGGCGAGAGGCTCGGGAAGATGCGGGAGGCCGCGGAGAGCACGGCATAGAACATCCGCTCGGCGCCCCACTCCGCCGCCCTGCGTACGGCGGCATCGAGGTCGAGCGCCGGCCCGCCCGCGGCGCCCCAGAACGGTCCCTTGCGCGCGAGCATCAGGCGCAGGTCGAAGAGGCCGAGCGCGGGCGCGGTGGCGACGGACAGCTCGCCGCAACCGGCGTGCACGGTCTGGTAGACGACCGCATCCTCGGGCGCGAGCAGGCGCGCGTTCGGGGCGAACGCCGGCCAGGGGAGCGAACGCGCGAACACCGCGTCGTAGTCGATCGGGAGCCGCGCCTGATGCGTGAATGCCTGGTGAAGATCCAGATCGAGCTCCGGGCTCCCAAGCTGCCGCTCCGGACTCGTCGGCGAATCAAAGGAAGGATCACCCGCGTTGTGGCGCGAGAAGCCCGCGTCGGTCAGCCGCTCGAGCGCTTCAGCGAGATCCTGCATCCGGACGAGCACATCGAGGTCGCCGGTGCTGCGATCGGCCGGGGATGGGTAGAGCAACTCCGCCGCGGCGCAGCCCTTGATGACGATGACCGGCAGCGGGAACAAGCGATCCAACGCCCGGCGCGACGCCGGCCCGCGGGCGATCACCTGAGCGAGGGCCGCCTTGCGGGCGGCCTGCCACCCGCGCCAGGTCTCCTCGTCCACGTGCTCGGCCGGCGAGACCGCCGTGAGCCGCGGCTGCGCGAGCATCGTGTCGAGCCGATGGAGCCGCGCGAGCTCGCGCAGGACGGCCGGACGAACAGGCCCGGGAGACGTTCGCCGCTCCCCGAGCAGGAAAGCCACGAGGTCCCAGGCCCGCGCCAGATCGGCGCGCTCCGTCCGATCGCGCATCGTGTCGAGGATAGCAGCTTGTTTACGCCGCCGGCGCCGCGCTATGTAGCCCGTTCGACAGGAGCGAGACATGGGCGAGCGCGTGCTCATCACCGGCATCACCGGACAGGACGGCAGCTACCTCGCCGAGCAGCTCCTCGCCGGGGGCTGCGAGGTCTTCGGCATGGTGCGCCGGAGCAGCACCGAGACGTTCGAGCGGATCGCCCACCTGCGCGACCGGCTGACCCTGGTCCAGGCGGACCTGCTCGATCAGACCTCCGTGCTGCGCGCACTCCAGCAAGCGGAGCCGGTCGAGGTCTACAACTTGGCGGCCCAGTCCTTCGTGCCGACGTCGTTCTCCCAGCCGGAGCTGACGGCGCAGTACACGGCCCTCGGAGTCACCCGCATGCTCGAGGGCATCCGGACGGTCGACCCGAAGATCCGCTTCTACCAGGCGTCCTCGAGCGAGATGTTCGGAAAGGCCCTCGAGACACCCCAGAACGAGCGGACGCCATTTTACCCCCGCAGCCCGTACGCCGTCGCGAAGACCTACGCCCACTACCTGACCGTGAACTACCGGGAGAGCTACGGACTCTTCGCCTGCGCGGGCATCCTCTTCAACCACGAGTCGCCGCGCCGGGGCCGCGAGTTCGTCACCCGCAAGATCACCGACGGGGTCGCGCGCATCCGGCACGGCCTCGCCCGAGAGCTTCGGCTCGGCAACCTCGACGCGCGGCGTGACTGGGGCTTCGCCCCCGACTACGTGCGGATGATGGTCCAGATGCTGCGGCGGCCGAGCCCGGACGACTACGTGATCGCGAGCGGCGAGACCCACAGCGTCCGCGAGTTCTGCGAGATCGCCTTTGCCCGCGCGGGCCTCGACTGGCGCGAACACGTGGTGACCGATCCCGCCTTCTTCCGTCCCGCCGAGGTCGATCTCCTCGTCGGCGACGCAGGGAAAGCTCGGCGCGATCTCGGCTGGGAGCCGACGGTGGGCTTCCGCGGCCTCGTCGAGACCATGGTCGACGCGGATCTCGCGCGCGTCGCCCGGGAGGTTTCCGGCCGCCAGGACGGCCAGCGATGAACGACGCTGGACCGGTCCTCGTCACCGGCGCGACCGGCTTTGCCGGGGTCCACCTCTGCCGGCACCTCACCCGGACGGCGACCGCGCCGCTCCACGGCACGTGGCTCGACGGGCCTGCTCCGTCCCTGCCCGGGATCCATCTGCACCGCTGCGACGTGACGAAGCCCAGGGAGGTCGATCGGATCTTCGGCAGGATTAGGCCCAGCCGCGTCTTCCACCTGGCCGCGCCGTCCCACGTCGGCGAGTCGTTCGCGCGTCCCATCGAGAGCGTCCAGGCCCTGACCGCCGGAACGGCAGCCGTGCTCGGGGCCGCCTCGCTCCTTTCGCGCCCGCCGCGCGTACTCCTGGTGAGCAGCGCCGAGGTCTATGCCGCGGGCCCGGACCCTGCCCGCGAGGACCAGCCCCTCGACCCCGACAGCCCTTACGGGATTGGCAAGCTCGCCGCGGAGGCCTTCGCGCGGATGGCCGTCCGGCGCGGCTTGCCCGTCGTCATCGTCCGCCCGTTCGCCCACCTCGGACCGGGCCAGAGCGACCGCTTCGCGGCGTCGGCGTTCGCCCGCCGGATCGCCGAGGCCGAGGCGGGCCTCGGACCGCCGCTGATCGAGGTCGGGAACCTGTCCGCCGAGCGCGACGTGACCGACGTGCGTGACACGGTCCGGGCCTACCCGATCGTCCTCGAACAAGGGAAGCCGGGCGAGGTCTTCAACGTGGCTTCGGGCGCCGCCGTGCGCATCGGTGCGCTGCTCGACGTCCTGCGCACCCTCGGGCGGGTCCACGTGAAGGTGCGCGTCGATCCTTCGCGGTTTCGTCCGGCCGACGCCCCGCGCCGCGTGGGAGACGCGACCAAGTTGCGTGCGCTCGGGTGGGAACCGACTCTCCCGCTGGAGACGACGCTGCGCGATCTCCTGGAAGGTTGGCGCGAACGCGTGTCCGCCTGAGGTCCGGACCGAGAAATACCGTATGCGCCGGGAGGGCTTCTCGGGCCGGACGCTGCCCCACGGTCACGCGGCCGGCGGCGAGGCTGGTTCCCGCGCCGCGATCTTCGCGAGGTGGCCCTCGATTCGGACGAGCAGCGCCTGCTCCTCCTCCAGCCGCCGGCGGATGGAGAAGACCGCGAACGGCATCAAGATCCAGAGGACCGCGAGCACCAGCCCGAGGACCGCCGCGAACATCCAGACGAGGAAGCCGATGAGCCCGAGCGCCGCCATTCCGTTCGACATGTCCACGTTCCGCCTCCAGGGAAGGCCGGATCGTCCCGCAAGTCCGCCCCGAGCACAAGCCCTGACGCTCTTGGCCGGTCCGCCGCTACCGTCGTCAGGCGACGGAAGGGGATTGATTCACAAGCTCCAGACCTCCCCGCCCGGAGGAGCGCCGCCCGGCGGGCAGGGCATCGCAGCGCGGCCCGCGTCTTGGCCACGTTGGGCTCTCGGCCTCCGAAGGCCGCGCTGCGCTCTCCGCTCGAACGTCCTGGGCTACTTCGTCTCGACCTTCACCGCCACCGACCGCGGCTTCGCCCGCTCGCTCCTCGGGATGAAAACCGCGAGCACGCCGTTCTGGTACTCCGCGCGCGCCTTGTCCGTGTCGAGACTCGCGGGCAGCGTGAAGCTGCGCTCGAAGGCGCCGAAGCTCCGCTCGATCCGGTGGTAGTTCTGCCGCCGGTCCTCATTCTCCAGCTTGCGCTCGCCCGACACGGTGAGCGTGTTCTCGGCGAGCGTCACCTTCACGTCTTTGCCGTCGAGCCCAGGCACCTCGAACTGGAACCGAAGCCCCTCGGCATCCTCGAAGATGTCGGTCCGCGGCCAGACGGCGCGCGAGGTCTCCTCCGGCCCCCAGTTCCAGAGCTGGCCGAGCCAGCGATCCATCTCTTCCTGCATGCGGTGCAGCTCGCCGGCCGTACGACCGGGGGCCCACCGGATCATTCCCGGCATGGTGCTCTCCTTTTCTCTCGCGCCGGATCCGTTCCGGCGACGCCCTCACCAGTAAGACAGGATTACGGAGAGTCAAACCGGGCGTTGCGCGATGCTCGCGACGAAGGCCGCGCACTGGATTCCCCCGTCGAGGGTGATCGTCTGGCCGTTCAGGTAGCTGCTCCGCTCCGAGCATAGGAAAGCGGAGAGATCGGCCACGTCCTCGGGCGTGCCCATGCGGCCGGCCGGGGCAACCTCGGCGGTCCACTCGACCACATGCTTCCAGCGCTCCTGGTCGACCGACATGCGGCTGGAGGCAGTGTCCAGGATCCCCGGGTTGATGGCGTTTGCCCGGATCCCGAGGCCCGACAGCTCGACGGCGAGGTAGCGAACGAGGACCTCCATCGCCGCCTTGCAAGATCCCAGGAGGCCATGCATCGGCAATACCTGTTGGCTGTCGATCCCCGAGATCGCGAGCACCACGCCGCCCGGCTTACCCGGCGCGGCGGCAAGGAGCGGGGCGCAGAGCTGGGTGCCCAAGAGGAACGACTGGACCGTGACCGCGAACGTCTTCTCCATCTGATGGAGTTTCAGGTCCATCAACGGCAAGAACGCCGTGGAGGCCGCATTGGCCACGAAGGCGTCGAGGCGGCCGTACCGCGCGCGGGCGAGGTCCACGGGCCCGCGCAGCGCCTCGGGATCGCGCTGGTCGGCGACGACGAGGTCGCAGGCGCCGCCGCCCGCGCGGATCTCCTCCTCGACGGCTCGCGCGGCCACGGCGTCCTGCCGGTAGGTCCCCACGATCCGATAGCCGCCCTGCGCGAGGCGCTTCGCGATGGCCGCCCCGATCCCGCGGCTCGCCCCGGTGACGAGCGCCACCCGTCCGTTTTCGGTCTGCATCCGGTTCCTTCCTTTCGTTTGGAACCGGAGCTTACCGCCGTCGCCCACCGGATTGCTCGGTGGGTAGCGCCGCGCCAGGGAGTTCTTCGACCCCTGGGGATTGACCCGGCTCGATCCACGCTCCTGCCGCTGCGGCGGTCGAGCCCGAGCCGAGGATGACGAGGTCGAGGTGATCCGCGCTGGCCATGAACCCTCCGGGATGCGGCCCGGAAGGCGCAGCCCGGCCCGCCTCTTGACCGGGATGGCTTACAGCCCTCAAAGGCCGCGTGCTGGGTCAGCCACGTCAAGGGCGCGTTCACCGGTGCCGATCGCGATCACGAGGGGCTCTTCGAGGCGGCCGGGAACGGCACGCTCCTGCTCGACGATGTGGGCGAGATCCCGCTCTCGGTGCAGGTGAAGCTCCTTATCTTAATCTTACAGATGTACGGTCAGCCCGGCGTCTCCCGTAAGGCCCGCGGCATCGACGTTGTAGCCGAAGTTCGCGTGTTGATAGGCGAGCGTCACGCGACCGAACAGGCCAAAGTTCTTCGTGAAGAGCCACTCACCGCCGCCGCCCAGGTCGGCGCCGAAGGCGAAGCTCGCGGGCGTCGCGCTGGGCGCCACGACCTCCACCGCCACCGATCCCTCCATGAATGGGCTGAACCCCCCTTTCACGAGCGGTTCGAAGTAGTGACGAAAGGTCGGGGAGATCGTGAAGAGGAAGCCTCCACCTCCATTGTCCTGCTCGCTGCTCGCGCCGGCCGCGCCGAAACCGAAGCCGAGGAGAATTGCCTCCTGCCCGAAGAGGCCGCCGAACGAGACCGCCGGCTGCAAGGGACCCGCAAACGGGGCGTTGCCCGTCGATCCGGATCCGGACTGCTGGGTGCCCAGAAAGCTCGTGATCCAACTCGTCTGGAAGACGCTCAGCGCCAACATCACGCCGTTGCCCGGCTTCTCACTCGGCGGATTCACCTCTTGCGCGAGCACGCCCGTGGAAGCCATCATCAGCCACGATAGGAGTAGCGCCCTCATCGAAGATTCCTTTGCCTTTCCGTTACGCTTACGACCTCACTTCGACCCGCCTCACTCTATTTGGCTGGCACGGACCGCAAGCCCAGCGGACACTACAGCCCGCCAGATGAATCCCGTCAAGCGAAATCCCTCCAAGCGGGCCCGGTCCAGTTCGGCTTCACGCCGGCGACGGCGATCAGGAGGGTGTCCCGCAGCAGCGGGGCGAGGCCGGCGGCGCCCTGTGGGCCGGAACCGACCCCCAAGGTTTTCGTCCTCTCGCCAGACTCCGACGGCCAGGGTGCTTGACTGGCGCCCCGCCTTGCCGAGAATGCAGCCATGCGTTCCGTGTCCCGGCTCCGGCTCGTTCCGATCGGCGGTCTGCTCTTTTTCTTCCTCGGCTGCGGCGGCAGCCCTGACTACGGCACGCACTGCGACGGCGGGGGCTGCGTCGACGTGGTGAACTGCGGCAACGGCGGCGAGTGCGACTTCGTGGCCACGCCGTCGGCCACGGCCGCGGTGAACGACGGGCAGACTCCGACGGTCCTCACGATCACCATCAAGTCCAGCGGCGAGCTCGTCCCCGACGGGACCAGCGTGAGCCTCGCCATCGATCCGAACACGAACGCGAGCTTCACGGCGATCCAGCCGGGCTCGTCCTACTCGCGCGCGCAGACGGCAAGCCCGAACTCCGCCGACGGCAAGGTCTCCGTCCAGATGTACGACATGTCGGTCGAGGACGTGATCGTCACCCTGACCTCAACGGTCCAGGCGCAGACCGCGGGCGTCCCGAACACGCAGCTCGCGGGCTCGACGAGGATCCACTTCGGCGGCACCTGCCAGGACAGCTTCGTGACCCCGGCGACGCCGACGACCGCTACGGGCAATGGAGAGTCCGGGGTCGCGACGTACATCAGCCTCAAGTGTAACGACAGCACCATGGGTGGCAGCTTCCCCTGGGAGACGCAGCACCCCTTCGAGGGCAACAGCCAGCTCTGCACGGCCTTCGTGGGCGACGGGCCGAACCAGGGTCTGATGAACGCCGCGGTCCAGTACCTGACCGAGGCGGGCGCGATGCAGACCTCGGTCCAGAAGCCCGGGCAGCATTCGACGATGCTCACCGACAGCACGGGCGAGGCGAGCGTCGAGTTCCACGTCTCGACCCCCTACCCACAGGACGTGCCGTACGACGCCACGCTGGATGGCACATTGCTGTCGCAGTCCGGCAGCTCCACGTACCAGACCCCGGTCCAGCGCTGGTGGAAGGATGGGTCGGGCCACGTCTACAACCCGCGCGACGGCTGGGTGACGCTCATCGCCGCCACCGCGGGGAAGCTGGACAACTGGCAGACCGCCTGCGCGGCCGGGGCCGTCACCGGCGATCAACCTCCCTGCTCCGAGCCGTACGTCGACATGAACGACAACGGGAAGTGGGACGATGCCTACACCGACGAGAACGGCGTCCACCACCCGCCGGAGCCGTTCATCGACGTGAACTGCAACGGCAAGTTCGACCATTTCCAGACGCCCGACACGAACGGCTACGTCCGGCTCTGGACATCGACGCAGGTCCTCTGGACAAGCTATCTGTATCCGCAGCTCGGCGACAAGGACTTCTCGGCCGCCTGCGGGGGCGTCCAAGGAGGCATCCCCCCCGGCCAGCCGAACTCGCCGCCGGCCGGCGATTGCCTCGTCACGGGCGAGGTGGTGAGCTTGGAGAGCCCGCAGAACTGCATCATGAAAATTCCCATGGGCGGGATCTGCAACTTCGTCTTCCGGGTGACCGACAAGAACTTGAACGTTCCGGCGATGCTCGGGAGCGGCAACAGCATCTCGGGCACCCCCAGCAACGAGGGCTCTTGCGCGCTCGCCGTGAGCGGGATCGGCGCCACCGACCTCCTGTACAGCGAACACCTCCTCGTGTCGCCCGATTTCCCGTTCTCGGTCTCGAACTCGGCCTCGGTGACGGCCGGGGGTGCGAGCAAGATGAACGCTGACGAGATCGACGTGAGCGTGACGGCCAACCTCGTGGACAAGTCGGACAGCAACAACGGCAAGCTGAACGAATACTCGCCGGTCACCTGGACCGCCGCCATCCACGGCAGTTGCGTGGGCCCGCAGTAGGCGAGGCGCGGGAAGGCCGCGATGCCCAGACTCACCTACCGCGCGGCCGGGGTGGACATCGACGAGGGCGACCGGCTCGTCGAGTTGATCCGGCCCTACGCGGAGAGCACGACTCGGGAAGGCGTGCTGGGCGGGCTCGGCGGATTCGGCGGGCTGTTCGCACTCGCGCCAGGCCGCTACCGCGAGCCGGTCCTGGTCTCGGGGACGGATGGGGTCGGCACCAAGCTCGAGGTCGCCTCCGCGGTGGGCAAGCACGACACCATCGGCATCGACCTCGTCGCGATGTGCGTGAACGACGTCTGCACGACCGGCGCGGAGCCGCTCTTCTTCCTCGACTACTACGCGACCGGCGCCCTGCGCGCGGACGACGCCGCCCAGGTGGTGGCCGGGATCGCCGAAGGCTGCCGGCAGGCGGGCTGCGCCCTGCTCGGCGGCGAGACCGCGGAGATGCCGGGGTTCTACCCGGCTGGAAGGTACGACCTCGCGGGCTTCGCCGTCGGCGTCGTCGAGCGGTCGGAGATCCTGGAGGGCGCGCGGGTGGCGCCCGGGGATTGCGTCCTCGGCCTCTCCTCGACGGGCCTGCACGCCAATGGCTACTCGCTGGCGCGCCGGATCCTCTTCGCGGGCGAGCCCGCGCGCGCTCTCGACGAGAGGCCGCCGGAGCTGTCCGGGCGGAGCGTGGGCGAGGTGCTGCTCGCACCGACCCGGATCTACGCGCGGGCGATCCGCGCGCTCCGGGAGGCTGCACCGGTCCGCGCCCTCGCCCACGTCACGGGCTCGGGCATCCCGGGGAACCTCCCGCGCGTGCTGCCGCCCGGGACGCGGGCGGTGATCCGCCGGGGGAGCTGGCCCGTGCCGCCCATCTTCGAGCTGCTGCGGCGGCGCGGCGAGGTGGACGAAGCCGAGATGGCCCGAACGTTCAACATGGGCGTCGGCCTCTGCGCGATCGTGCCGCCGGAGGATGCCGGGAGGGGGATCGCGGCGCTCGCCGCGATCGGTGAGGCCGCGTACCGGATCGGCGAGATCGAGGCGGGCGCTCCCGGAGCCGAGGCCGAGGTCGTCTACCGGGCACCAGCCTCCTAAGGTGCGGATCGGCGTCCTCGTGTCGGGGAGGGGATCGAACCTCGCCGCCATCCTCGAGGCGGCGGCGCGGGGCGTGGTCCCCGAGGTGGCCCTCGTCGTCTCGAACGTCGCGACCTGCCCGGCGCTCGAGATCGCCCGGCGAGCGGGGGTGGCGACCCGCGTGGTCGATCCGGCGGTCTTCGCCGTGAGGCCGGACCACGACCGGGCGGTGGCCGCCGCCCTTGGCGCCGCCCGGGTCGATCTCGTCTGCCTCGCCGGCTACGTCCGGCTGATCGGCGCCCCGCTGATCGAACCCTTCGCCGGCCGGATCCTCAACGTCCACCCGTCTCTCCTCCCGGCCTTCCCCGGGCTGCATGCCCCAAAGCAGGCCCTCGACCGAGGCGTTCGAATCGCGGGCTGCACGGTCCACTTCGTCGACGCGGGGATGGACAGCGGCCCCATCATCGCGCAGGCGGCGGTGCCGGTCCTGCCGGAGGACAGCGAGGAGAGCCTCGCCGCCCGGATCCTCGTCGAGGAGCATCGCCTCTTTCCGGCGGCCATCCGATGGATCGCCGACGGGCGCGTCCGCCAGGAAGGAAGGCGCGCCGTCTGGACGGACAGCCCCCGGACGGCGGGCGCCCTCGAGAGCCCCACTCCGGGCGTCCGCTCGTGATCCGCGTTCATCCCGACCGCCGGCCGCCCCCCAGGGCCCCCACGACCATCAGAAGACCTGAAGCTCGACATCGAGGCAGCCGCGTTCCCCGCTTCCCTCGATGACGTTCTCTCGTCCCGCGACGACTCCCGGAAGTGATCGATCAGGTGGTAGTAGAACGGAGAGGCTGATCTCTCGATGAGAGCGGGCAGGCCGGAAGGGCTCTGAATCGCTTCCCGCTCCTGCCTTCGAGGATCCCGCGTCGTGAACGGTCATTGGTCATGAGAAAGGCCCCCCGAAGCCTGCCGAGCCGGCAGAGCTACGACGCGCTCGTGTTCGGGACGCAGATCCCCGGGGCGATCGCCGCGGCCCTGCTCGCGCGCCGTGGCCATCGCGTGCTCGCGGTGACGCACGGGGCCTGCCCGCTGGCCTACCGCGGCGGCGGGTTCCTGCTTCCTTCCGGGCCGGCGTTCTTCCCGGCGCTCCGCTCGCTCCCCTCGGCGGTCGCGGTGCTCGCGGAGATCTCCGCCGGCGCCGACGTGCAGCGGCTCGCAGGGGCCCCCGTGCCGGTCCAGGTTCTCGCGGCGCGGATGCGGCTCACGCTCGCGCTCGACGCTCGACAGCGGGCGGCGGAGCTTTCCCGCGAGCTGGGCGAGCTCGGGCGGGGGGCCGCGGAAGAGATCGACGCCCTCCTCGCCGCCGCGGAAGAGGACGGCCCGTTCTTCGCTAAACCGCTTCTGCCGCCGTGCGGGATCGCCGGCGCGTGGAGGGTGCGGCGAGCGCTGCGGGCCCACCCCGGCCTCGGCGCCCGGCCGGCGGAGCCGCGGGACAGCGAGATGGGAGGCGCCCTCTCCGAGCTCTGGCGCCTCGGGAGTGGGCTCCTGGAGGACGGACCTTCCTCGCGGGCCGCCCAGCGGCCGCTGGCGCAGCTCCTCCGTGGGGTCCAGTTCTTCCCCGGGGGGGCCGAGGGGCTCGCGGCCGAGCTGTTCCGCCGGGTCGAGGCCGCGGGAGGGACGGTCCTCGGCAACGGCGGGGCGCCGTCGGCCATCGAGGGGCTCGATATCGAGAAGGGGAGGATCGTGCGGGCCCGTATCGAGGGGTCCCCGCACGAATGGCGGGCCTCCTTCTTCGTGGCGGCGCTCGACGCGGCGGAGCTGCGCGACCTGCTGCCGGCGCGGGCGGCGGATGGCAGGCTGGGCGGCCTCCTCTCGACCGTGAAGCCCCATGGGGCGCTCCTCTCGCAGAACCTCGTCGTCTCCACCGAGGGGCTGCCTCCCGGCCTTGGCCCCGTCGCGCTCTGCCTCACCGGCGAGCCGTCGATACCCGCCCTGCTCGTCCAGACCACGCCGGCCCTCGATGAGCAGGGGAAGGAGAGCGGAGCCGCCGTGCTCCAGCTCTCCTTCCAGCTCCCGGCGACGTTGCACTCCCACGTCGAGGTCCGCGCCGCCCTCTCCGCGATGCGGAGAGCCGCGGCCCCCTTCCTGCCGTTCCATGAACGCCACGTCCACTTCGAAAGCTCGCCCCAGCTTGAGGAGGAGGACGGCCTCTCGGCGCGGCTCCGGATCCACCCCAGGCTGGAGATCGGCCGGCGGGGAACGCTCGGGGTCACCGGCCTGCCTGCGCGCGGGCCGATCGCGAACCTCGTCCTCGCGAGCCGCGAAGTGCTCCCGGGGCTTGGCTTCGAGGGTGAGTTCCTCGCCGGCCTGCGAGCGGCGCAGATCGTGGCCGCGGGCCTGCCGAAGAAGCCGGCCCCGTGAGCCGCCGGACGCCCCTCATCTCTTCGTCGAGCTCGTCACGCCCGGCGACGGGAGCCCTCGGACCCGATCGATGATCCTGCGCAGCTCCCGTCGCTCGTCCACCGCCTCGAGCGGCAGGGGATGGAGCGCCGCGAAGCGGGCGAGCCGCGAGCCCTCGGTCCGAACGTAGAGGCGAGACCCCGCGGCGCGGAACCCGAGGTTCACGACCGGCAGGAGCAGCGCGAACAGGTAGGCGAGATAGCCGCCCTGCGCCGCGCCCAGCGCTCCCCCGAGCAGCCGGTCGACCCCTCTCCCGCGGGTGAAGATCCGCCGCAGCAGCGACCGGAGCAGGGACGAGAGGAGCAGATAGACGACGATGCCCACCAGCGCCGCCGCGAGCGCGGTCCGCATGGGCCGCGGGGCGAGCGCGGGCAGGAATCCGCCCAGGCGCGACCCGGTCAACAGGGCAGCGACGGTCGCCCCGGCCAGGGCGAGCAGGCGCGCCGCCTGCCCGGACAGCCCCACGACCGCTCCGCCGATGGCGAAGATCGCGACGAGGAGGAGGGCCCAGATGTCGAGGATCATCTACTTGATCTCGAAGCGAGGGCCGTGAACGAGCCCTCTCTCCGCCTGGGCGAGCAGCTCCGCGAAGCGCGCGTTCCGGGGTTCGAACGTCAAGGCCATCTTGAGGCCGCGGACGGCGGCCTCGACCCGCCCTGCCTCGAGATCCGCCTGCGCCTGCCGGTAGAGCGCCCGCCCGCGCGGCGTCTGCCCGAACTGTTCTTCCACCTGACGGCGGTAGGCCGCCTTCGTCTCCTGCTCGCCCCCTTCGTCGAAGCGAAGCTTCTTCTCGCGGTCGGGCCTCGCGAGGTCCGCGCGGTAGCGCTCGCGCCTCTGATCGTCGCGCAGCGTCACGTACGCCTCGACGATCCGCTTGTAGATCCGGAAGGCGTGGGCCTTCAGCGGCGAATCGGGGAGGGCGCTCATCCGGTCCGGGTGGTAGAGCCGCGATTTTTCGTGGAAAGCCTGCCGGATCTGCGCCGGACTCGCCGTCCGGGGCAGGTCGAGGAGCTGAAAATAGTCGAGCGTGTCGAGGACCCCCCAGAGCGCCTCGGTCTCGATCTCGAACGCTGGGTCCATGCCGCCGCCCTACAGGGTCGCGGGCAGGTCGGGCGCCCGTGCGACCCGGGTCGACGCGGCCTGGATATCCTGCTCGGTCAGGCCGGAAGAGAGGTGGAGGGTCGTCGAGGCCCGCTGCCCCGATTCGGCGTCGGCGGCCGAGACGTTGACGATGCCGTTGCTGTCGATCTCGAAGGTCACGTCGATCCTGACCTCTCCCCGCAGGCCCACGCGGAATCCCGTGAACTCGAACTCGCCGAGCATCTCGCACGCCTCCGCCCGACCGTCCTCGCCCTGGTAGACCCGGATCCGGACCCGGTCCTGGCCGTCGCGGCTCGTCGTGAAGGACTTCGTCTTCTCGATCGGGATCGGCGTGTTCTTGTCGATGATCGTCTCGGTGTAGCCGCCCACCGTCCCGATCCGCAGCGTCAGCGGCGTCACGTCGAGCAGCGTGTTGGCGGCCCGGACGTCGAGGAGCGCCTGGGCCTGGAGGGCCGCTCCCATCGCCACGACTTCGTCGGGGTCGATGCCGGTGATCGGGTTCTTCTGGAAGTACTGCTCCACCGACCGGCGGATGATCGGCAACCTGGTGGGGCCGCCGACGAGGATCACCACGTCGAGATCCGCGGCGGCGAGGTGCGCCGACTGGAGCGCCTCGTCGCAGACCTTGAATGTCCGCTGGACCAGGTCCCCGACCATCGAGTCGAACTGCGCGGCGGGAAGCGTCTGGTCGAGATCCATGACCCGCCCCTGCATGTCCTGGCAGATCGCGGGGAGATGGATCGCCGCCCGGCCCTCCCGGCCCACGTCGATCTTGGCCTTCTCGCCCGCTTCCTTCAGCCGCTGGAGGCAGACGCGATTCTGCCGCAGGTCGAGTGCGTGCTCCTTCAGGAAGCCATCCGCGAGCCAGCCGACGATCCGGGCGTCGAAGTCGTCGCCGCCGAGGAACGTGTCTCCCGCGGTCGCGAGCACCTCGAACACGTCGCCGCCGATCTCCAGGATCGACACGTCGAACGTGCCGCCGCCCAGATCGTAGATCGCCACCTTCTGCTTGAGCCCGCGCCCGACGCCGTAGGCGAGCGCCGCCGCGGTCGGCTCGTTCACGATCCGGAGGACTTCGAGCCCGGCGATCCGGCCCGCGTCGCGCGTCGCCTGGCGCTGGTTGTCGTTGAAGTAGGCTGGGACCGTGATGACCGCCCGGGTGACTTCGTGCCCGAGGAAGCGGCTGGCGATGGCCTTCATCTCCCGCAGCACGAACGCCGAGACCTCCGGCAGAGACAGATCCTGGCCGCCGGCCCGGACGCGGACGCCGTGGTTCTCTCCCTCGACGATCGTGTAGGACATCAGCGCTCGCGCCCGCTTCACCTCCTCGGAGAAGAAGAAGCGGCCGATCAGCCGCTTCGCGCTGTAGATCGTGTTCTCCGCGTTGAGGACGATGTTCTTCTTCGCCTCGTTGCCGACGCGCACGACCCCGTCTGGCAGGAAGGAGACGACCGAGGCGTGGGTTCGCTCCCCGCGCTCGTTGGGCACGACGACGGGCTTGCCGTCCTGGACGACCGCGACGCAGCTATAGGACGTCCCGAGGTCGATGCCTAACGCCAGAGCGTCGCCGACGGCGGAGGGGCGAGCCATCGGGGCTACGTTACCACGTCGCGAGGACGATGGGGCGGGCGCTCCCCCGATCCGTCCGTACGCGGCCTCACCCCTTCTGAGGCGCGGCCCTGAGCGGCGAGAAGGGGGCTGCTCCCCAGCTTCGCTCTTGACCCCAGAAGTCGAGGCGCCCCTATCGCCCGAGCAGGGCGCGACGGAGGGACTTGCCATCCCTACCGCGACCTCAGGGGGCGTGCTCCCTCCTCACGCCTGCGGGCAGCGCAGCCCCCAGAGCCGTTCATCGATCGATTCCATGGGGCTCGGCCAGGACGAAGACGCGCATGGATCGCGATCGCGCGGGGGCGATCGCCTCTCGCGGTCCGCACCTGTCGACCTCCATGCATCATGACCTCGCGATCGTGCGACGCCAGAGGCGATAATGCAGGCGCAACGCCGCAAGCGTTCGGCACGAAACGGCGGCGGACCCGGATCGCCCTCACCGCTGCCCCGATGAACGCACATCCCTTGCAAAGAGCGCTCCATTCATCGACGCTGAAGTCATGTTCATGGCGGAGGATCGGTGCTTCCAGGAGGAGGGGCTCGCGGCCATTCGCCTGTGGCTGGCGCCCATCCCGGATGAACAGAGATCCTGCCGCATGGAGAGCCGCTCATGCGGCATGGAGGGAATGCTCATGCCGGATGAAGACGAGCTCATGCCCCATGAAAGCCTGATCCTCCCGCATGAAGACCAGGTCATGCTCGATGATGACAGGCTCCTCCCGCACGAAGACGAGCTCATGTCGCATGAAAGCCAGCTCATGCTCGATGAAGGCCCGATCCTCCTGCATGAAAGTCAGCGCATGCTCCATGAAAGCCAAGGGAAGGCGGATGAAACTGAATTCATGGGGGATGAATCGACATTCATGCCGGATGAGATCGATCTCATCGACCATGAACGGCTTCGCATCCGGGATGAAGTCCCGATCCTCCTGCATGAAAGCCAGCTCATGCCCCATGAAGGCCAAGGGAAGACGGATGAAACTGAATTCATGGCGAATGAACCAACATTCATGCCGGATGAGATCGATCTCATCGACCATGAACGGCTTCGCATCCGGGATGAAGGCCCGATCCTCCTGCATGAAAGCCAGCTCATGCCCCATGAAGGCCAAGGGAAGGCGGATGAAACTGAATTCATGGCGAATGAATCGACATTCATGCCGGATGAGATCGATCTCATCGACCATGAACGGCTTCGCATCCGGGATGAAGTCGGGTTCATGCGGCATGAGCCACGTTTGCAGCCGCATGAGCGGCCCTTCCAGCCGCAGGACCCATCGTTCCAGCGTTGGATGAGCCCCGTCGTGGCGGCAGGAGCACGCCTTCGAGTTCGAGAAGGATGAGCCGGGGGCGAAGGCCTCGGACCGTCGGGTATCGGGGACGAGAACGGGGACGGGAGGGGAACGGGTCCAGGAATCGAGCGGTTGCCTCAAGAAGACGAGGTCGCTCCTCTTGGGTTAAACCACCCTTGACACGGATCTGCCCGCGGTTAGATTACGCGCCGCTCGCGGGTAGGCGCCTGCCGCACCGCGGCCCACTTCAGTTTTGGAAAGAAAACGGAGGAGACGATGTCCGCCAAAGAGATCTACTTCCACCAACTCGCCCGCGAGGCCATCCTGCGCGGCGTGGTGACGCTCAGCAACGCGGTGGCCGTGACGCTCGGCCCCCGGGGCCGGAACGTGGTCATCGAGAAGTCGTTCGGATCGCCCACGGTGACCAAGGACGGGGTGACGGTTGCCAAGGAAATCGAGCTGGAGAACAAGTTCGAGGACATGGGGGCGAAGATGGTCCGCGAGGTCGCGAGCAAGACCTCGGACAAGGCGGGCGATGGGACGACGACCGCGACGGTCCTCGCCCGCGCGATTTACGAGGAAGGGCTCAAGCTCGTTGCGGCCGGTCACAGCCCGATGGATCTGAAGCGTGGCATCGACCGCGCGGTGGAGGCCGTGATCGACGAGCTGAAGAAGCTCTCCAAGGAGACCCGCGGCAAGAAGGAGATCGCCCAGGTCGGCATCATCTCCGCGAACGGCGACGAGACGATCGGCAACATCATCGCCGAGGCGATGGAGAAGGTCGGCAAGGAGGGGGTGATCACGGTCGAAGAGGCGAAGGGGATGGAGACGACCTTGGAGGTCGTCGAAGGGATGCAGTTCGACCGCGGCTACATCTCTCCCTACTTCGTGACGAACGCGGAGCGGATGGAGACGGTCCTGGAGGACCCCTACATCCTGATCACCGAGAAGAAGCTCTCGGCGATGGCCGACCTCGTTCCGCTGCTCGAGCAGGTGGCCCGGGGCAGCAAGCCGATCCTCCTGATCGCCGAGGAGGTCGAGGGGGAGGCGCTGGCGACGCTGGTGGTCAACAAGCTGCGCGGGACGCTCAAGTGCGCCGCGGTCAAGGCGCCCGGCTTCGGCGACCGGCGCAAGGAGATCCTCAAGGACATCGCGACGCTGACCGGCGGCAACGTCGTCTCCGAGGAGCTGGGGATCAAGCTCGACAGCCTGACGCTCAAGGACCTCGGCCGGGCGAAGCGGGTGGTTATCGACAAGGACGACACGACGATCGTCGACGGCGCGGGCAAGCGGGACGCCATCGAAGGGCGGATCAAGCAGATCCGGGCGCAGATCGAGGAGACGACCTCCGACTACGACCGCGAGAAGCTCCAGGAGCGGCTCGCCAAGATCGCCGGCGGGGTGGCTGTGATCCACGTCGGCGCGGCGACCGAGACCGAGATGAAGGAGCGCAAGGCCCGTGTGGAGGACGCGCTCCACGCGACCCGCGCCGCGGTTGAGGAGGGGATCGTCCCCGGGGGAGGGGTGGCTTTCGTCCGCTGCCTGCCCCGGCTCGCGAAGCTCGAGGCCCCCGGCGACCAGCGCATGGGCGTGGACATCGTGCGGCGCGCGCTGGAGGAGCCGGCGAGGCGAATCGCCATCAACGCGGGTCACGAAGGGGCCGTGGTGATCGAGCGGATCAACGGCGAGAAGGGCGCGTTCGGGTTCAACGCCGCGACCGAGCAGTTCGAGGATCTCGAGAAGGCCGGAGTGATCGACCCGACCAAGGTCGAGCGGACGGCGCTCCAGAACGCGGCCTCCGTCGCCTCGCTCCTGCTCACCACCGAGGCGATGGTCGCCGACGCGCCGAAGAGGAAGACGCGCAAGGTGGGTGGGGGCATGGGTGGGGGGATGGGCGGTGGCATGGGCGGGGGCATGGGCGGGATGGGGGACATGGACGACTTCGGCGGCGGCGGCGAGGACATGGATTTCTGATCGGCTCGGAAGCTCCTGGCGCGGGAGCTTGCTTGCTCCCCGCGTTCTGCTAGGCTCGCCGGGGCCGATGGCACGAGCACTCCGATTCTTTGCCATGATGGGGCTAGCCCTGCTCGGGTGTCAGGCGGTCATCACCCGCAGCGACGGGGGGTGGACCGGGACGGCCCTGAGCAGCACGAGCGGCGGCGGGGGCGGCGGTAGTTCCGGCGGCAGCAGCAGTTCCAGCGGCGGCACCAGCGGGGTGACCGGGAGTACGAGCGGAGCGTCAGGCGGGGGATCGACGAGCGGATCGGGGAGCGGATCGACATCGAGCGGGGGGGGGCCGAGCTGCGCCGACGGCGGCGTCACCTGCGTCGGGCAGGTCTGCGACGCGATGACCGGCGCCTGCGTCGATTGTCTGTCCGACGCCGACTGCGCTGGCAAGCCTCATGCCGGGCGCTGCGACCCCATGACCTATACCTGCGTGGAATGCCTGGGACCGTCGGACTGCCCTTACCACAACCCGGGCTGCTCCGGCGGTCATTGCGGCTTCTGCCAGGGGGACCTGGAATGCCCGTTGAACGAGAACTGCAACAACGGTTCGTGCGCCTGCACGAACAACGGCGGTTGCGGCGGTGATGCTCCGGTCTGCCTCTCCAGCGGGGTCTGCGGCTGCCGCCAGTCGAGCGACTGCGCTGGTGGGTTCATCTGCGATCCAACGTTCCCCAACGGGGCCTGCGCAGAGAGCTGTGCGACCCCCGGGGTCTGCCAGGGAGCGACGCCGGACTGCGACCTCGACAGCGGCATCTGCGTCGAATGCGTCGAGGCGGCGGAGTGCCGGGACGCCGGGATCGGAAAGTACTGCAACCCGGACAACGTCTGCGTCGTCTGCCAAGTCCCGGCCGATTGCGCCGACGCCGGCGCGCCGTACTGCGTCGCGGGCCGCTGCGTGCAGTGTCAGAAGCCCACCGATTGCCCGGCGAACGCCCCGGGCTGCGACTACTCGACCGGGCAGTGCGGCTCCTGCACCTTCGACATGGACTGCCCGACCGGGGAGAGCTGCAACGGGGGGAGCTGCGGCTGATACCCCATCCGTCGATCGACGGATGACGTGAGCGGCCATCTGTGGTAGGAGGAGGGAGACAGGCGGTAGTCCGCCACGGAAGGGAGTCTGGTCATGCGGATCGGGTTGCGGGGTTTGGCGGGGTTCGTCGCGGCGGTGCTGGGCGGTACGGCGTGCGGGGGGGCTGGCGATCACGGGGCGAGCTCGGCGGGCGCCGTCCCCATGGTGGGCGGCGTGGCGGCGAAGACCTACCGGCTGGCGGACGGTTCGGTCGACTACACCTCGCTGCGCGCCGACTTCGGCGAGCCGAACCAGAACCTCACGCTCAATCCGCGGGCGGTCGACGTCTCGAAGACGCCGAGCGTCCATTCGGTGCAGAACCTCCCCGGCCGGCTGGTGTTCGCCCGGAGCGACGCGAACTGGCTGCTCGCACGGCAGCCCGGCGACGTGCTCTACTGCAACCAGCTCTGCGGCGGACATGGGTTCCTGCGAAAGATCGTCTCGATCACGCCGTCCGGCGACACCGTCGTGGTGGAGGTCACGAACGCGGCCCTGACCGACCTCCTCTGGAACGGCTGGCTGCACGCCGAGATCCCCCTCCCGGACGAGGACCCGCGGACGCTCCCGAGCGGCGGGACGACGGCGCCCCCCTCGATGGGGAACGGCCTGCCCGCCCCGCGGGAGGACGAGGGCAGCAAGCCCGAGTCGACGGAGCCGTCAGGGGACGAGAGCGAGACTCATTTCAAGGGGAAGGTGAGCGGCCACATCTATTTCGAGCCCACCTTCCACCACAACATCGTGATCGACATCGTGCACCGCCAGGGCATCCACTGGGATCAGAAGTGCGACCCCTGGTGGCCGCATGTCTGCGTGTCCGTCCCCGTGCCCTACGTCGAGGTGGATCTCGTCAAGTTCGTCCTCCAGGGCACCCCGGAGCTCACGTTCGGCGTCGGGGTGACCGCCAAGGAGGCCTACGAGGTCCCCCTGCCGAACGACGGCCACATCTGGGGGCCCGCCGAGAACCTCGAGCAAGAGTCGCTTCCCCCCGAGGAGGTGTCCCTCGGCGACATCCAGGTCGGCCCCGTCCCGGTCATCCCGAACCTCGAGTTCCGTGGCGACGTCGGCATCGAGGTCGAGGGGAAGATCTCGGCGACCATCAAAGCATCGGTGAGCGACTCGTTCACGACCGGGTTCATCTGGACGCCGGCCGATGGGTTCCAGGGGGTCAACCAGTCCACTTTCACGCCCCCGAGCCCCCAGTTCAAAGGCACGGGTGAGGCGGGCATGGAGGCGTACGGCAAGACGAGCCTCGACATCTCCTTCATGGTCTTCGATCTCGCCGGCCCGGTCATCGGACTGGAATGGAAGGCAGGGGCGGAGATCAAGGTCGAGGACAGCGCGTCGATCGATCCGCTGTCGTCCGATCCGAAGCTCAAGTGCGAGGCCGGCCTCTACGGCGACTTCTTCTCCAAGCTCAAGGCGCACGCCGGCGGCGAGATCAGCCTCTTCGGCCTCTGGGCCCAGAAGTGGGACCCCGTGGACATGGTGCTCAACCAGTTCACCGTCCCCGCCGAGCCGGGCTACAAGCTCCCCGGCTCCGACTTCCTCGACCAGACCCTCTGCCCTGAGGAGCCGGACGCCGGCACCGAGGACGCGGGGAGCCCGAACCTCGACGGCGGAGAGCAGCTCGACGGCGGTGGCGGGGCCTGCGGCAGCCAAACCTGCGGCGCGGGACAGTGCCGCAGCAACGCGAACCCGGGGAGCTGCACGAGCGATCCGGGAGAAGCCCTCGGATGCGGCTGTCAGTCCGATTCGGACTGCAACTGTGGTCAGAGCAACAGCTACGCGATCTGCTTCCAGGGGACCTGCACCCAGGGCTGCAAGACCGACGGCGATTGCCCGTCGAATCAGAGCTGCATCCAGCCGGGCACGAGCAGCACGTACGGTTCCTGCCCCGCGGGAGGTCCGGGGTGCTGCTACTGACGCAAAAGCGGCCTCGGTCTCGGGCGATCGAGCGCGGCGGTGCCGCTCTGGAGGGGGGACGGTCTCGCCGCGGCCAAGGGATGACGGAGTACATCATCATCGTCGCCCTCGTCGCGATTGCCGCGGTGGGGATCGTCACCACCTATGGGAACGACATCCGGGCGCTGTTCGGCGCGTCGGTCGACATCCTGGGCGGCCAGACGAGCGCCACCCCGAGGACCGTGACGGCCGGCTTCCAGGGGCAGGGAACCAAGAACCTGCGTAACTTCGCGACCGGCGAAGGCGGGATGTAGGACGGCGGTTCGCGAAGGTGTGGACGTGCGTCTCCTCGGACTTGGGTTTCGCCCTTTTCCCGCCCACTCGCGGTCGGTCCGGCGCGGCCGGCGCTTCGGTGCTCGGCGGTTTTCGTCTCGACGTACTTCAGTACGTCTTCGACGAAAACCGCCTGTGCGTCGCGGCGGCGGCGCCGCCCCGTCCTCGACCTCGCGACGGCGAAAAGGGCGAACCCCAAGTCAGAACTGGAAGCCGAGGCCAAAATCGAAGTAGCGCGCCGAGAGGTCGATCGCCGGGGCGGCGGGTGTCGCTCCGAGGGTCCGGATGGCGTGGACGACGTCGCCGGGGCCGTTCTGGATGATCTGGTCCACGTACTCGACGAGCAGGTAGGTGTGCGCGATTCCCAGGTCGCGCCAGGCGTCGTTGCCGATCTCGGCGTCCAACCAGTCCAACAGCAGCTCCAGTCCGATCGCGCCCTCGTACCCGGTCGTCAATCCCAGCCCCTTGACGCCGGCGTCGTTCGCGACGAACGAGATCTGCCCGCTCTGCTCGGCGTTCCAGTAGAGCACCCAGTCGAGTCCGCCGCGGATGAACGGCACGAGCGGGATGCCGCGCGGGACCAGCACGTCGAACCGGTAGGTGCCGAGGAGCCGCACGGGGACGAGGTGGAAGCTCGAGTTGACGGCGACCTGCTGGAGGTAACCGGCGCCGCCCGCGGCCTGGGCGAGGCAGCCGACCGAGGCGTCGTACCCCGCGCACAGCTTCATGCCGTGGCCGTAGAACTCGGCGTAACCGCCGGTCAGGCCGACGGAGACCGATCCGAAGCCTTTCCAGACGTCGCGGTCGAGCTCGAGCTCCGTCAGGAGACGATGCTTCGAACCGTAGACGTCATAGAAAGGAGGGCCGGAGTGCGTCGCCCCGTCGAGGCCGACGAACGACTCGTAATTTCCCGGCGTCGCCGCGGCGTCGGCGTCGGGGTAGAAGACCGTGCTCCCCCGGACCTCGATGCTCCAGACACTCGGGCGCGGATCGTCCGCGAGCGCGATCCGGGCGGACAAGAGTCCCACCAGGAGCGCGGCCAAGCCGGCGCGGCGCACCTATGTCCTCCGGCGGCGGCTGCGGAAGAAGACGAGGGCCGCGAGCACGAACGCGAGGGGCGCGAGCCCACCTCCGGCGGCCTGACAGTGGAGCCCGCCCGGGTCCTGGCCGCCGGACTTCCGGTAGAGCCGCCAGTAGTCGAGGATCTCGATGGGGGCCGCGGTGACGGTGGCCGTCGGGTTTCCCTGCGTGCCGTCGCTGTAGAAGGCGATGACCGCGACGTCGTAACAGACGCCGTTCGTGAGTCCGGTCATGGGATACGAGAGGTTCGCGTTGCCGGGGTTCTGCACCGTCTGCTGGATGGCCCAGTGGGTGGGATCGGAGCTCGCGGTCGAGGAGACGTACGAGCCCCCGTTCGCGACGCCGCCGTCCGTGGCGCCCCCGCCGGCGGCGCCGCCATCCCCGGCGCCGCCGTCCGCGATGGCCGCGCCGGCCGGGCCGCCGTCGGCGATGCCGCCGTCCGCGACGCCCCCTGCGGGCTGGCAGGTGCCGAACACGTCCGGGCTGGTGGCCGGATCCTCCTGGGCGAACACCACGAAGTGGTCGGCGTTGTCGCCTCCCCCCTGGGCGTAAGGGAAGGTCCACGACACGTCGAGCTCGCCGTCCGCCGGCGTGACGGCGAAGCCCCCAGGAGCCTGGGGCGCGGCCATGTCGTACTCGACCGTCACGTAGAAGGGCATGGAAGTCGTGCCGTAACCCCCATACCCATAGCCGTAACCATAGCCCCCCACGCCGTACCCGTTCTCGTTGACGCACACGTAGCCGGTGCCCGAGAGCGGCGGTTGGCTGTCGCAGGGATCCGTGGCGCCGGTGGCCGTCGCCAGCACCGACTCGAGGTTGACCTGCACGTCCTCGGTGGGCGTTCCGCCGACCCCGATCAGGTTGAGCTGCATCGGGAGGTTGTTCGCGCCGCCGTCGGGGGCCACGCAGGAGGAATCCGTGCTCCAGAACGCCTGGTAGCTCATCCCCTCCGTGTACGGGACGGACAGGGTAAACTCGTCCGATTGGGCGGCCGCGCTGTTGGCGCTCTGCGAGTTGCTGTAGCCGGCCTCGCAGCCGGCGTAGTGGAACGGCCAGACGTACCCCGAGTAGATGGGGGAGGTCGCGTTGCCGTCCAGGTAGGCGTTGGTCACCTGCGCCGACGCGGGCGTCGCCGTCGCGACGGCGCCCAGCAAGGCGATCCCGGTGAGGAGAGGCCACGACCTCATGACGGGATATCATAGCAAGGCGCGGGCCAGGGCACGAACAGGGCGCCGGGCGGACATGGACGGGAGATTCTCCGTGGTGACGAGGAGGCCCCCACGCGGCGGGGAGCTTGGTAACCGCTTACGGATCGGATCCGCGTTTCCCGCGGCAGATACGGGTGGAAGCCATGAAAGCAACGGAAGAGCAGCCGATCCATGGCTCCTGGCTCCCTGGGCGCCTCATGGCCATTGCCTCTCCGAGCAGTGAACGGTCGCGGGACTTTTTGGCACGTCTCGCGGGAAGGCCGCTTCTTTCTCGTGCCATTTTGTCGGGCGGGCCGAGGATGGCCGGAGCCTGTCCTCCTTCCGAGGAGGCTCGCGCCGCGCGGCTGGCCTTTCTAGGAGGCTGGTGTGAAACGTGCGCGACGACCGTGAGGGTATCCTCGGAACGCCGGCGTCCCGCCGGCACTGGGCTTCGGGGATTGGCGTGAAGCATCCCCGCGAAAAACAGCAGCCTCCTAGGAGCCGTGTGGTAAGGCAGCGGCCATGGGAGTGAAAGCCCAGGGTCTCCGGAGCCGCGTTCGCCCCGACCGGATCCTCGCGGTCATCCTCGAGGTCCTGGCGGCGATTCGCGCCGAGGGGCAGCTCGCCGACCGGACCCTCTCTCGCGTGCTGCGCCGGGAGCGGGGACTCTGGAGCGCCGAGCGGCGCGCGGTCGCGGAGGCCGTTTACCGCCTCCTGCGGCAGGATCGGCTGGTCGAGACCGTGCTCGACCGCGCCCTGGGCGAATTGCGCGTCCCACGGGCGACGCTCTCCGCGACCCGCCTCGACGTGCTTCGGCTCGCCGTCGCGGCGGCGTTCGCCGGGGACGCGCCTCCGCCGGGCGAGCTGCCAGGGCGGGTGGCGGAGCGGGCGGCGGCGCTCCGCGGGAGCGTCCTGGAAGGCGAGGAGGATCCCTGGGAACGGATCGCCGTCGAGACGTCCCTCCCCGGCTGGTTCGTGACGCGCTTCGGCGGGCGGCTCGGCGCCGCGGAGACCGCCGCGCTGGCGAGCGCCCTCAACCGGAGGGCGCCGCTCACGGTTCGCGCGAACCTCTTGCGGACGGCGGCCGGGGAGCTCGGAGAACGGCTGGCCGCCGAAGGCGCGCGGCCGGCGGCGTGCCGTTACTCCCCCTGGGGTCTCGTCCTGCCCGCGCACGTCAACGCCTTCGGGCTGCGGGCCTTCCACGATGGACTCTTCGAGGTCCAGGACGAGGGGAGCCAGCTCATCGCGCTGGCCTGCGGGGTTCCACCGGGGCGACGGGTCGTCGACGGCTGCGCGGGCGCGGGAGGAAAGAGCCTCGCGCTCGCGGCGGCGATGGGAAATCGGGGCGAGATCTGGGCGCTCGACGCCCGCGAGGACCGGCTGGCGATGCTGCGTCCGAGGGCGGCGCGAGCGGGCGCCGACAACATCCGCTGCGTCGCCATCGCCGAGGGGGGACCGCTGCCCCCGGCGATCGATCGGCTCTCGGGGAAGGCCGACCTCCTGCTCGTCGACGCGCCGTGCTCCGGGACGGGATCGCTGCGGCGAAACCCGGACGCGCGGCGGCGGCTGTCCGAGGAGGCTATCGCCGATCACGCGGCGCGGCAGCTCGCAATCCTGCAGCGGCTCTCGCCCCTCGTCCGGCCGGGCGGCCGGCTCGTGTACGCGACCTGCAGCCTGCTCTGGGAGGAGAACGAGGAGGTCGTGGCGCGCTTCCTCGCGCTGTCGGGTGACTTCGCGGTCGCTCCCTGGCGCGAGGTCCTGGGCCCCGACCTCTCGGCGGCGCTCGACGAGCCGCTCGCGGGCGGCCCCGCGATGCTCCGGTCGGAGCTCGGCCTGCGGCTCTGGCCGCAGCGTCACGGCACCGACGGCTTCTACGCCGCGGTGCTCGCGAAGCGCTAGGAGGCTTGATGTGAAATGGGTGCCGTCGCGAGAGCGCCGAGACCTAAGCCCGTCTGATTCACGGTACGGCGTAGCGAGGCGTTTTTAGACCGCGAGCCGAGAAGGGCAAGCGAGAGCGACGACCGACGAGGCGTCGCGTAAAGCACGCCGCAGGAGGAAGGAGCGAGCACACCCCCCCATGTCGTGGTAGGGGTGGCAAGCCCCCCCTTCGGGAGGCGTGGGATCGGACGCCGCAGCAGCCGGACCGTGAATAAGACGGGTTCCCACCAGCCTCCTAGTGCACGTAGAGGTAGGTGACCTCGGTCGAGCCGAGGTCGAGCGGCCGCAGCATGATGTCGACGGATTCGCCGGACCTCAAGTAGCGCAGCCCCTGCCCGGGCAACGTGTCGGCCGCCGGCGCCTGGGCCCAGCCCTTCTCCGAGAGGCCCTTGCGGATGTAGTCGAGGACCTCGGCCGGCTTGCCGCTCGCCTGGTAGCTGATGGTGCTGCTCCAGCGGGGGCCGTCCTCCCCGTCGGTTCGGAAGACGTCCGAGGACTTGGGGAAGACGGGCAGCCCCGCGGGGACCTTGGACTCGCTGGTGAGCGTCTCCTCGTCGAGACCGGCCTCGGGGGAGACGCTGAGGATCACCCGGGTCGGGCCCCCCCCTCCGTCCATGACCATCACCGTCTTCTGGAGCTTCGCGTGGAGGTCGAAGCCCGTCAGCCCCTCGTACGGGATGTCTCCCGGAGGGGGGCCAGGGGGCAGGATCAGCTTCTCGCGCACGAACTCGGCTCGGTAGAAGGCGAGGACCTTGGCGGGCGAATCGGCCGTCGTGAACCCGGCCATCCGGAGCGTCGCGCTCCCGACCTTCATCTGGTCCGCGACCTGGTAGGGGACAGCGGCCGGGTACTCGTCGAAGTGGCCGAGGACCTCCCAGAGGGCGGCGGTTCCCGTAGGCGGCGAGCCTGGGGGCGAGGGGGAGGCCGCGGCCGGTGCCGCCAGCGTCGCGGCGAACAGGACGACCGGGATCAGCACGAGCTACTGGCCGAGATAATCATTGTTTCGCGCGGACCAGGCGCCCTTGTTGGCGTCCGCGGCGATGGGGCCAGCCTTGTAGTGCTCCATCGGCCAAGTGTACGACGGCTGCTGGATGTTGTTGCCGCCCTCGTAGTTATCCACCGGGTCGTAGCTCTGGTTGTCCAGCGACGCGTTGCCGACGCCGTCCTTCTGCTCGTTCATCTCCGCCAGGTTGAACGCGTTGTACGGCGTGCTCATGGCGAACTCCTTGTCGAGGAGCACGATGTCGTCGACCGGCCCCAGCATCGTCTCGCAGCAGGACTGGAAGCACGTCTCGTCGGCGGCCTCGGCCGTCTGGAGATAGGAGGGATAGGTGGACTCGAAGACCGTCTTTCCCAGCCTGCCGAATTCGTAGTTCGACTGGGAATCGTCCGGCCAGTTCTCCCAGGCCGGAGTTCCGCTTCCCGTGCCGTCCTCGGCGAGCCCCCAGTCGTCGGTGTACGTCACGAAGGTCGTCTGGGTGGGGCAGCTCCCGCCGGACGCGCCCCCGGCCCCGCAGACGGTGATGTCCCCGACCGACGGCCAGAGGGTCTGCTGCTCCGGCCCGATGGTGGTGCTCGTGCTCGGCTTGTTGCCGAGGTAGTAGTTCTGCACCGTGGCCTGCGCCTGGCAGGTAATGAGGCCGCCCTGGTGCAGAGCGGTCGCGGGCGAGGGCGAGCCCAGCGACGGCACCTTCGAGATGATGTCGCCGACCGGATCGCTGACCCCGCTCCCGAGCGTCCCGCACCAGACCTCCTGTCCCGAGAGGAACCCCTTGGCGCCGGTCCCGGCGAGCGCGGTCAACGCCGAACCGGTCGCGTCGGCCGGCCAGACGTCGAGCCCCAGGTAACGGCCCTTCTCCCAGGAGCCGACCGTATTGATCGCGTTGGCGTACTTCCCGGGGTGGTCGTACACGCACGAGCTCTCGTTGCCCGGGCAGTAGTCGTGCAGCAGCCGGCCGGTCATGTCCCACGCGGCCGCCGACATCGCCTCCTGGGCCTTCAGGCTGAAGAAGAGGGCGTCGACCAGGTAGCCCGAGTACATGATCACCGGGACGAGCACGGTCATGAAGAGCGCCAGCTCCACCATCGCACTGCCGCGGCGCGCCGGCCTTCGAGGCGTCTTCATCGAGATCCTCACTGGGTAATGGGGAGGCCCGCGAGCTTGACGGCGGAGCCCGCGGGGATGCCGCCGGCCTTGAGCACCTCGGCGTAGTCGGTCGCCGGGCCGACGCCGAGCGAGCCGGGCTTCCAGTCGAGCGGCAGGAGCTTGGCGCGCCAGTACGGGTTGTAGAAGTTCGGCGGCTCCTTCCAGTCGCCGGGCCGGTGGTAGTAGGCGAGCCCCTGGGAGAGCCCCCAGAGGCTCCCCCGCTCCGTGGAGTAATCGGGGTCGCCGGGCTGGAGGGTGATCCCGTTGTTGTAGCGGTACGTCCCGCCGAAGACGGTCATCGACTTGTTCATCCCGAACGGCCCCTGGGCGCTCGGGCTCGAGAAGCTCTTGGTGACGAGCGCCCAGGTCCGCGGTTCATTGAAGAGGCTGAGCGCGCCGTCCGAGCCGCAGGTCGCGCCCGCGCAGCCCGGATTGAAGTTGACGGTGGGCAGCCCAAGCCCCTTGATGGCCCCGTTGCATCCGCCGATGGTGCTGACCTGCTGCTGGGTCCCGTCGTTGTAATTGACGATACTGTTCCCATCGCAGCTCGGCTTGGAATAGGCCCAGGTGCTGATCGACTGCGGAAGGCCGAATCCGACGACCGGGCCATCGCCGCTCGCGCAGACGAGGTCGACCGCCATCCCGAGCTCGCCATGGTCGGCGCCCCCGACCGCGTAGCTCCCCCCGCCGCCGCCGCCGCCGCTGGCGCCGCCTCCCTGCGCCTTGCTCTCGATCACGGTGGTGGGATCGCCGCCCGGGTTCGTGATCTCGCGCGACATGCCCGTGCCCCACCACATGCCGGACTGGATGCGCTTGCGATCCTGCATCGGGTTCCCCATCACGAGGTAAGCGTCGCTGATGAGGCCGATCATCCCATCGGGCCGGTTGCGCAGCCAGTCGATGGAGGGGTCGAGCTCGGCCGGGCCGTAGCGGCTCGCGTTCGCGGCCTGTTGCTGGGACGACAGCGAGGTCGTGCCGTTGCCGCAAAGGGTGCTCGTGACCCCGCTGCAGTAGCCGGCCGCGTGGCTGTCGCCCAGGACGCCATGGGTGTTGATGGCGCCGATGAGGGCGGCGTTGGGCGTGTTGTACTGCGGGTCGAACTGCTGCGCGATCTGCTGGTTGAGGCTCTTGGTCCCGACCCCCGTCAGCGCCGCCTGCAAGCCGACGTCGATCGCCTCCTGCTGGAGGTCGACCAGGGCCTTGCCGTAATCGCGATGGTCGTTGGCGCGCTGGCTGAGGGTGTTCATCTCGCCGCTGTTCGTGCCCTGGCTCTTACCGAGGTACTTGTCGAGATCGTTGATTCGAGTCGTGAGCTTGTCGCAGGCGTTCACGATCCCGTCGTACTCGTCCGGGCTGACGAACAGACACTCGTTGCAGGCGATGCACTTGGGGATGAAGTCGCAGCAGGCCGGACACCACGGGCCGCATCCCGCGGCGACGGCGCAGTAGCCCTCGCACTCGCCGAGCATCGTCAACATGATCAGCCCCCAGCCGCTGTCGTTGCAGCCCCATTGTTCGAAGGAGGCCATGCCCTGGAGGACGCCTTCGTAATACGCGAGGTAGCTCATGTGCCCGTAGATCGACATCATGATCACGTAGTGGGCGATGATCGCCCGGTTTGTGTACGAGTAGTAGTTGAACGCCCGGGCCTCCTGGACCGCCTCGGAGTACGCGGAGGCGTCGGCGGCCTGCTGGATCTGGACCCGCTCCTTGATGGCCTTGCCGATCGAGAGCGTGGTCATCAGCGTGAACGCGAGGAGCGCGGCGGTGGCCGCGAGGAGGACGATGGATTGGCCGCGGGCGGCTTTCCGGGATCGGCGGTTCATAGGGAGGAGGTGAGCGGGGGCATCGAGGTGGCGCACTCCACGCCGCCGCTGCCCTTGCCGGCGTTGATATCCACCCCCGACGGCAAGTTGGCCATCATGCGCATCGAGTACGCGGACCGGATCGGCACGAAGTAGTGCGGCGGGCTCATCTGGGCCGCGACCAGCAGGGCGTTCGTGAGATCCTTGCCCGCGCTCTGGTTCTTCAGCGTGCTCTTGTCGGTGTTGAACTGCCGCATCCGGAGGTCCATCGTAGCCGTGTCGTTGGCCGCGTAGTTGGAGGCCGGCACCAACTGGTCCACGGTGTCGCTGAAGTAGTTCATCCCCGTCCACATCTGGTGGATCATGTAGTCCGCGAACGGGATCCGAAGCTCGTAGTTGTAGACCACGTCGACGGTCAGCGTGATGGGATGGTCGGGATCGTCGAAGTCCACCGTCTGGTTCCCGCTCGAGCTCTTCGAGTACGGATCGTTCGGTCCGCCGTTCTGCGTATTGACCGCATAAAAGAGGTGTACGATCCGGACGTCCGCCATCAGATCTCCGTAGTTCTGGTTGGGGATCGTCACCCCATTCCCCGAGCCGAAGGCCCAAGTGTTCAAGATGGCGCCCGCGCTGTCGGCGCGGCCGAGGCTTGGCAGCAGCCCCTCGATGGCCGCGGCGTTCATCTGCTGGCACCAGACGTCGGTGCTCGAAGCACCGGCCCCGAGGAGCGCACCGGCGCGCACCGCCCGGTACGCCGCGTACTCGGTGAGGAGCCGCGCTTGCTGCATCATGGAAAGCTGCAGGATGCCGAGGATGAGGAAGATCGTCATCGGCATCACGATGGCCGTCTCGACACCGACCTGGCCCCGTTCCCCTCGGGCCGTCCGCCGCCGCCGGCCTTCTCGGACTTCGTTCTCGTGCATCGGTTCGCCTCTCACGGCATTCAGTGTACTCCCCGCGCCCGAGGGCCGAACATCCGTCAACTGGACGCGCCCCGTTCACGGGCCGGCGATGCGTCCGGTGACCTGGACCCGCCCCAGATCCGTGACCTCGTCGCAGCGCCCGACGACGCCGCCCAGATCGATCCGTTCCTCCCGGGCGGTCCCGGGGAAAAGCAGCGCCAGGGCCTGGACCGGCACGGCCTGGCCCGGCGCGAGCCGGCCGCAGAGGATCGACACGCGATACTCCCCCGGTACGGCTCGCGGGAGCAGGAAGACGTGGGGACCGGGACTCTCCGGGTCGTCACGAAGGCGGACGCCGCCCAGCTCCGTCCGCCGGCTGCTCGCATCGCACGCCTCGCCGGACGGATCGGTGACCCGAAGATCGAGACGCGCGCCGGACGGTCGCCAGCCCGCGACGACGATCAGGTCGTCCCCGGCGGCGCGCGTGCGGAACAGCCGGACCGACGCCTCGGCGGCGCCCCCGGTCCGCGCCCCTTCGGGCCCGACCGCGATTCCGAAGAGGTTTCGTCCGGCGAGAAGAGGGAGCCAGACGTCCAGTCGCCCATCCGGGGCTGGCGAGAGGTCCCAGCGCCGCCCCAGCCAGAGGAGTGCGGCCGGCCCGCGTTCGGGTTCGAGTCCCTCGGCGACGAGATGCGCCGCCCCCGCGGACGTCCACCCCGGGAGCGGCAGGAGGATCTGCGGTCCACCGGGGGAAGCGGCGGCGAGCCCGACCGCCGCGACCGCGAGCCACGATCGGATCTTCATGGCGCGATCTCCACGATCTCTACCCGCCCGGGTGGCGAAGCGACGCCCAGGGAGGGACCAGGCGCGGCATAACGTCCCGCGAAGAGAGCGCGCGCGGGGTAGGACAAATGGAGCTTCCCGCGATCGGAGCGGCCACAGAGCAGCAACGCCGGGCTCTCAGCGGATGCGCCGATGGGCGCGAGGCCGGCCGGGGGAAAATCGCGCAGGCAGGCGACCCGGGGCGGACCGCCGATCTCGGCCGAAAGGTCGACCTCGACCTCGGCGCCGAGCGGAAGGGGGCCGGCCACCGGGGACGTCAGGCGGGACGTCGGCTCCTCGTCCGCGTCGAGCAGCGCCTCGGTCCACGGAGACCTCTCCACGATTCGATAGCGGCGGGTCACCAAGACCGGGGGGGCCGTCCAGGCGACGGCAGTCTCCGGATCGAGCTGGGCGAGAGCGGCCACGACGTCCGCGATCTCGAGCGGCCCGGCGGCCTTCTCCGCCTGGGCCGCGAGCAAACCGGCGAGGAGGGCGCCCCCCGGCGGTCGAGGCCGGTGGTCGGCGAGCCAACGCACCAGCTCGGCGGCCGGCTCTCCCGCGATCGCCGAACCATCCGCGAGCGGCCTCGGCCGGCGATGCCCCCGACCCCGCGCCTCCCCGTTCGCGACCTCGAGTGCCCGCGCCGCCCGTCCGTGCTCCGGCTCCGCCGCGAGGTCGTGCAGGCTCTCGACGCGGCGCCGGGTTCGTTCGAGGAGCGCGTCGTCCACGGGTACGCCGGCCTCCGAGAGCTCGACCAGTCCGATCAACGCCGCCGCGTCCCGCGCGAGCTCGCCCTCCGGCCTGCCGAACCCGCCGGAGGGATCCTCCTCTCCTTCGAGACGCGCGACCACCGGCGAGCCTTCTTGCGCGCGTTCCTCTTCCGGCAAGGCCCCGAGCGCGGAGGCGGCGGCCGCGAACAACTCCGCGCGATCACCGGCGAGCGGGACCCCCGCGAGCCCCGCGGTCAGGGCCCGCGCCAGCTCTCCGGCGTTCGCGGGGAGGGGCCCTGCGTCGGGCTCGATCGGCAGGACAGCGTGAGCAGGGATCGCTTTCATCCCGCGCGGCAGGAGGGGCACCGACCCGCTCAACAGGACTGCCCCACCGCGCCCCGCGATGGCCTCGATCACCCGCGTCCCGTCCTCCCGGCAATCGTCCCGCGCGAGCGTCGCGTTTCCCGGCTGGACGACGACGAGGCAGCCGGAGGCCGATGGCCCTCTCCCGGACAGCCGCGCCACGACCGCGAACCGGTCCCCGGGCCTCACCCACGGCGGCGCCCCCAACTCGACCTCGGGGCGAGCCGCCACCGGGAGAGTCCAGCTCCGCTCGGCGAACAGGTCCGGACCCGCGACGGCCCGGACCCGCACCTGGACCTCGCGAGAATTCGGGACCCTCAGACCCACGCTCGCCCGCCCCTGATCGTCGGCCACGGCGTCGGGGAGTTCGAGGGAGATCCGCGGCTCCTGCTCTTCGTCCACCCCGATCCGGCTCGGACCGTACGGCACGATCGAGCGCCTGGGCATGGCTTCCTCCTCGCCGCCCGCGCTCGATGCGCCGCTTCCGGTGGAGGCCGCGACGATCGGCGTAAGATCGGCCTCGGGGGAGAGCAACCAGTCGAGCGAAGGCGCCGGCACGTTCTCGGTCGAGGCGATGACCTCCAGGGCCGCGGGAGTGCCGCGCCCCGCGCGATCGACGGCCGAGAGCGTGAGCGCCGCCTTCTGCCCCGCCCGAAGCGGCACGGGCGCCGCCAAGTGGAGGGAGAGCGGCGCCGGCGCAGAGACGATGGGGACCGTTGCCGAGGCCGCGAAGATCGTTCCACCGGAGAGCGCGGCGGCGACGATTCGCCCCCCGGCGACGCCGTGGAGCCGCACCAGGCCCGAGTAGCCGTGCACGGCGAGGACTTGGTCCGGCGGCCCGGCACCGGGGGCCATGCCGACGAGCACCCGGCCCGAATCGAACGGCGTCATTACGAGCGCCCGAACCTCGTCGCCGCGTTCGTAGGCCACGCGATCGAGGACGAGCTCGAGACGATCCGGGGTCGTGGGGATGTCACCGCCGTTCTCGGTCACGAAGATCGAGGTGCGGGCGAGCGGCGGGCCCGCGTCCGTCCTTCGCCGCGGGGCGAGGCCACCCTCCGGCAGATCGTCGCCCGCGACCGTCGCGCCGACCTCGAGGTAGCCGGCGGGGACAGGGGGGAGAACGGCCGAACCGTTCCCGTGGCCGTCGAGCGCCACCGTCCGCTCTCCGAGGTCCACGCGCACGGTCTCTCCGGCTGCGCCATTCTCTACGGCCCGCACATGAAGGATCGCGTACCCGCGGAAGGGTTCGCCGGCGATCGTCCGGGCCTCCACGGCGACCACGGCCGCGTGGCCCGGTCGCACGATCCGCCTTTGCGGCGCGAGGGCCAGCAGGACGGGGGCGGGCGCGCGGAACACGGACGCGGCGGCGGTCGCGGTCCTCCCCGCCGGGTCGGTCGCTTCGGCGCGAAGGGAGAGTAAGGCGACGGTCCCCGAGCCCGGCAGCGACACGACGAGGTTGCCGTCCGGACCGGTCACCCCTCGCCCCTCGCCGGCCATCCCCGACGGCTCGGTCTCCTCGTCTCCAGGGGAGTGCAGCGCAGACGTCTCCGCGGGGATCTCCTCCTGGGCGCGCCAGCGGACGGCGACGCCGGGCTCCCCTCGCCCCAGCCGATCGGCGACGTGGAGCCGCGCCTCGATCGCCTCGCCCGGCGCTACCCAGGGGTGAGTCTCCCACCTCGCCGCCAGCTCATGGGGCGCGCCGCCGTCGATCCGCAGATCGGCGGCCCGGCGTTCATCGCGTCCGGCGGGCCCTTCCCACTGGACCGCCACGGTGTACCAGCCCGGGGCGAGCCCGGCGGGGAGCGGGAGGCTCGCCGCCACCACGCCGAGCACGGAGATCTCGACCGGCCGCCGGAGCAGGAGTCTCCCCCAGCGGTCCAGGAGCTCGACGGTGGCATCTTGGGCCTCGGGAATTTTCCACGTCCCGGCGTCCTTCACGCGAAGCAAGGCCCAGACCTGGGTGGTCTCGCCTGCGTGGTAGGCCGGCCGGTCCACGAAGACCGCGCCCGCCTCCCGGTCCGTGGGTTCGGGAGAGACGGCGTCCTCGAGCGTGATCCGCGCCACCTGTCCCGATCCCGATCCGACGACCGTCCCCGTGATCGGGCCTGGCGTCGAGAACAGGCCGCCCTCGCCGGTCTTCCCGATCCAGGTCTCCGGAGATCCGGTCGAGTAGAGCTCGACGCCGGGCATCGGACGCCCATCGACCGCGTCCTCGGCCAGGATCGACGTCCCGCCCGCCACACGCTCGGCAAGCAAAGCGAGGCGCGTGACGATCACGAAGAGGCTCGCGCTCCGCGGTCCTTCGGGCCCGATGGTTCGGGCCTCGATCCGGAAGACGCCCGCGGGCAGCGCCCCCAAGTCGAGGTCGGCGTAGTTCCATCCCGGCTCCTCGACCGGCAGGCGCCACGCCCGCAAGGGCGGCGTCCCTTCGATTGTCCCGCGATCCGGCTCGGCCACGAGGAGACGGAGCGCCGCGCCGAGCGGTCTTCCCAGTCCGAGGATCTCCCGTGCCGCCGCCCGGCCGGCGGGAGAGAGCGAACGCCACAGGTCCGCGTAGTCCTCCTCGACCTGGCGCCCCATCGAGGTGACGACCCGCGCGGGGGCCGGCGAGAGCGCACCCTGGCTCGGAAGGCTCGGCAGTCCGAGCAACGCCCGCCTTCCGTCCGGCTCTTGCCGCAGCGTGATCTCGACCTCGCGGGCGTCCCGAAAGGCGAGGTGAACGACCGGCTGGGCATCGCCCCCCTCCCCGGGGAGGAAGGCCCGATCGACGGACATGTGGACGGCCGGCGCGGCCATCGCGAGGAGTGCGATCAGGGGACCAGCTCCCACCTAGCGCGCCCCCGCGAGGATCCAGCTCCCCGCCCCGCCGCCGGAGGAGGGGAGCTTCACGGTGAGATCCGCCGGTCCCCCGCGCGGGCCGAGCGAGAACGTGAGCAGGGCATCGCGCCCCTCCGGGGGGAGATCCCCGGCTCCCCCGGCGAGCGCCCCCCTGGGCGCGATTCGGATCCGCCGCTCCTCGACGGCCAGGCACACCGGCTCGCCACGGAAGGAGATGCAGCGAGGCCCGTCCGGTGTCTCGCCGGGGGGAGGGGCGGCCAGCGCGGTGGCGAGCAGCTCGTGCATCGCGGCGGGGCTGCGCGGCGAGGAGGCGAAGACGGCTTCGGGCGAGAGCCCGCCTTCGGCGTTCATGACCAGGGCGAGTCGTGCTCCGCGGTCCAGGGTCCTCGCGAGCCTGTCGATCGCCCGGAGCACCGGCTGGGCCACGTCCCCGGGGGGCGGTTGGGGACGAATCGCGGCCCAGGCCGCCGGGAGATCCAGTCCAGGGGCGTCGAGGAGGGCGAGGAGCGGACCCTCGGGGGCAGGCGTGGCGGCGCCGGCGTCGTCGCCTCCCCGAGACGAGGGCAGCGGGCCGGGCATCCGCCAGACCTCCGCGTCGAGGTCAGCCGTGACGCTGCCGGCAGCGGCGGCTCCCTTCACCGGTCCGCCGGCGAGCCGCGCCCACCGAATCCCCGGGAGGAAGAACGGCGTTCCCCCTCCCGCCGAGAAGGCGTCCCTGGAGAGGGCGATCGCGAAGCCGACCCGCTCGGCCTCTTCTTCGAGCCCCTGGAAGACCGGCTGCCCCTCCGCCGCGGCGCCTTCCCCGCCGAGCGCGAGATCGAGCGAGCGTTCGAGCAGTCCGCGGTCCGTCGCGATGGCCAGACGGTCCGCGAGCACGTAGTAACGCAGGTCGAGGCCGGGGCCGGCGCGAACCTTCCGGATCGAAATGCCATGGTGCTCCTCGATCTCCACCTCCCGGCCCGATGGGTGGACGGCGTTGAGCACCCGGGCGAAGGAGATGAGCGCCGAATCCCGGGCGCCGAGTCGCGAGATCCAGAGGAAGCCGTCCGCCGTGCGGACGAACACGGCGGATCCGGACAGGAGGGCGGGGAGGCCGGGCAGCGGCGCGCGGGCGAGCCGAGAGAGTCTCTGCCGAACGGCGCGCCAGCGCTCCACCCATGGGAGCGTCGGCGAGCTTCTGGCGATGCCGAGGGCGCGAAGACGCATCGAGAGCCGGGAGCTCTCGATCCACCGGCGCGCCTCCTCGGGGGACCGCAGCGCGGCGACCCACTCCACCGGCGCGGGGACTTCGGAGAGCAGGGAGCCCGCTCCCGCATGCGGCAGGCGGGATAGTGCCTGCCCGAGCGGCAGGGGGCGCCGCCGTCCCCCACACGCCAGCACGACGCAGAACACGAAGACGGCGCGACGGCCCATGGACGACCCGCTTACGCTGCTCGACCGTTCTCGACAAGCCCGTTCAGCCCGTCTTATTCACCGTACGGCGTAGCGAGGCGTTCGAGACCGCAGCCGAGAAGGGCGAGCGAGAGCGACGAGGCGGGCGTAAAGCCCCTCCCCCCAAGTCGTTTGGAGGGTGGCAAGCCCCCCCTTCGGGAGGCGCGGGATCGGAGGCCGCAGCAGCCGGACCGTGAATAAGACGGGATTATGGTGGTTTTCCCGAGGCCCCGCCGTCCCCCTCGTCGCGGTGGACCCGGCGGGCCCGCTGTGGTTGGATCGGGGACATCCCGTGCCAATGACCGAACCGGCCACCCGCTACATCGTCATCGAGGGCCCCATCGGGGTCGGCAAGACCACCCTCTGCCACGCGCTCGCCAAACGCCTCCAGGCCCGCGTCATCCTCGAGGTCGTCGAGGAGAACCCGTTCCTCGCGGGCTTCTACGCCGATCGGGGCAAGCACGCGTTCCAGACCCAGCTCTTCTTCCTCCTCTCCCGCTTCAAGCAGCAGCAGGATCTCGCCCAGCTCGATCTCTTCTCCGGCGCGACCCTCTCCGACTATCTCTTCGCCAAGGACCGCCTCTTCGCCCAGCTCACGCTCGACCCCCAGGAGTTTCTCCTCTATCGGCGGGTTTACGACCTCATGGGCCCCCGCGTCCTTCGCCCCGACCTCGTGATCTACCTCCAGGCCCGCCTCGACGTGCTGCTCTCCCGCATCAGGAAGCGGGGCCGGGAGTTCGAGCGCCGTTTCGACGTGGACTACCTCGCGGCGCTCTGCCAGGCTTACAATGAGTTCTTCTTCACCTACGACGAGACGCCGCTGCTCGTGGTCGACACCTCGGACATCGACTTCGTCGCTCGTTCCGAGGACCTCGAAGGGCTGATGACCGCCATCTCCCGCATGCAGAAGGGGATGCGCCACTACCACCCCATCGGCGCGGCCGCGCGCTGACGGGGCGAAGCGAAGGACCGCCCGGGAGCGCGAGCCGGAAGGACGCGCTACCCGAGAGCCGGCGGACCCGAAAACCCCCGCGGCCGAGGAGAAGGAGGTAGACCGTGAAGAAGGTTACCATCCGGACGTTGCAGGCCATGAAGGACGCGGGCGAGCGGATCGGCATGCTCACCGCCTACGACGCGACCTTCGCCCGCCTCTTCGATCAGGCCGGGCTCGACGCGATCCTCGTGGGCGACTCGCTCGGGATGGTCGTCCAGGGCCACCCGCACACCCTTCCCGTTACGCTGGACGACATGCTGTACCACACGCGCGCCGTCGCCCGTTCCGTCCACCGCGCCCACCTCGTCGCGGACCTGCCCTTCGGGACCTACCAGGTCTCCCGCGAGGACGCGGTGCGCGCCGCGGTGCGCCTGGTCGCGGAAGGCGGCGCGGAGGCGGTCAAGCTCGAGGGTGGGCGCGACTTCGTCCCCGTGATCGAGGCGATCGTCCGGGCGTCGATCCCCGTCATGGGACACCTCGGTCTCACGCCGCAATCGTTCCACAAGCTCGGCGGCTACGTCGTCCAGGGGCGCGGCGAGGAGAAGGCCCGCCGCCTCCTCGAGGACGCGCTCGCCCTGGAGGAGGCCGGCTGCTACGCGGTCGTGCTCGAGTCGATCCCCGCCGAGCTGGCCGCGCAGGTGACCGGCAGGCTCCGCATCCCCACGATCGGCATCGGCGCCGGCCCGTCGTGCTCCGGCCAGATCCTCGTCTGCTACGACCTGCTCGGCCTCGATCCGTCGTTCACGCCCCGGTTCGTCAAGCGCTTCGCCGAGCTGGGTCAGGCGACCTCCGCCGCCGTCGCACGCTACCTGGCGGAGGTCCGCGCGGGCGCCTTCCCCGCGACCGCGCACAGCTTCGCCGATCCGGAGATCCGGCTCGTGCCGCCGGCGAAGGACGGGGATGAGTAGACGGATCCGGACCGCATCCCCCGCTGTCCCGGGAGGAACCGGGACCCGGGTCATGATCGGCCGCGCCCCATGATCCGCCTCGCGACGGTCCCCGAGGTCCGGACGCTCGTCGCCGAGTGGCGCCGGGCCTCTCTCCGGGTCGCGCTCGTGCCCACGATGGGCGCACTGCACGGGGGCCACCTCTCGCTCGTGCGCGAGGCGAAGAGGCGCGCCTCCCGCGTCGCCGTCTCCATCTTCGTGAACCCGTTGCAGTTCGGCCCGAACGAGGACCTCGCCCGCTATCCGCGCGATCTCGAAGGCGACGTCGCGAAGTGCAGCGCCGCGGGGGCCGACGCGGTCTTCCACCCCGAGCCCGCCGAGCTCTACCCGCCCGGTTTCGACACCTCGGTCGAGGTCGCCCGGCTCGCGAAGGGACTGTGCGGGGAGCGCCGCCCCGGCCACTTCCGGGGGGTCGCGACGGTCGTCACGAAGCTCCTCGTCCTCTTCTCCCCGGATGTCGCGGTCTTCGGCCGCAAGGACTATCAGCAGCTCAAGATCGTCGAGCGGCTGGCGCTGGACCTGGGGCTCCCGACGGAGATCGTCGGCGCGCCGATTGTCCGCGAGCCGGACGGCCTCGCGATGAGCAGCCGAAACGCCTATCTCTCGCCGGAGGAGCGCCGGGGGGCCCCGTGCCTTCGCGAGGGGCTCCTCGCCGCGCGCCGCCTCTTCGCGGCCGGTGAGCGCGACGTGGAGAAGCTCCGGGAGGCGATCCTCATCCCGCTCGCCGCGAACGGAGCCCGGATGGATTACGTCGAGCTGCGCGACCGCGACACGTTGCTCCCGGAGCGGACCGCGAGGGCCACGACGATCGCCCTCGTCGCCGCGTTCATCGGGAGGACGCGGCTCATCGACAACGAAATCCTGGGCGGAGAGATGCGGGTCGGTTGAGCCCGTCTTATTCACGGTACGGCGTAGCGAGGCGTTCGAGACCGCGAGCCGAGAAGGGCAAGCGAGAGCGACGACCGACGAGGCGTCGCGTAAAGC